>JACOUH010000474.1 GCA_016177925.1 Planctomycetota bacterium | reverse complement strand
ATAACCTGCAAGCCCAGCACCGTTACAACGCCGCCTGTGCCGCAGCCCTGGCCGCCGCGGGCAAGGGACTGGACGCCGGCAAACTGGACGACAAGGAACGTACCCGCCTCCGCCAGCAGGCCCTCGACTGGCTGCGAGTTGACTTGGCCGCCTACACCCGCCTCGCCGAGAAAGGCGATCAGAACACGCGGCGGGAGATCCAGCAGCGTCTCACTCACTGGCAGGAGGACACGGACCTGACCGCTGTGCGCGAGGCGAAGGCCCTGCCCGAGAAGGAGCGGGCCGCGTGGCAACAACTCTGGGCCGACGTCGCCGCCTTGCGGAAGAAGGTCGAGGGTAAGAACTAACACGCGGACGAACTGAGCCCTTTGCGTGCGGAAGAAGCGACGGCACCTACCCGAAGGAGCTGAGCGATGGCACGGAAGAGAACCGGAAAGAAGGACGATCCGGCCGCCAAGGGCAACCTGGTGCCGGTCTCCGGCGGGGACCTCCCGCCGGGATACGCGGAACCGCTCGAAGATCTCAAAGGCCGCGTCCGGACGGCGCAGCTGAAGGCGGCGTTGTCGGTCAACCACGAGATGATCCGGCTGTACTGGGACATCGGCCGGCTGATCGTCGAGCGGCAGCAGCGCGAGGGCTGGGGCAAGGGCATCGTCGATCGTCTGGCGAAGGACATCCAGAAGGCGTTTCCGGGCCTCAAAGGATTTTCGCCCGGTAACGTCTGGCGGATGCGCGCGTTCTATCTCGCCTACACGCAAGACGTTACAATTCTCGCACAGGCTGTGCGAGAATTGGACGGTCAGAACCTGCCACAGCCTGCGGCAGAAATCCCCTGGGGTCACGTAATAACGGGCCAGCGCGGACAGCGAGGCCAGGACTCTCAACGTCCTCCAACCAGCGCGCCCAACAGGAGTACCCCCGCCAGAGGTAAGGGAGCCAGGAAAGGAATCACTGCAATCCGGTATGACAAGAGAGGCTCCGCTCGATCAGGTCGAGCAGTTCCAGCTCCATCTCGGCGGTGCGCCGGCCCAGGCTGGCCAGCTCGACGCTCGGCGCCTGGCCGGCAAGATGACGGTCCGCTTGCTGGATGCAGCCCACCGCCCAGCGGCAATTGCCGAGGATTTCCCAGTAAGCGAGACGTCCCTCCAGTTCCCGGTGGCGGTGCGTGTTCCCGGCGTAGGCGTCGAGGAACTCGTCAGGCTGGCCGACGCCGCCGAGGCGCAGGGCGTCCTTGCCGTAGCGCCAGGCGCGGACGCACGGCCAGGCGAGGTCCTCCGCCGGATCGCCGAGGTGGGCAAACTCCCAGTCGAAAACGGCACGCAGGCCATCGGGACCGACCATCAGGTTGCCGACGCGGAAGTCCCCGTGACAGAGTACCCGTTCCTCGCACGCCGGCGCGTGGTTGAGCAGCCAGCGCAGGGCCAGCTCCAGGACAGGATGCGGCTCGCCGAGTCGCTCCAGTTGGCGGGCGACGGCCTCGACGGCAGCACGGGCCGGCGAGTCGCCCTGCGGTCGTGGGAGGAACTCCAGGTCCGGCGAGTCCAACGGCATGGCGTGGATGCGCAAGAGCTGTTCGCCCATCTGGCGCGGCAGCAAGCCCCGAGCCTCGGCAAGAGCCGGCTCGCGCACGATGCGCCGGCCGATCGACTCGCCCTCAACGCGATCCATAAGGAAGAACGGCACGCCAAGGACGCTCGCATCGGTGCAGAGCCAGCGCGGTCGCGGCACCAGCACGCCGGCACGGTGGACGGCTTGTAAAAGCTGGAACTCCTGCTCGCGGCTGAGGGCGTCGTCGTTGATGGTGCCGCCCAGGTCAGCGCGGAGGACGAGGGCGAGCTTTCCCTGCCCCGGCCCGGACGCCACCTCGACATCGACCGCCCAGGTCGCCCGGCTGGCACCGCCGGTCAGTTGCCGCGCTGCGGTGACGCGGACGGGCGAGTCCAGGGCCTGCGTGAGGAAGGCCTCCAGGGCAGGGCCGGGATTGCTGAAAGTGCTCATGGTCGGCGTTTCGGATGCGAGGCGATTTCCCCGTTGCAGATTCTCGCCACGGCGCGGACAATCGGCAATCCACGTTCGCCCCACGCTGGGAGGACCGCTCGTGTCAGCCGACCAACTCGAGGCCTCGTCACGGAGGGTCTACCTGGTGCGCCACGGTGACGTCAGCTACTTCGATCCACAGGGCCGCCCGTTTCCGCCCAACGCGGTCCCCCTCAATGAGGACGGCCTGCGGCAGGCGGAAGCGCTGGGCGAGTTCTTCCGCGACGTCCCGCTCGACCGTGCCGTGTCAAGCGACCTGCCGCGCTCGATCCAGACGGCCGAAGGAGCGCTGGGCGGGAGGACGGCCCCGGCTGTAGAGACAATGACCGCCCTGCGCGAGATCCAGCCGGGGCGTCTCGCCGACGTCGCGCCAGCGGACCTGAAGCGGGTCTTCGTCGACGCCTTCACCACCAACATGGATCGCTCGACGACGTTTCTCGGCGGCGAGACGTTCGGCGCTCTGCTCGACCGCGTGCGGCCGTGCTTCGCGGCGTTGCTGGCCGAGCCGAACTGGCGTCACCTGCTGATCCTGGCGCACGGCGGCGTGAACCGCGTTCTACTCGGGCAGGCGCTGGGACTGGGACTGGCCGGGTTCGCAGCGCTGGAACAGGACCCCGGCTGCGTCAACATCCTCGACATCGATGCGACCGGCCGCTTCGTGGTGCGCCTGGTCAACCACACGCCCGACGATCCGTCAAAGAGAACGTGGGTGCTCACGACGATGGAGCGGCTCTATCGGCAGATGATCGACCCTCGGCGAGGAACTGCCGGGCGATGACCATGCGATGTACCTCGGACGGACCGTCGTAGATGCGGAAGGCGCGAACGTCGCGGTAGAGGCGTTCGAGGACGAGATCGCCGGAGACGCCACGGGCGCCGCAAACTTGCACGGCCCGGTCAATGACACGGCCGACTGCCTCAGCGACGAAGACCTTGCACATCGACGTCTCCTGCCGCGCCTGCTCCCCGCGGTCAAGCTTCTCCGCCGCATCTCGGATCATCAGCCGCGAGGCGTGCAATTCGATGGACGACTCCGCGACCATCCACTGCAACCCTTGGTGCTCGGCGAGCAGCTTGCCGAAGGCGGAGCGCTGCCGCAGGTAGTCGGTGGCGATCTCCAGCGCCCGCACGGCGGCGCCGAGCCAGCGCATGCAGTGCGTCAGCCGCGCCGGGCCGAGCCGCGCCTGCATCAGCGCGAAGCCGCAGTTGAGCCCGCCGAGGATTTGCCCCTCCCTCACGCGGCAATCTCTCAGAAGGACCTCACAGTGCCCGCCCGGCCCGCCGTTGCCCATCGTCGGGATGCGGCGGACGACCTGCCAGCCGGGGTTATCGGCATCAACGAGAAAAAGAGTGGCGCCATTCTTGACGGGGACGCTCGGGTCGGTGACGGTCGCGACGATGGCGAAGGCGGCGCCCGCGGCGCCGCTGATGAACCACTTGTGGCCGTTGATGATCCAGTCGTCGCCTTGCTTCTCGGCGCGGGTGCGGAGCATGGTGGGGTCGGAGCCGGCGCCGGGGGCAGGCTCGGTCATGGCGAAGCAGGAGCGACACTCGCCGCGGGCGAGCAGCTCGAAATACTTGACCCGCTGCTCGGGCGTGGCGGCCCTGAGCAGCAGGTGCATGTTGCCCTCATCGGGGGCGGCGCAGTGCAGGGCGAGTGGGCCGAGCAGACTACGGCCGGCCTCCTCGAAGATCGGCGCGGCTTCCAACAGCGACAACCCGAGGCCGCCGTACTCCTTCGGCAGTTGCGGCGCCCAGATACCGGCGTCGCGGGCTTTGCGGCGGACAGCGGCGAGCTGCTCGTCGGGGAGGCCGTGCTCGGGATGGTCGAGGCACTCCAGCGGGATGACCTCGCCGTCGATGAACCGCCGCACGCGCTGGCGGAGGGCGTCCGATTCTGATGGAGAAGGGATGTCGGGCATAGGATTTCCTGAGGAATAGAGGAGGCACCAGCACCGCTGCCACAGGTTTCGGTGGATTGCCGCAAGGTCCGCGCTGCTACAATGACATTTCCACAGCCCACGGAGACAATAACCGATGATCTACAGAACGCTGGAAGGCGTGTTGCAGCCGGACGGGAAGGTCACGTTCGCCCATGCGACTCCTCCCCCCCGCCCCGTGCGCGTGCTCGTGACCATTCTCGAGGACGCCGAGGATCAACCACTCTCCGAAATGGGCGATTATCTCCAGCAGCTTACCGACTACGAGGAGCGCCTGGCGCGGGGAGAAATCCGGTGGCAGTGATGCGCGGCGAGGTGTGGCGGGCCGACCTCTCCCCAAGCCGCGGCACGGAACAGGCGGGGGTGCGGCCCGTCCTCGTCGTCCAGAACGACCGCGCCAACGCCGCCAGCCCGCACACGATCATCGTCCCCTTCACGTCGCGCATCCGGCAGCGGCTGCTCCCGAGTCACGTCTTCGTCCCCGCTGGCGAAGGTGGCTTGACCCAGGATTCCGTCGCGCTCTGCGAACAGATCCGCGTCATCGACCTCGACCGGCTCCTCAGCAAGCTGGGCGATCTCCCCGCCCAGCGCATGCAAGAAGTTGACAATGCCCTCCGGGCGATCCTCGACCTGTGACATTGCGCAGACTTCACAGTCCCTTGGCGATCTCGGCCTGGATCAGTCCCAGCTCCTCGACGCCGACCGACAGCCGGATCATGCCGTCACCGATGCCCTGGCGTTTCCTTTCGGCCGGGCTGACGTAGCGGTGCGACGTCGTGCCGGGGTGACTGCATGTCGTCGTCGTGTTGCCCAACGACGGGCTGAAGGGAATGCCGGTCGCCAGGCGCATGAAGCGGTTGACGCCCTCGCGGTCACCGACCAGCTCGAAGCAGAGCATGTTGCCGTACAGCGGCCGATCGCCCGCCGCACCGTCGAACAGCCGACCCGCGATGACGTGGTCGGGGTGGTCCGGCCGGCCGGGATAGATGACCTGTCGCACCGACCGCTGCTCCGCCAGCCAGTCGGCGAGGGCCTGCGCGTTGTCGCAAGCTGCCCGGACGCGCAGCGGCAGCGTGTCAAGACTGCGCTCTGCCAGCCAGCAGTCGAACGGCGGAGAAGAAAGACCCCAGATGCTCACCACCGGCGCCGTCTGCTCACGGGTTACCGACGATTGCTCGTCGTCCAGTCCCTCGTGCCCGCCACAGAGCACCCCCAGCGTAATGTCGCCGTGGCCGCCGATCATCTTGGTCAGGCTCTCGATAACGACGTCTGCCCCCTGCTCTAGCGGGCGGCACAGGCATGGCGTCGCGAAGGTGTTGTCGACGACCAGCAGACTGCCGCGCTCGTGCGCCAGGCGGGCTAGCGCTGGCACGTCGGCGAGGCGCAGCAGCGGGTTGGACAGCGTCTCGACGAACAGTAGCTTCGCCCCGCTACGCAGCGCCTGCTCGACCTGCGCAAGGTCGGTGGTGTCGGTCAGCGTTGTGGTGACGCCGAAGCGGCTCAGTTCCTGCAGGAAGAGCTGTGTCGTGCGGCCGTAGAGGCGATTGCTCGCAACGATGCCGTCGCCCTGCTGCACCGTCGACAGCACCGCCGCGCTGACCGCCGCCATGCCGGAGCCGCAGACGACGGCCCATCCGGCACCTTCGAGGCCGGCAAGGCGCTCGGCGAGGCGCTGCGCGTTGGGGTGGCCGTCGCGTGCATAGATGAAGCCAGCCTCCTCGCCCTCTATGACGCGGTCGAGCGCGTCGAGGTCCGGCAGGCAGTAGACCGACGACTGGAACAACGGCGGGACAAGCGGAGAACTGGGGCCGAGGTCGTTCATGGCAGGAGTCAGAGAAGAACGGAATTAGCCCGACGCGCCAGCGAGGAAACTCTTAGCCCGACGCGCAAGTGAGGAAGTAAGAAACCTCGCTGACGCGTCGGGCTAAAGATCCGGCTTCGGGATGTCGGGGTTGGTGCTGTTGGTCTCAGGGGCGAAGGGGCTCTTGACGGGGAAGCGGAGGATGAAGCCGGCGCCACGGTTGCCGTCGATGTTCTGGGCGACGATGTCGCCGCCATGCTCGCGCAGGATCTTGCGGCTGACGGCCAGGCCCAGGCCCGTGCCGCGAGCCCCCTTGGTGCTCTGGAACGGCTTGAACAGGTTCAGCAGCTGATCGGGCGGAATGCCAGCCCCGTTGTCCAGCACCGTGATCCGCACCCACAGGCCGCCTTTCTCCAGTTCTGTCTTGATCCCAACCTCGGGCCGCTGCCGCTCCTCCACCGCGTCGAAAGCGTTGGTCACGATGTTCAACAGCGCCCGGTGCAGGCCCTCCGGGTCCGCCTGGCAGACGGGTAGCTGCTTGTCCAGCCGTGTCTGGACCTTGATGTCCTTGCCCCGGGCGCGGCCCTGCACCACCTCCAGTACCTCCTGGACGAGGGCGTTGACGTCGACGTTCTCGATGGCCGGCTCGCGCTCCTTCGAGAAACTGAGCATGTCCATCACGAGGTCGTAAATCTTCGCCTGATTCTTCTCGACGATCTTCCAGCCCTGCTGCAAGAGCGCCGCATCGAGCTTCTCGTCAGCCAGGCCCATCTTGATGATGTCGCCTCCGGAACGCAACCCCTGCAAGATGTTCTTGATGTGGTGCGACAGCACCGCGACCGTCTGCCCGATGGCAGCGAGGCGCTCGGCGTGGACGAGGGCCTCGTGGTAGCGCGTGTCCTCGACGGCCAGCGCTGCCTGGTGAGCAATGGCAATGGCGAGAGACAGGCTGTCCTCGGAGAACTTGCCCGTCGGCACGACGTCGTCGGCCAGCCCGCACTCGACCGCCGAGTCGACGAAGTCCCTGGGCGTGCTGTGCGTGTCGAGGTAGAGGATGCCGATCGTCTCGTGGCGGCCCCGCAGCGGCACGCAGATCACCTCGCGGATTCCTTGACGCACGATGCTCTGCGTCGTATTGAAGCGCTCGTCCGACATGACGTCCGAGACGAGAATGCCCTGTTTCTCGTGCAGGACGTACTCCATGATGGTGTTCGAGACGGGGAACTTCTCCGTCGGCGACGGCGGGGGGACGCGCCAGCGGACCGCCTTGGGCTGGAAGCGGCTGGTTTCCGGATTGCGGATCAGGATGCAACCGCGATCCGCCTCCAGGGCGCGAAAGATCAGCTCCAGGACGCGGTCGAGCAGGTCGCCGAGGTCAGGGATGTGGCTGACCGCCTGGCTCAGCTCGTACAGGATGCCGAGATTGGTCAGCAGCTTGTTGGCGAGCGTGCCCTGGACTTTTTCGGGGTGGGCGAGGATGCGGCTGCCCTCGGCCTCGCCGATGGTCTTGATGATGGCGCTGGACAGCTCGACGTCCTGGCGGGTGATCAGGCTGATCTGCTCGGCAAGGTCGCCGCGGCCCGCTTCGGCGCGGCCACCGGAAAAGACGAGGACGCTCTGGCCGACCTGGACCTGGTCGCCCGGCTGCAAGGGAGCGTCGCTGACCACGGTGTTGTTGACGAAGGTGCCGT
>JACOUH010000473.1 GCA_016177925.1 Planctomycetota bacterium | reverse complement strand
TGACCCTGCGCGGCAAGATGGCCGAGACGCAGCGGGAACTACAGCAGGTCGAGCGGCAACTGAAAATCATCACCGACGATCAGGAGCGGCTGCGCAAGAACCTGCACGAGATGCCCAAGGAAGCGGTCGCCTACAAGCGCTACCTCAAGAAGTTCGACGACCAGGAGACGCAGATCGAGCAACTGCAGAAGCAGCAGAAGGAACTCCAGGACACCGAGCACCTCCGACGCAAGGACTACGAGACCTTCCTTGCCAACCTCACAGTTGAATAACAGACCCCGTAGGACGGATTTCCAATCCGTCCGGACATGAAGCCCGGACAGATTGGAAATCCGTCCTACAAAAGCCACGGGGCTCGCCGGGAACATTTCCGGCGAGCCCCGCGGCGTTTCCGGGTGTTGAAAAGAGATAGGACAACGCAGCGTCTGCGGGAAATCCTCTGTACGCAATGTCAGAATCCTGCCCCGGAGGGGTTCGCCCCGGACGCTTTTTCGGTTAGAATTCAGAGAAAGGGCTGTCCTCTGTTTCGAGTATCCGCGACAATAGACTGTCCGTACTGTCATCCCACCCGCAGCTGTTCAGGGAGGTCCTCCGTGAGACCACTCCACCGTGCATTCCCCTCCTCCAAACTCCTTCGGTCGATTCCCGCCGTCTTTTCTGCCCTCCTGCTGGCCGGGCTTCTGGCCGGACGGGCGGCCGACGAGGAGAAGAAAACGTCGATCTCGGCGCTGGAGAAGCCGGCCCCCGAGAACGTCGCCGACCTCAAGGCGATCCAGCAGCAGGTCAAGGCGGTCCTCAAGAAGGTCATCCCCGCCACCGTCGGCCTCCGTTCCGGCGGGGCCTCCGGCAGTGGCGTCATCATCGACAAGGAAGGCCATGTCCTGACGGCAGGCCACGTCAGCGCCGTAGCCGACCGCAACGTCACCATCATCCTTCCCGACGGCAAAACCGTGAAGGGCAAGACACTTGGCGCCAACCACGGCATCGACAGCGGACTCATCAAGATCACCGACAAGGGCGACTTTCCCTTCGTCGAGATGGGCAAGTCGTCGGAGCTGAAGAAGGGCCAGTGGTGCATCGCGACCGGCCATCCGGGCGGGTTCCGTCCGGGCCGCTCGCCCGTCGTTCGCCTGGGCCGCATCCTGGATGCCAATCCGTCGGCCATCCGCACCGACTGCACCCTGGTTGGCGGCGACTCGGGCGGCCCGCTGTTCGACATGGCGGGGCGCGTCATCGGCATCCATAGCCGCATCGGCGGGTCGATCACGGCCAACCTGCACGTCCCCGTCGACACCTACCGCGACACGTGGGACCGGCTTGTCAAGGCGGAGGTCTGGGGCCGTGGCTTCGGCTTCCCCAACCTGGCCAATGTCCCGTACCTGGGCATCGAGGGCGACCCCGAGGGCAAGGACGCGCGCATCACGAAAATCATCAAGGGCTCGGCCGCCGAGAAGGCTGGGCTGAAGGTCGATGACGTCATCACCAGTTTCGACGGCAAGAAGATCGAGCGCTACGATGACCTTCGTCCGCACATCCTCAAGAAGAAGATCGGCGACAAGGTCGCCGTCGAGATCTTGCGCGACAAGAAGACGGTCAAGCTGGAACTGGTCCTGGGCAAGCGGCCCGACTGAAGAAGAGAGATCAGAAATCAGAGGTCAGAGGTCAGAACGAACGGTCGCCGGCCTCGGCGACTGGCTTTGGCTTTTTCCGGAGCGATGCTCGTGAAACGTAGCTTTTTCATCCCCTTTGTTATTGCCCTGCTCTGCCTCCCCCCCTCCCCTGCCCTGGCTCAGCGCGACGAGTTGCGCAGGTCGAGCCCCAAGGTGCTGGCCGCCTTTGGGGACGTCGTCGCCAAGCCGGGCAAGAGCCTTGTCCGCATCCAGTGCAACGACAAGGATGCGGCCCTGGGTACGGTCGTTGCCGCCGACGGCTGGGTGCTGACCAAGGCCAGCCTGCTGCCGCCCGGCAGTAAGATCCTCTGCAAGCTGCCGGGCGATCGGAAGCTGGAAGCCAAGGTGATCGGCGTCGAGGAGCCGCACGACTTGGCACTGCTGAAAGTGGCTGCGAACAATTTGACCCCGATCGAGTGGAAGACGAGCAAGGAGGCGACGCCGGGCGACTGGGTCGCCACCCCGGGCGACGGCAAGGAGCCGGCCGGGATCGGCGTGGTGAGCGTGGCGGCGCGCAGCGTTTCGCCGCGCAGCTATCCCCGCATCCTCACCGCGGGCGGCGGCTTCCTCGGCATCACCGGTGACCCCGAGGCGGACACCGAGGGCGTCAAGATCCGTGCGGTCCAGCCCAACAGCGCCGCCGACAAGGCGGGCCTCAAGGTCGACGACCTGATTGTCGCCATCAACGGCAAGAAGGTGAGGGACATCGAGTCGCTGCAGGAGATCCTCGGCAAATACAAGCCGGAGGAGACCGTGACGGTGCGCATCAAACGCGATAAGGAAGAGAAGGAACTGAAGGCGACGCTGGGCAAGCGGCCGCCCGAGCTGTCGCGGGGCGACTTCCAGAACAACCTGGGCAGCAGGCTCAGTGACAAGCGCACCGGCTTCCCGAACATCCTGCAGCACGATACCGTCCTGAACCCGCCCGACTGCGGCGGGCCGCTGGTCGACCTCGACGGCAAGGCGGTGGGCATCAACATCGCTCGCGCCGGCCGCGTCGAGAGTTACGCCATTCCGTCCGACACGGTCCTCGCTCTCTTGCCCGATCTGAAATCGGGCAAGCTCGCCCCGAAGCCGGCGGTCGCCGATCCGACGAAGCCGGCCGTCAACGAGGACAAGATCGCCCGGCTGGAGGCAGCGCTGCAGCAAGCTGAGCGGAAAGTCGCCAAGGTCCAGGAGAAGAGCGTGACAGTCAAGGCGCTGGTAAAGCAGGCCGAGGAAGCGAAGAAGCTGTCTGACAACGACCCCGATGCGGCCGATGTCTATCGCCGTGCCGCGAAGTACGCCGAGTCGGTGGAGAAGCAATTGGCCGAGGCTCGCCAGTCCGTGGAAAAAGCTCGCGCCGAGCTGAAGACCGCCCGCGACGGACAGAAGAAGGAGCCCAAGGCCAAGAAGTAACTCGGACGCACGTGACACCAGCCCGACGCGCCAGCAAGGATTCTGTAGGACGGATTTTCAATCCGTCCGGGCATGAAGTCCGGACGGATTGAAAATCCGTCCTACAAACCCAAGGCGTGTCGGGCGGGTGTTGCTGGTTCTTGCTGACGGTGATCGCGAGGCCTTTCTGTTCTGGGGTGCCCTGCCCTGCCCCCCTGCCCTTCGAGGTTCCGCACTCAGGTCCAACAGACGGCACCCCTCTGCTGGAGGAAAACAGGCCTCGCTGGCCGTTGGGGCTGGTTACTTTCGATCCCTCTGGCTCACTGCATGTTGAACGGGTCGACATCGAGGGTGAACTCGACGCCCGCGGGCGGGTGCAGCGTCGGCCAGGCCTCGCGCGTCAGCTCGTGCAGTTCGCGCGGGCTCGCCGACTGCAACTGGAAGTGGAAACGGAAGTAATCCTTCAGCCGGAACACCGGCGCCTCCGCCGGGCCGAGCAGACGCACCTCCGCCGTCTGCCGTCCCTCCGTCTTGCGACGCTCCTGCGCGGCGCGGAACGCGGCGGCCATCGTCTCCGAAAAGTCGCCTGCCTCCTGCTGGTCGCGACTGCGCACGATGATTCGGATCAACCGCTGGAACGGCGGATAGTTGTGCGCTCGCCGGTGGACCATCTCTGCCGCGACGAAGCTCGAATAATCGTGCAGCCCCGCCAGCGCGATCGCTGGATGGTCGGGCGTGAAGGTTTGCACCAGCACCTTGCCGCCGCGCGGGCCGCGTCCTGCCCGCCCCGCCACCTGCGACAAGAGC
>JACOUH010000417.1 GCA_016177925.1 Planctomycetota bacterium | reverse complement strand
TGCCCTTCGACGGCGCGGCGGCGGGCGTACCAGTCGGTCCGGTCGATGCCCGCGACGAAACGCCAGACGAGGCGCGCCTGGTGGTCGTCGCTGAGCAGGTCGTCCCGAGGCAGGGGTGGCAGCAACTGCTCGCGGTCGGCCAGACGCAGACGGGGAGCCGGAGCGGGCGGCGGGCTGTCGCCGCCCGCCGCCCGGTCGTCGTGGGTACTCATACAGCTGTCGTAGGGAAACCCTACTCGACCGTCACCCCGATAGAGGGATGATGAGAACAGATTTCTTCACAGGCTCTGAGTCGCCCAGGTCGGGGCCGCAGCTCAGGCGCTATTGTCGTGGAGTCACCTGCAGGCCTGACGGTGGTGGAGTTGACTTAATCACCTCAAGCAGTCTAACAGGCTGCCCCGAGGCAATCAAGCGCCCGGGCGGGAACATCGTGCCGTATGCCGACACCCCGACACCTGTCTCGACAATGTGGCCTGTCCGCAGGCCCTTCCCCGCTGCTCGCGGCCAGGAGGCCGAATAAAATAAGCCGGCAGGTCGCCGCTGTTCCCCCCCGAAACCCGCGCGAGAGGAGCCGACAATGGCCTTGACCCCTTCCACGATGCTCCCTTTGGGGACGCCCGCCCCGGACTTCTTCCTGCCGGACACCGACGGTACGACGGTCCGCCGCTCGGATTTCGCCAGCCGGTCGCTGTTGGTGATGTTCCTGTGCAACCACTGCCCCTACGTCAAGCACATCCGCAGGCACCTCGCCGCCACCTGTAGGGAGTACCAGCAGAGGGGCCTGGCCGTCGTCGCCATCAACGCCAACGACGCCGTCGCCTACCCCGATGACAGCCCGGAGAAGATGGCGGAGGAGGGGCGGGCAGCCGGCTACACGTTCCCTTACCTGTACGACGAGTCGCAGCAAGTGGCGGGGGCCTACCAAGCAGCCTGCACGCCGGACTTCTTCCTCTTCGATAGGGAGCACCGGCTCGTCTACCGCGGCCAGTACGATGATAGCCGGCCCGACAACGACAGGCCGGTGACAGGGGCGGACCTGCGGCGGGCGATGGACGCAGTGCTGACCAGCCAGCCGGCCCCAACCGAGCAGAAGCCGAGCGCCGGCTGCAACATCAAGTGGAAGCCCGGCAACGAGCCAGCCTACCTCGGCGGCCCTGCCCCGACCGTGTCTTCGGTGCCGGCAATCGAGGCCCGGCTGCACGACCTTGCCCGACTGTTGCGGGAGTCTGACTCGATCGCCCTACCGTTGCGTCGGACGCTCGCCGAACTGGTGGACGAGCTGGGCAAGGCCCTGCGGTCGGCCGCGGTCCCGCCCGCGGAGGTGGCCCGCCTGGCCGAGACGACCACGCACCTGGCAGAGTCGCTGCACCGCCGGCACGACCGGGATCGGGTGGGGACCGTGCGGGAACGCTTCGAGCAGGCGGTCGTCAATGCGGAGGTGCAGCACCCCCTCGTCGCCGGCCTGGCCCGCCGCCTCCTCGACACGCTCGCCAGCATCGGCATCTAACCCGATGTCCCGCCGCACCACTGACCACTCTCGTTTCGACGGGAGGAAGCCTAGCGGCGTTGTTTGTTCCAGTAGATGCGCACGTTGTGCGTCTGGCGGCCGACGGCAACAATATCCACACGGCCGTCGCCGTCGAGGTCGGCGGCGGCCAGGTCCTCGACCGCGACGCCTCCCTCGTCAACCAGCGTTCGCTGCCACTTCGTCCCCTTGTTGTCGGTCGCCTTGTAGATCCGCACGCCGCGCCGCTCGCCGGGTTTCGCACTCAGGTCGTCGCGGACGCCGACGATCAGCTCATCGCTGCCGTCGCCGTCGAGGTCGGCGCACCAGACGGCGTGGCCCCATTTCAGATCTTTGTCGACGACGTGACGGTCCCACAACTTCGCGGGATCATCCGGCATTGTGTAGACAACGACCTGGTTGCCGTGCCACGGCTCGATGGTGGCGATGAAGAAGTAGCGCTTCCCCAGGACCCCCTCTTTGATCTCGCTGGCACCGCGGTTACCCCTGGGATTGTCCTGGTTGCCGGTGCCCCGCCGCGTCTTCGTCCACCTCCCGGTCTGCCCATTCAGCCGATGGACCCCCTCGTAACTGGCTGTCAGGATGTCGGAGAAGTTCCCGCCGAAATTATTCGGAACAGGATGGAAATTATGGACGACATGCAGACTTTCATCGAGGACCTCCGGCGTCCAGCGGTCGTGGGCCGGGTCCTTCGGAATTTTCAGCGCGAGGATGCGCACCGGCGCGCCGTCCATCCAGTTCTTCGCGGCGGTGCTGTTGCGGCCCAGCAGCGGGACGACGATCAGCGCCGGCTTGCCGTAGGGGAGGTTGGCAAAGCGGATGCGATGCACCGACGGCTCGTCGGCGATGGGAATCACCTTCCACGGTTCGTCGAGCGACTTGCCGCGCTTGAGCCAGTAGATCGGACCGTCCGTCTTGCTATTCAGCCCCTTCCAGCCGGAGCCGAGGGCGAAATCGATCTTCCCGTCGCCATCGATGTCGTAAGCGGCAATGCAGACGTTGTCGGGCTTGGTCTTCCCTTCGGTGATGATGCGCCGCTTCCAGCTCGGATTCTCGTACCAGACGACGCGCGTTGTGTCGACGACGACGATGTCCTTCTTGCCGTCGCCGTTGACGTCGACGAGGAGGACCCCATAGCCGACGCCGAGGCCATTTTCGATCTCCTGCATCCGGAACTCGGGCACGGATGCCTCCTCGGCGCGAGCACCAGGAGCGATGCTCTGTTCTGCGCCAGGTGGAATCAGCAGGGCAAACGCGAGCAGGGCGAGAACGATGAGGAAGCGGCTGCGAGGTTTCATGTTCGTTTCCTTCGCGGACTGCATCAGGTGAACGAGGACATCGATGGCAAGCGCCCACGATTATGACAGTCCGGGGGCGGAAAGCAACCCGCGGACAGCAAGGTTCGTTGCCCTGGTAAGATGAGGTAGGGTGCAAGGCCTGGCGGCGGGGTGGCGTCGACTCCCGCTCCCCTGAGCGGTAGAATCCCCTGCCGCCGCCCCAGGAAAGTTGACATGCCCGACGAACCGACTCCCGCACCGCCGACGCTCACGCAGCTGAACCGCATGCTGCGACAGTACCTGGCCAGCCTCGAAGCGGCCGGCGTCGAGTGGCTGCCGGTCTCGCGCGTCCCGCTGCCGCTGTTCAGCGTCGCAGCTGCTGACCCTGTGGAGAGTCCCGCAGCAGCAGAAGACCCCAACAGCCCGGAGGCGCGGCGGCGTGAGCTGACCGTGTTGGCCGAGCGCGTTTCCGGCTGTACGCGCTGTGCCGAACTGGCATCGGCGCGAACGCAGACGGTCTTCGGCGTCGGCCGGCTCGATCCGGAAGTCTGTTTCGTCGGCGAGGCGCCCGGCCGCGACGAGGACGCCCAGGGGGAACCGTTCGTCGGTGCTGCCGGCCAGCTGCTCACCCGGATCATCGCGGCAATGGGGTTCCGCCGCGAGGACGTCTACATCTGCAACGTCCTCAAGTGCCGCCCGCCGGGTAACCGCAAGCCGGAAGCAGTCGAGGCGAACAACTGCCGCGAATACCTCGAGCGCCAGCTGGAACTGATACGGCCCAGGCACATCTGTGCCCTGGGAGCGACGCCGATCACCTATCTGCTGGGGACGTCGCGCTCGATCCGCAGCCTGCGCGGGACAGTACACACCTACAAGGGCATTCCGGTCGTGTGTACCTACCACCCGGCCTACCTGCTCCTGGGACACCGTTCGACCGACGAGCAGGAGATCCGCGAGCGCAAGAAGATGGTCTGGGAAGATATGAAACTGTTGCTGTCGCTGATGGGCAGGGCCGTCGAAAAGAAACAGCCCGACACCACCGCCTAGAGCGGTTCACACTTGCGTTGCACACTAACCCGAAGCGTCAGCGAGGGCCGGTCCCTCGCTGACGCTTCGGGTTAGTGTGCGACCCGGCCGCGAACCGCTCTAACCACTGACATTCCGCACCCCGGACCAAGGGCGCGACCTTTCGCGCGGGGGATGCGGAATGCGTTGCGTTCGGACGTGCAGCCCAGTCAGCGGAGGTAGCGCAGCGCCTGGGCGGGCGTTACCTTGAGGGCCGCCGCCAGCAGCAGCGGACCGCCGATCCGGACCGGGACCTTCAACTTCGCCAGCGGCACGTCCGCGGCCACCGCCAGTTGCGGCAGCAGGTCCGGCGGCCAGCCGCCGCCGTGGTGCTGGGCCACCTCCTTCGGCGTGACGCACTCCGGCATCGTGAAGATCTGCAGCGTCAGGTAGTTCTCCTGGGTGAACTTGCCCTGGGTGAGAGGCACGCGCAGCAGGAAGATCTTCTGCGGGATGAGGTGGTTGTCACAGACCACGCTGACCAGGCGCAGCTCGCTCTCATCGGAGCAACCGAGGTCCTCCGCGCGGCAAGCGCCCTCCCAGAGGTTCTCGACCGCCGACCGCTTCGCCTTGCGGAGTTGGCCCTTGTCGTCCACGACGTAATAGCGCAGTTTCATGTCTACGTCCCTGTAGAGTTAGCGAACGTCCCATCCATGGGAACTGCAACGACTTACGACTATCAGCGACGTTACCTGCCCGCTATCTGTTCTCCCGGGAGCTTGGTCAGGATTGAATTGGCTTGTCCGTCGCGGGATCATCGCACAAAAACCAATCCGGGGCAAGGGGGATCGGAAGGGGCCGCCCGTCCCGATTGCGACGAGCGAGGGTTGACACTCCCCGCTCGCCACAGTCGGGCCCTGATTCCGGGGACGTGGAAAAGAGGGTAGCTGGCCGGCGCGTCACGCCGCCGACCTGGAAGAGAGGGATGTCGCCATGTGCCGCAGCAGTCGCGCAGGAGTTTCGACTACACTGGCCACGCCGCACAGGACGCCGGCACAGAACCTTCGCACCGCACCGTCGGCGGGCCGCTCCTGCCACATCGTCCCGTGTGCCTCGGACTGTTCTTCCGCGGGCCGGCCGTTGCTATAGTAGTACAACGCCAGGGATTTGCGGCTCCATCCCGGCGGACAGGCCAGCTTTTCCGGATGACCGTGGTACGACCAGTCAGTCGTGCTGAAGACGACGCAGCGGTTGTACACCGGCAGCACCTTGCGGACGCAACGGCTCACCGTCCGGTCCCACAGTTCGAGGTGCCCCTTGTACTCCTCGCGCCAGTCCTTGTTGAGGTAGACGATGAGGTTGATGCGGCGATCGAGCCGCAGCCGCTGGTGGAAGTTGAAATCGGTGTGGATCTTAAGGAACCCGCCCGGCTCGATCTGGTGCAGACCGCCGCCCTCGAAGTAGGGGTCGGGAATCAGGCCAGTGATGCCGGTCAGCGCCTCCAGGAAGCGCAGGCACGCCGCACTGTTGAACTGGGTCAGGACAGCGCGTGTGAAATCGCCGAGTTGGGAATCTTCCCGGGTCGCCAGCTTGCGGCTGTGATGCCGCTCGAAGCGCAGCCAGTCGGCCTGCCCCGGCGTTGGGAACTCCGCGAGGAGTTTTTCACAGAATTCCGCCGGCAGGAAATCGTCGAGCACCGTGTGAGGAAAGGGGTCGGCCTGGGCGTAGGCCTGCTTGTGCCGGTCCGCCAGGGCCTGGTAACGGTCATCACCAAACAACTGCATGCGAAGGACCTCCCAGACAACCCCACCGCCGCAAACAGGACGGTGGACCGGCTCGCCCCCCCTCGGAACCTGATGCCGGAGTGCAGAGGGTGCCTTTGGAGCGGGGGTGTATAGCGGGAGGGGAGCGGACGGTCAACGGCACATGGGTCGGGGTGTCTCGCCTCCATCGAGCCCAGGACAGGTTGACAATCCTTCCCGGTTTCCAGAATAATTGCCCCGTTCCCGCAATCTGGACCGCCGTCCCCCTCACCCTCCCCTCTCCCCCGGGGGAAAGGTAGGGGAAGGGGGACGGCGACAACCTGTTTCTTTTTCCGACGAGGGACCATGACCGTAGCCACCCAGCAGCCGTGTGACATCAAGGACGCCCAGCTGGCGCCCTCGGGCAAAAAACGCATCCTCTGGGCCGACGGCGACATGCCCGTGCTGGCCCGCATCCGCCAGCGCTTCGAGCAGGAAAAACCGCTCGCCGGCCTGCGCTTGTCGGCGTGCCTGCACGTCACCGCCGAGACCGCCAACCTCGCTCGAACCCTCCAGGCCGGCGGCGCCGACCTCGTGCTGGTCGCCTCCAACCCGCTCAGTACCCAGGACGACGTCGCCGCCAGCCTCGTCCACGACTTCGGCATTTCGGTCTTCGCCATCCGTGGCGAGGACAACGACACCTACTACAAGCACATTGTCGCCGCCCTGGAGCACGAGCCGCACGTCACCATGGACGACGGTGCCGACCTGGTCTCGGCGCTGATCTTCGTCGCCCTGGAGCGCCTGGACGACGTGCATACCCAGGTGCGGGCCTGGGCTCAGAAGAAAGCGCGCGACGAACGGAGGCGGCTCATCGACCAGGTCGTCGGCAGCATGGAGGAGACGACGACCGGCGTCAACCGGCTGCGGGCGATGGAGCGCGATGGCGTCCTGAAGTTCCCGGTGATCGCGGTCAACGATGCCCAGACCAAGCACCTTTTCGACAACCGTTACGGCACCGGTCAGAGCACTCTCGACGGCATCATCCGGGCCACGAACATGCTGCTGGCCGGCCGCAAGGTGGTGGTGTGCGGCTACGGCTGGTGCGGCAAGGGCGTCGCCCTGAGGGCGCGCGGCCTGGGTGCGCAGGTGATCGTCACGGAGGTCGACCCGATCCGTGCCCTGGAGGCGGCGATGGATGGCCTCGCCGTGCTGCCGCTCGCCAAGGCGGCGCCCGTCGGCGACCTGTTCATCACCGTGACCGGCAACAGCGGCGTCATCCGCCGCGAGCACTTCGCCAAGATGCACGATGGGGCCATCGTCTGTAACAGCGGACACTTCGACGTCGAGGTGGACCTGAAGGCGTTGGAGACCGACGGCGAACAGACGGCCAACGTGCGGCCCAACGTCGACGAGTACCAGCTGGACGACGGCCGTCGCATCTATGTGCTCGGCCAGGGGCGTCTGGTCAATCTCGCCGCCGCCGAGGGCCACCCGCCGAGCGTGATGGACATGAGCTTCGCCACGCAAGCGCTGACGACCGAGTACTGCGTCAAGAAGAAGGGCAAGCTGGAGCCGCGCGTGCATACCGTGCCGGCGGAGGTGGAGGAGTTCGTCGCCCGGCACAAGCTGACCTCGATGGGGATCAGCATCGACAAGCTGACTCCGGAGCAGAAACGCTACATGAGCGGCTGGGAACAGGGGACGTGATGAAACAATCTCGCTGACCTGCCGCTTGCGGCGCCCCCTCCCTTCCTCATTCCCGGAGTCATTTCCCGCCCGTTGCTCGCTGCAGATACGCCTGCACGGCGGTGATTAACTCCTTCAACTCCTTCGAGCGCTCGGCGATCCCCTCGGCGATCTTGCGATCTTCCTCGCTGGAATCGAGGTCCAACGCTTCCTTGCGTTTCTGCAGTTCGCCGCCGTGGGTGATCGCGGCCTGCAGCAGCTTCAGCGGAGCCAGGATGTCTTTCTTCTGGCGGCAGACCTCCAGCGCGTCGTGGGCCTGCTTGAAGACGCCCTTGTCCTTCATCAGGTCGGCCTTCGGCCACGTCTCGTAGATGAAGACGCGGGCCTTCTCGTGCTCGGGGCCCTGCGGTCGCCACCGCCGCCACAGTTCGTCGCGGCGTTTCTGCAATTCCGGGTCCTTGAATTTCGGATAGTCCTGCAGCGCCCGGTCGTACAGCTCCAGCGCCTTCTCGAACTCGTAGTTCCCCTCCTCGAGCTTGCCCTGCTGAATCAGCCCCAGCCACTTGACGCGGCGCGGATCGTTCTCGTCGGCGAGGATCTTTCTCTGGGTGTCGATGTAGAACTCCAGCGCGGCGTGTCCCATCTTCAGGGACTCCAGCCATTGTTCACCGAAGGACAGGTCGAGTTGGGCGCCGCCCTCCTTCTTGCGCAGATCGTCGCGCTTCCTCTTTAGCCGCGTCCATTCCGCCCGCGAGGACTTCAACCCATCTTCCGCCCGCTTCAGCGCCTGGCTCCGCAGGTTCGCTTTCTCGGCGAACTTCTGTAACTCCTCGAACAGGGCGCGTTGCACCAACCCTGCGTCAGTGACCTCCTCTTCCCACTGTTTCTTCTCAAAGGCCAGTCCACTGTCGGCGTCCAGTGGCTGGGGGGTGACACGCAAATTCACCGGAGAAGTGTCGACCACGGCGAGGGGAATGCGCGCCACCGGGCGAGTGTCCTCGCCCACGGTCACGAAGGCGAGCCGATCGAACGTTTCCTCGCGCCGGCCGCGTTTCACGTCGGCGTACACGTGGACGTAACCGTCGCGGTCGCTGGTGGACTGGAGCTTGTCGTCCCCCTCGAAGCTACGGTGGCGAACATTGACCGTGATGGTCGACACCGGCGTTGGTGTGCTGGCGCCCTTCTGCAGCAGGCGGAGGTGCAGCGGAGCCGTGATGGTATGCAGCTTCAGGCAACGGTAGCCGACCACACCGGGCCGGCTGAGTGGGTCCTGGTAGCGGGCGAACAGGCGGCAACGACAGACGCCCTTGTCGGGTGCCTCGGCCACCTGCAAGAGCGCGGCCTCGTCCAGCATCACGCGCCGTCCCTTGTCGCCGCCCGGGATCGGCGCGACCAGGAGCAGGTCGTCCTTCTGAAGCCACGGCCCCAGCAGGACGCCGAGCTGTCCCCCCTTGATCTCGACGCGGACATCCTTCGGGTCGGCACCAGCGGGGACCGTGCCGACCAGGCCGAAGTCGCGGTCGACCAGCAGGGCGGCCAGGCGAGCGACAAACTGGCGGTCGGTCGTGCGATCGACGCGAACGACCGGGCTGGCCTGCCCCGTCAAGCCGTCGTGCTGGCGGGCTCGCACCTCGTACTGTCCGCCGGCGAAGTCGACCAGGACGAAATGCGTCTTGATGCCGTCGAGGTCGAGCCAGTCGTCGAGGACCTTCTTCAGACCGAACTGGCGCACCTGCGCCAGCAGCGGATGCTCGTCGGCGACGGTCACCTCGGCCAGTTCGCCGAAGGCCGCTCGCAGGCTGGCCTGCAACTCACGCTTCACCTGCTGGCGGAAGACGTCGGTGAGCAGGCGGTGCTTCGCCACATCGAGGACGACGCGGAGCTGATAAGGCTTGTTCAGTTCGGCATCGAGGCCCCGGGCGGGCGCGGCGACGAGGGCCAGGACGAACAGGGCCGGGAGGAGGGGGCGGCGACTTGGGATCATGAGGTGCCTCGCAGTCTCTCCAGGTCGGTGAAGAAGTGGGGATAGGTCTTGGCGACGCAGCCGGGATTCTTGATGACGATGCCCGGAACGTGCAGGCCGATCAGGGCCATGCTCATCGCCATGCGATGGTCGTTGTACGTCTCGATCTCGGCGCCGTGCAGGGGAGCCGGCGTGATGGTCAGGCCGTCGGCGAACTCGTCGACGCGAGCGCCGACGCGGCGCAACTCGGTCGCGAGGGCAGCGAGGCGGTCGGTTTCCTTGTGGCGGATGTGGGCGACGTTGCGGATCGTCGTCGGCCCGTCGGCGAAGCAGGCGACCGCGGCCAGTGTCATGACCGTGTCACTGATGGCGTTCATGTCGACGTCGATGCCGTGGAGGGGCCGGCCGTGGACGGTGATGCCGGCCGAGCAGCGCTCGACGCGGCAACCCATGCCCTCCAGCACGTCGACGAAGGCCACGTCGCCTTGCAGGGAGTTTTCAGGGAGGTCGAGTACCGTAACGCGGCCGCCGGTGATCGCCGCCGCGGCGAAGAAGTAACTGGCGGCCGACGCGTCGGGTTCGATGTCGTACCGCTCGACCTCGTGCGGCCTTTGATTGCCGGGGATGCGATAGACGTCGGGGAAGTGATGTTCGACGCGGAGGCCCCACCAGGCCATCATTCGCTCGGTCATCGCCACATACGGTTCCGACACCAGCGTTCCGTCGACGGAGACGGTCACGTCGTTCTGAGCGTAGGGGGCCGCCATCAGAAGGGCGCTGAGGAACTGACTGCTCACGTCTCCTCGGATGCGAACCTGGCCACCGGGCAATCCCTCGCTCTCGACGACCACCGGCGGACAGCCGTTCCCCAACTCACTCCTTGCGCTGACCCCGAGTTGCCGTAATGCGGTCAACAGGTCCTCGATCGGTCGCTCGCGCATCCGCGCGATGCCGTCAAGTCGAAACCTCCCGTGCCCGAGGCTGACCATCGCAGCGAGAAAGCGCATGCTGGTCCCTGAATTGGCGACAAATAGCTCAGCCTGCCTCACGGGGATTCGCGTCAGGTAGAAGTCCTCAGCGGGGGTGATGAGAAAGACCTCGGATGCGGACCAGTCGGCGGAGACGCGGAAGCCGAGCCGCCGCAGCGACTCGAGCATCACCTCCGTATCTTCGCTCTGCAGGGCCCCGGAAAGGCGACAACCTTCCGGCGCCTGAGCCAGCGCCGCCAGGACCAGCGCGCGGTTGGTGATGCTCTTCGAGCCGGGTACGCACACCGAGGCATTCACCGGCCGCGTCAGCGGCTCGATGGGGAGACGGTCCGGCAACGTCGTCGATTCGGTCATCTCATTGGTCGCGAAGGTGCAAAGCCGCAAGCGGCGGGTTCCGACAACCTCAGCGCATTGTACCAGAACGAAAGTTCCGACAGGGCCCACGTCCGTGTCAATCGGGGACGCCTTCCCCCTCGCCGGCGTAGGTCACGCGCATCAGGAACAGCCCCGACGCCGGCGCCGTCGGGCCGGCGAGGTTGCGGTCGCCGGCCTCCAGGATCTCGGCGACCCGCGACTCCGGCCAGAAACCGCGACCAACGTTCATCAGCGTCCCGGCGATCGCTCGCACCATGTTGTACAAAAAGCCGTCCGCCTCGACGTCGAGCCAGATCCAGTCGCCGAAGCGGTTGACCGCCAGGTGCGTGATCGTCCGCAGGCTGGTCCGCCGGTTGGGCCATTCCGTCTCGAAGCAGCGGAAGTCGTGCCGGCCGCGCAGGGGAGCCGCCGCCCGTGCCATCGCTGCGGCGTCGAGCTTGTAGCGCGTGTGGCAGCAGTAGCGGCGCAGGAAGAGGTTTGGCACGTCGCCGTCGTGAAGCACGTAGCGATAGAGCTTGCGACGAGCGTCGCGGTTGGCGTCAAACGCCTCGGACACTTCCTCCGCCTCAGTGATGACGACGTCCGCCGGCAGGCGGGCGTTGACAGCACGGAGGAACACCTCGGCGGGATACTTCGCGTCGGTGCGGAAGTTGACGACCTGCCCGAGAGCGTGGACGCCGGTGTCGGTGCGGCCGCTGGCGTTGACGCGAACGCGCTCCTCGCCGGTCAGTTCGCCGATGGCCTTTTCGAGCGTCTCCTGGACCGTGCGCCGCTCTGGCTGCGTTTGCCAGCCGAAGAAGTCGGTCCCGTCGTAGCTGACCGTGAATTTGATGTTACGCATAAGAATTGACGGTTCCGCCATTTAGCGACGCTTCGCAGAAGCGTCAGAGTCCTGACGCTTCTGCGAAGCGTCGCTAAACGGGCACTACCGTCGTGGGAGCCAGCCGCGCTGGACGAGGACCTCGGCGATTTGCACGGCATTGGTCGCGGCGCCCTTGCGGAGGTTGTCGGCCACCACCCACAGGTTCAGCCCGTTCGGGACCGTCGGATCGCGGCGGATGCGGCCGACGAAGACCTCGTCACAGCCCTCGGCGTCAAGCGGCAGCGGCACCTCGCCGCGGGAGTCGTCCCGCAGCACCACGCCGGGGGCGCGGGCCAGCGCCGCGCGGGCCTGCTCGACGCTGATCGGCATGTGAAACTCGAGGTTGATCGACTCGGCGTGGCCAACGCGGACGGGGACGCGCACCGTCGTTGGCGAGACGAGGATGCTGTCGTCGCCCATGATCTTGCGCGTCTCGCGGATCATCTTCCACTCTTCCTCGGAGTAGCCGTCCTCGCCCGCCTTCCAGTCATGCGGCAGGACATTGCCGGCGAGCTGGGCGGCATGCGCCTTCGCGGCAGGGACCGGCTCACCGCGGCCCAGTGCCGCCACCTGCGCTTCCAACTCGAACAGGCCTTTCGCTCCCTTGCCCGACGACGCCTGATACGTCGATACGACGACACGCTTGATGCGGGCCAGGTCGTGCAGCGGCTTCAGGGCGACAACCATCTGGATCGTCGAGCAGTTCGGATTGGCGACGATGCCCTTGGGGATGTTCCGAAGAGCGTCGGCATTGACTTCCGGCACGACGAGCGGGACGTCGGGGTCCATGCGCCAGGCACTGGAGTTGTCGACGACAACGGCGCCAGCCCGGGCGGCGAGCGGGGAAAACTCGCGGCTAACCAATGCTGGCGTGCTCGACAGGACGACGTCGACGCCGGCAAAGGCCTCGGCTCGCAGCGGCTCGACGGGATAGGTCTTGCCCTGGAACTCGATCGATTTGCCCGCGCTGCGTTCAGAGGCGAGGAACTTGATGGACCGCAGGGGGAACTTGCGCTCGCTCAACACTTGCCGCATGATTTCGCCGACCGCACCGGTCGCGCCGACCACCGCAACGCTTGGCACCACGACACGAAGCCCTTTCGTGAAAGACAGGTCCGCCTCCGCCGGGAGCGGCGTTGTGCCTTCCCGACGGTTGCGGAGGTGAAGTGTTTCATGATAGGCACCCACCGCAGGGATACAAGGGCGCCTGGACAAGGACCCCTCGGGGGCAATGGACTCGTCCAGGCCCGACAGCTACAATCGCCGTGTTCGCGTTCCCGTGGCCTGTCTTCCTGAGAGTGTCACCATGCGCGTGCCCTCCTGTTCTTCTTTGTCGAGCCGGACGGCGGCAAGGACGTGGAGCTACTCGTTGACGAGGTGGTCCTCTACGACGCCGGCGAGAAGAGGGGACGCGATGACTGAGGCCGACTGGCTGACATGCACCGAGCCTGCGCGAATGTTGGAGTTCCTGCGGGATAGGGCGAGCGAGCGCAAGCTGCGGCTGTTCGCCTGTGCGTACTGTCGCCGCATCTGGCTGATGATCGGCGATGATCGGAGCCGGAAGCTCGTTGGCGTGGCCGAAAGGTACGCGGATGGGCTGGCATCAAGAGACGAGTTGGAGGCGGCATGCCGCGCTGCCCCGTATTATGAGGGCCATGAGCCGGAGCCGCCTGTCAATATCATGGCTGGCGACGCCGTCAAGAATCTTGGCGCGCCTGACGCCTACTGGGCCGCTTATGGTATTGCTTTTGATGCGGTTGGTGCAGTCCGCTTTGCTCCCTTGATCGAGGACCCCGCTGAGGCCGAGTTCTACATCGATTACCAAGGCTACGCAGCAAGAGAGAAGGAGAGTCAAGCGAGCCTCTTGCGTGACGTTCTGGGCAACCCCTTCCGCCCGGTGATGATTAATCCCTCCTGGCTCGCTTGGAACGCCAGCACAGTCCGCAACATGACTCAGGCCATCTACGAGGAGCGCGCTTTCGACCGACTGCCAATTCTCGCCGATGCCCTCGAAGATGCGGGCTGCACGGACGCCGAGATTCTCAACCACTGCCGCGGGCCGGGGCCGCACGTCAGGGGGTGCTTTGCGGTCGATCTGCTGCTGGGCAGGGAATAGTTGCCGAACCGCTGAGGGCCTCAGCTGTTATAAGTCGGAGCCTCCCAGGGACAAGAGCCACTCCGGAACCACACCCAAGGAAGCCTCCACCTCCTCGTCCGTGGGGGTAGTGCCGATTACCTCACGGACGGCCACAACTGCGCGAGGTTCGGTCCCATCCCAACTCATGGCCGCCTCTCGGAAACGCGCGGCCAACCACTCCTGCTCCGGGAACTGATCCCCGCACCGACTGGCCCAGGCGAGTGCCTGGGGTGGCGAGAGACAGGCCGCTTGATGCCTTCGGCCTGCCGCCGCATCCGAGCCGGGAACGAAGTCACCCATCAGCCAACGGTCTACCCACTCACAGAAGTAGACCACGGGAAGCGATAGCCCCTTGTCGCGCAAGGCGGCGCAGAACCGATCCACTGCGGCGGGATCGTAACCAGTCCACCAGGAGCGGAAAAGGGCGGTCACCGCGGCCGCGGACTCCCCGGCAAGCGTTGCCACTGTCAAGCGCTGCGTCGCCATAGCCTTCCGCGCCGGCTCACAGGGAGTGGTGGGCCTCGTTCACGCTCAATACGCCCTACTTCTTGCGCAGGGCCTCGGCCTGCTCGGCTTCCTCGCGGCTAATCAGGCCGTCGCCGTCGAGGTCGAGCTTCTTGAACTGCTCGGGGGTGCCCAGGAACTCGCGCGGCGAGACATCGCCGTCGCCGTTGCGGTCCATCTTGCGGAACCACAGCGGGCCGCCGCCCAGCGTCTCCGGCGGATAGGCCAGGCGCCCCACCGGCGAAACCTCCACCAGCACGTCACCCGAGAGGCGATTCAGGCTCGCCTCGCCCAGGCCGAGTGCCAACTGGTGGCTCGCCGGAATGCGCGACGGATCGAGCTTACCGTCGGCGTCACGCGGCAGGGCGGCGAGGACGGCCGGGGCTGCGCGCAGCTCGCGCAGGCCAAGGACGCCGTCGCGGTTGGTATCGAGCAGGTCCCACAGCCCCCTCCCCGGCGGCGACAGAACCAGCGAGGCACGGCAGGCCAGCGCCCGGGCGTGCAGGGCCTGGACTCCGTCGAGGAAGTCAAGCAATTCCTTCTCCTCGAGTCGGCCGTCCGCGTTGCGATCCAGGGCCGCGAAGATACCGCGCAAGAACGGACTGCGAAGGGCCTCGTTGCGATCGACGTGCCCGTTGCCATCGGCGTCGGCCGTTTTGAACTCGCGCAGGTACGTCTGCTTGAGGGTGGCGAAGAAACGCGGCGCCATCCGCGAGCGGTCGCAGCGCAACTCGACGCGGCTGGCGCCGAACTGCAGCACCACCGACCCGTCGCCGGTCTTGCGGGCGGAGGCAGCGAGCGGAGTCTTCTCTGCCGGCCGCACCACCTCGAGCAGCGCGGCCCCCTTCGCTCGCTCGCCGAGCCGCACCTTCAACTCGACGTCAGCGGGCCGGTCCGCGAACGCCTCCAGCTCCGTGAGATCGAGCTGCTCGTCGCCGTTGCGGTCAAGCCGCCGGAAGACCTCGGGTTCCAGCGCCAGGTCCGTGCGGCGCAGCCTGCCGGTTCCTAGCTCGTCACGCTGGCGCCCGTAGCGGGCGGCCAGTGCCTGGGCCATCTCAGCGGGTGGGAGATCCGGAGTGAGGATAAGGAAATCGCGGTTGTCGGGCGGGGCTCGCTGCGGCACGGGTATCTGCCCGGCGAACTCCGCGGGATTGGGCACCGGGCGGAGGCCCGGCGCCGCCTCTTCGGGCGTCAGAATATCGTCGAGGTTGGCGTCGAGCTTGGCGAGGGCCGTCGCCGCATTGGCGACCTCGTCCCTGGAAAGCTTGCCGTCGCCGTCGGCGTCGAGCACGGCAAACAGCCGCTGACCGAGCGCCGCGCCGTCGAAGGACATCCCACTGTGGAAGTGATGGACGAAGGTGTCGCCCTGGAAGTGATGATAGTATTCGCGCAGCTCGTCGGGGGAGACCTTGCCGTCGCCGTTGGCATCAAGGGCACGGAAGTTGAAGGCGACGTGGACCGATTCGCTGCCGGTGCCGGGCAGGGAGAGCAGCGGCGGCGGGACGTGGACGGCCTCGGCCTCGCTGAGGAAGCCATCGCCGTTGCGGTCGAGGTGACGGAACAGCGCGCGGAGATACTCCTCGGTGGCGGCGCGGGCCGTCTCGCGCAGCGGCCGGCCGTCCACCTCGACGTGCAGCCGAATCAGCACCGGCCGCGACGGGGCGAGGAAAATGATGTCCTGCCCCTTGTCGGCGTCCGTCTTCGGGCCGCCCTCCGCAGGCGCCTCTCCGGCAAAGGCCGCCGCCAGCGCCAGCCCCAGCGATGCAACCACGACAGGAATGCGGACCATCATCTGAAACCCTCCAGCGAGCGGGCGGCGTGGCCCCGGCGAGCGGGGGGCGTGA
>JACOUH010000416.1 GCA_016177925.1 Planctomycetota bacterium | reverse complement strand
GCCGGAGGTGGCCATCCTGGACAACGGATTGCCGGGAAGTGACGGCCACGAACTGGCGAGGCAACTGCGCGAGCGGCTCGGACCCAACGGCATGGTGCTGATCGCGCTGACGGGCTGGGGCCAGGAGGAGGACCGGCGCCGCAGCCGGGCCGCCGGCTTCGACTACCATCTGGTCAAGCCGGTTGAGCCCGAGGCACTGCATGCCCTGCTCGCCCGGCTCGAACCGGCGTCGCGAGCGGCGCCATGAGGGGCCTTTTGGCGTCCGGGAGCGACATCGGCGACGCGATGCTCTGTGTCGTCACCGCCGGAAGCGAGCGTCCGGTCGTCGGGCGCGAAGGCGACCGCCCCGACGCCTGCAAGACGTTTCCGGGTGTAGGGGGTGGCGCGAACGAATGCAACGCATCTCGGAAAGCTCTGCAGGACAAGGACTTAATTCGTTTCCAGCGCTCTGCAACGAATCCCTTTCTCCTCGTCATTCTTGTGTAGGGACGATCGGTGGGCTCGACCCTCTTGGCTTTTTACCCAAACATGCGTATACTAATCCTTCGTCATTCGCCTCGAAGGTCAGGAGCACCGGCAGACTGTTATGGAGAACAGCATCGTCATTCGCGGCGCCCGCGAACACAACCTCCGCAACGTCGACCTCGAACTGCCCCGCAACCGGCTGATCGTCTTCACCGGCGTCAGCGGCTCGGGGAAATCGTCGCTGGCGTTCGACACGCTCTACGCCGAAGGGCAACGACGCTACGTCGAGTCGTTATCGTCGTATGCGCGGCAGTTCATGGGCGAGATGCAGAAGCCGGACGTCGATTACCTGTCCGGCCTGTCGCCGTCGATCAGCATCCAGCAAAAGACGGCGGGTCGCAACCCGCGCTCGACCGTCGGTACGATCACCGAGATCTACGACTATCTGCGCGTCCTCTACGCGCGCGTCGGGCAGGGGCACTGTCCGCAGTGTAGCCGGCCGATCACGGCCCAGTCGCGCGAGCAGATCATCGCCCGCATCATGGCCCTGCCGGAGGGGACGCGGTTCCTCGTCCTCGCGCCGGTGGTGCGCGGTCAGAAGGGTGAATACAAGGACCTCTTCGAGGACATGCTCAAGCGCGGCTATGTCCGCGCCCGCGTCGATGGCCAGGTCGTTCGCCTGACCGATGACCTCAAGCTCGATCGCCGCATCAAGCACAATATCGAAATTGTCATCGACCGGCTCAAGAACGACGCCAAGGTCCGGCCGCGCCTCGCCGAGGCCGTCGAGCAGGCGCTGGGGTTGTCGGAGGGCTCGCTGATCGTCGCCGTCGAGTCGGCTGTCGGCGATCGGCCATCGGCCATCGGCCAGAAAGAAGAGCCGCCAGCAGTCTCCGGCGAGCCGACAGCCGACAGCCGACAGCCGACAGCCGTCCAGGACCTGCTGCTGTCAGCGCATTACGCCTGCCTGCACTGCAACAAGAGCTACGAGCCGCCCAGCCCGCAGCTGTTCAGCTTCAACAGCCCGCACGGCATGTGCCCCGAGTGCGACGGCCTTGGCACCTGCTACTCCTTCGACTCCGACCTGCTCATCCCCGACAAGAAGCTCAGCTTCTATGACGGGGCGGTTCCGATCGTCGGCCCGCTCAAGGGCATGGGCCGCTGGCGCAAGCACATCTACGAGGGCGTCGCCAATACCCTCGGCATCGACCTGAAGAAACCGTGGGAGCAGCTGCCCAAGGAACACAGCGACTGGTTGCTGTACGGCAGCGGCGACCGGCACATTACCTACGAATGGCGACAGCGCGGCGGCAGCGTCTGGAAGCACGGCGGCACCTGGGAGGGCATCATCCCCCAGCTGATGACGAGCTTCAAGAAGACCGCCGCCGGGCCGCGCCGGCTGCAACTCGAGAAGTACATGCGCGTCGTCCGCTGTCCCGCCTGCGGCGGCCAGCGCCTCAACGCTCAGGCCCGCGCCGTCCGCGTCGGCGGCAAGACGCTCGTCGAGGCCTGCGCCCTGCCGGTCGGTGACCTCGGCACCTGGCTGGAAGCAGGCGGGGCGCTGGAGCAGGGCCTGAGTCCTGTGCAGAAGACCATCGCCGGCGAGGTACTCAAGGAACTGCGCGGTCGCGTCGGTTTCCTGCTCAATGTCGGGCTGCACTACCTGTCGCTCGACCGCGGTGCCCCGACGCTGTCCGGCGGCGAGACCCAGCGCATCCGCCTCGCGGGACAGATTGGCTGTGGACTCGTCGGCGTCCTGTACATCCTTGACGAGCCGTCGATCGGCCTGCACCCGCGCGACAATGACCGCCTGCTGCGGAGCCTCGAACGCCTGCGCGACATGGGCAACACCGTCGTGGTCGTCGAGCACGACGAGGAGACCATGCGGACCGCCGACTACCTCGTCGACTTCGGTCCCGGTCCCGGCGTGCGCGGCGGCGAAGTCGTCGCAGCGGGTTCTTACAACCAGATCGTTGCCAGCAAGAAGTCGCTGACCGGGCAATATCTCTCCGGAAAGAAGCAGATCGGCATCCCGCCGCGGCGTCGCTCCGGCAACGGTATGCGCGTCACGATCAAGGGGGCCCGCCACCACAACCTGAAGAACATCGACGTCGACTTCCCGCTGGGCATGTTCGTCTGCATCACGGGCGTAAGCGGCTCGGGCAAATCCTCCCTGGTCAATGACATCCTCAAGGAGGGGCTCAAACAGCGCTACGGCGTTCGTGCCGGAGCCGACGAGGTCGACGAGAACGGGAACGGGGCGGAAGACCTGACGGAGCACAGCGTCGGCGCACATGACGCCATCGTCGGGGCCGAACAGCTCGACAAGGTCATCGACATCGACCAAACGCCGATCGGCCGCACACCGCGCTCGAATCCGGCGACGTACATCAAGGTCTTCGACGAGATCCGCTCGTTGTTTGCCGAATTGCCCGAGGCAAAGATGCGCGGCTACAAGCCGGGCCGCTTTAGCTTCAACAAGCCGGGCGGGCGCTGCGAGGCCTGCGAGGGCAATGGTTCCAATCGATTGGAGATGGACTTCCTTGCCGACGTCTGGGTGACCTGTCCCATCTGCGAGGGCCGTCGCTTCAATCGCGAGACCTTACAGGTCCGCTACAAGAGTAAGTCGATCCACGACGTGCTCGAGATGGACGTCCAGGAAGCGCTGGAGCACTTCACCAACCTCCCGAAGGTCCGCGGCATGCTCCAGACGCTCCATGACGTCGGCCTCGATTACCTCAAGCTCGGCCAGCCGTCGCCGACGCTGTCCGGCGGCGAGGCCCAGCGCATCAAGCTCGCCCGTGAGCTGTGCCGCCGCGCCACCGGGCGCACCCTGTACATTCTCGACGAGCCGACGACGGGGCTGCACTTCGACGACATTCAGAAGCTGCTCCAGGTGCTGCACGGTTTCGCCGACGCCGGCAACACGGTCATGGTGATCGAACATAATCTCGACGTCATCAAGACAGCCGACTGGGTCATCGACCTCGGCCCCGAGGGCGGCGCCGGCGGCGGGACCGTTGTCTGTGCGGGGACGCCCGAAGACGTCGCGGCGTCTGAGAAGTCCTACACCGGCCAGGTACTGAAACGAGTCCTGTGTACTCCGAACGGAGTTCTCAGTCCCAAGGAGAAAGCGAAGAAGGCGGGGCAGAAGTCGGCCTCGGTGCGTGGGCGCGACACCGGGCTCCGCAATGTCACCGTCGAGGGGGCCTGCCAGCACAACCTGAAGAACATCACCGTCGAGGTCCCGCGCGAGAAGATGACCGTCTGCTGCGGGCCGAGCGGCTCAGGGAAGTCGTCGCTGGCACTGGACACCATCTATGCGGAGGGGCAAAGACGCTACATCGAGTCGCTGTCGTCGTACGCGCGGCAGTTCCTCGGCCAGTTGCAGAAGCCGAAGGTCGATCACGTCAGCGGGCTGTCGCCAGCCATCAGCATCGAGCAGAAGACGACCAGCAAGAGCCCGCGCTCGACCGTGGGGACCGTCACCGAGGTTTACGACTACCTCCGCGTCCTCTACGCCCGCCTCGGTCAGCCTTACTGCCCCAACTGCGGCATCCCCGTCGGTACGCAGACGGCCGACGAGATCATCGACCGAATCCTCGCCCTGCCCGAGGGGACGAAGCTCTACCTGATGGCCCCGCTCGAGCGGCGCGGGCAGGAGAAGTACGAGACGCTCTGGGACGAGGTGCGCCGTAGCGGTTTCGTGCGGCTGCGCGTGGACGGGCAGTCGTACAGTGTCGAGGAACCACCGAGTATCGACCACCGCCGCCAGCATGTCGTCGAGGTGATCGTCGACCGTGTCGTGGTGCGGCGGCAAGCGGTCGACCCGTCGCGGTCACCGCGGACGCGCATCGCCGACGCCGTCGAGGTGGCGCTGGAACTAGGCCGCGGCGTGCTGCATGTCGCCTACGTCGAGGACAACAAGCCGGAGCCGCAGTGGCGCGTCGAGAAGTACAGCCAGCACTTTGCCTGTGAGCGCTGCGGCCGCAGCTTCGAGCGGCTCAATCCGCATCATTTCTCGTTCAACAGCCCGCTCGGCTGGTGCCCGACCTGCGAGGGCCTCGGCGTCCAGAAGGGTGCTAACACCGCTCTGCTGATCCGTGACACGCACCGCACCCTGCGCCAGGGGGCCCTCAGCGCCTGGCCGGACCTGACGGAGGAGACGCCGTTCCTGCGTTTCGCCGAGGCGATCGCCCTTCATGGCGGCTTCAACCTCGACACGCCGCTCGAGAAACTGACCGCCGAACAGCAGCGCTTGCTCCTGCACGGCAGCGGCGACGCCTGGCTCTCCGTGGGGCAGGTTGCCAACCTGCCAAAGAAAAGGCAGGTTGGCAACCTGCCCCACGAGGGAGGGCCGCTCGGGGCTTCGGTGCGCTTCCAGTACAAGGGCCTGTTCCCGGCCCTGGACGAGGCGTCGCGCGTCAGCTTCGTCTACCGGCAGCGGCTGGCCCACCTCGTCGACGAGGTGGCGTGCTTGACCTGCGGCGGGTCGCGCCTGCGCGACGAAGCCGCGGCGTGTCGCTTCCAGGGCAAGACGCTGCTGGAGGTGTGCTCGATGCCGCTGGCGTCCGTGCTGGCGATGTTCAAGGCACTGAAGTTGACGAAGGAACAGCAGCAGGTCGCCGGGGAACTGCTGCGCGAGGTCAAGAACCGGCTGCAGTTCCTCGTCGACGTCGGCCTGGAGTACCTGACGCTGGCTCGATCGGCGCCGACGCTGTCGGGCGGCGAGTCGCAGCGTATCCGCCTGGCGAGCCAGATCGGCAGCGGGCTGACCGGCGTGCTGTACGTCCTCGACGAGCCGACCATCGGCCTGCACCCGCGCGACAATCGGCGGTTGCTGGCGGCGCTGCAGCACCTGCGCGACCTCGGCAACACGCTGGTGCTGGTCGAACACGATCGCGAGGTGATCGGCGCCGCGGATTACCTGCTCGACTTCGGCCCCGGCGCCGGCGACCGCGGCGGCGAGATCACGGCCGAAGGAACGCCGAAGCAGGTCATGCGTGCCAAGACCTCGCTCACCGGGCGCTATCTTTCGGGCAATCTGGC
>JACOUH010000415.1 GCA_016177925.1 Planctomycetota bacterium | reverse complement strand
GATGCAGTAGAGGGCTCGGTCCGAGCGGGCGAAGACCTGCCCGGCCGAGGGCGTCAACGAGGCGCGGAATACCTCCTCGGCCGGTGCGTCCAGGTTGTTGCGGCTGACGAGCTTCCTCTTCGACCCCGGTTCGATCACGTAGGTCACGCCGGCCTCGTTCTGGAAGTAAGCGCGCCCGCCGGCGGCAATCGGCGAGGACGAGAACTTGCCGATCAGCCGCTCCTTCCACAACTCCTTGCCGCTGTCGGCCTCATAGCAGGTGGTGATACCGGCCATGTCCGCCACGATCAGGTAGTTACCCACCACGATGGGCGAGGGCTGATCGCGACCGCTGCGGCGCGGCGTGTGCCAGGCCATGTGCGAGCCGGTCACGTCTCCGCGACCGCCGGGCCGCACGGCATAGAGGTCGCCGCGCAAGCCATTGACCATGAACACCAGGCCGCGGCCGGGCGTTGCCGTCGGCTCCCCCCGGCCGTTGAAGCTTTTGCAGGACCACAGCACCTTGCCCGTGGCTGGATCGTAGGCGGTCACGGCCTTGGCTCCGTTCAGCACCAGTTCCTGCCGGCCGCCGGCCTGCACCAGGACCGGCGTGCTCCAGCCGCCGCGGTCCGGCACCTCGCGCGGTGTCTTCCACACGGTCTTGCCCGTGTACTTGTCCACGGCCAGCAGAGAGGCTTCCTTCTCGGCGTCACAGTTCTGCACCACCAGGTCGCCGACCACGATCGGCGAGGCGGCGGTCCCCCAGGGGCCCTCGAACCGTCCCAGGTCACGCGACCATAGAGGCTTGCCGTCGACTGTGAAGGCATGCAGTCCACCCTTGCCGAAGAAGGCAAAAACACGTTCGCCGTCGGTGGCGCAGGTGGGCGTTGCCCAACCGTTCATGTCGTGGCTCTTCTCCGGCGTGCCACGCCACGCCACGCGCTCCCACAGCAGTTTGCCGTCCTTGCGGTCCAGGCAGAAGACCAGGCGCTGCTTGCCGTCGTCCAGGGCGGACGTGAGGAAGAGGCGCTCGCCCCAGATCACCGGCGACGACTGTCCGTGGCCCTTCAGGCTCGCCTTCCACACGACCGAGCGTGCATCCCAATGGACCGGCACTCCGGATTCTGCCGAGTGGCCGTCCCCGTGAGGTCCGCGCCACTGCGGCCAGTTGGCGTCTGCCGGCAAGGCGGGGAGCGCGGCCACGAGGACGGCGGCGAAAGTCAGAGTGACACGGCTGCGAAATGAACCCATTTGGTATCCTCAGAGTCGGAAAGCAAGGGATGGTTATTGTCCAGGGGCAAGCGGGATGGCCGTGGAGGGCTCCGGTTCGGGGTTCTTCTTCGGCCAGGTCAAAAAAGGAAAAAGGGGAAAAGGAAAAAGGGGAAAGGAAAAAGGGAAAAAGGGGACATTCATCTTTTGGCTCTCTTCAAAATGATGAATGTCCCCTTTTCTGCTCACGAAAGACTTCATGCCGAGGAAAGCCGTGATGCCGGCCCCGTCTGCTGCAACGGCTGGTTCGGCGCTGTTTACAAGCTGTTGATGTATGCCTCGACCGCCTCTTTTGCCTCGGCCAACCCGGCTCCCGTTTCCTCGCGATAAACTTTGATCGCCTCGATTTTCCGGTATCGGTCACGAGCAATCTCCTTCACTCGATCGGACAGCGGCGGTCCTTTCTTACCGGCAGGCCTACCGCGCGCGACGGCAATGTTCCCAAGCCTTTGCCACGCGGGCTTCCCTTCATTGTCGGTAGCATTGATATCTGCACCGGCCTGGATGAGGATGTCTACCTCATCGCTAGGTCCATTCACCCAATGAAGCGGTGTACCACCACGGCTGTCCCTTATATTCGGATTGACACCCTTCTGAAGCAGCAACTTCACCGCCTGGATATGACGATGCTCGACAGCGACATGCAACGGGGTAATAACGCCATAAGGATTTCCAGAGGATTCCAACTCACTGAGTGAGGCATTCTTGATCATTTCCAAGATGGCGAGGAGCTTGGGGTCGTCTTGAGCTGCTGAATAGGTCACACGGCTGTATGCATCGACTATTCTCTCAGCCGGAGACGCATGACGTTTTTTCTCGGTAGGGCGAGGCCGCTTGCCGAAGAGCCAATCAAAAAGCCCCATGGTGTGATCCCTCCATCGCAGGCGTCGAAGCGCTGCCGCCGAACAGGGAATAGGTTATCTGGTCTGTGCGAGCCTACCGGCCCTGCGCAACTCTATTGACCGCTGGCGCAAAGCGATTGGCTCCTCGAACAATTCTATTGGACTTTGCACGGCCTCTCCAGGTTCACCGCAGCGTGCAATCCAAGGTAGAGCAGAGCCTGCACTGCATCGTCGATCTTGTTCGTGTCCAGTTCCATAGAGCCCGCGCCGAATCGCGCTTTTTTCAGGGATTGACGATGACTTCCCCTGTGGGACCGCGGAACAGCATCTCCAAGCGGTTGAGCACATCCCGCCCCAAGATTCGCTCTCGGCCCGCGAAATCTGCTTGAAGTTGGCAAGGATACTCCTGACCATCCAGCCAGACCCAGATCAAAAAGCCAATCGTCACCGCCATGCCGCCCGCGACTCCACTGATCACGCCGGGTACACCGAGGGCTGGGTCGAGGTGCAGTTGTTGGCAGTCCGACCATGGCAGTGTAGTTGTATCGGCGCCTGTGTCGGGGATGACGCGATCCAGAAGCAAGCCCGTGGACCCGCTCGCGGCACGGAATTCGGCGCTCACCACCGGCAGCGCCGCGCTGGGATAGGCGGTATCGTAGCTGAAACTCGTCCGCCGTATGCGATACCACGGCTCGTCTTCATGTCCAACGCGGATCACGAAGGGATGGCGACCCGATTGGTGGACGGCGAGAAATATCTCCAACGGGGTCGACGCGGCGGCGATGACGGCACCATCGGCAAAGCCGATCCACTGGCCTTGGTACTGGCGCAGAAGCTGATCACGGACAGCCCAATAGGCTGCCTCGTTCTTGCTCCAGTCGGGATGGATTTGTTGAGCGATTTCGGGGGGAAGTCCATCCGCCAGGCTTTTCATCGGTCACCTCGGGTGCATCGCTGGGGGCTGTTGTCATTCTACAGTTCTCATGTCCGTCAGGCGCCCCGCCGCGCCGGGGCAGCGCAAGCAGCGGCAAGTCAGCGCGCGAGGAGGACAGCGAAGGCCGAGCAGTCGGCTCGAATAGGCGGGCCCGGTGCTCACAGGAGTTCGCGGAGGGCCTGGGCGTGGTCTTCCACCAGATACTGCGGGCGGCCGTTGAGGTCGGGGAGTGTCGTGCGCTCCACGTCGATCCCGAGGTTGCGGTACAGCGTGGCGTGCAACTCTCCGTGGGTGACGGGCCGGGCAACCGCTTCTCCCGCAATCCGATCCGTCGCACCGATGACCTGGCCGGTCCTCATCCCGCCCCCGGCCAGCAAGGCGAAGTTGACCTGCGGCCAGTGATCGCGACCCACCTGTGTACTGATCTTCGGTGTGCGCCCGAACTCGCCCAGGATGACAACGGTACAATCCTTGTCGAGTCCGCGTTGGTGCAGGTCCTCGACGAGAGCGCTGACACACTGATCGAAGGGAGGAAAATCTTCTGCTTCCCGGCTGAAGATGGTGCCATAGGACCCGCCGTGCCAGTCCCATTTGCTGTAATTCAGCGTGACGACCCGGGCACCGGCTTCGATCAGTCGTCGGGCCATCAGCAGGCTTTGGGGGACGCGCGGAGCGCCGTTGCCGTCCATGAAGATCGTCGGGTCTCCGGTGCCGTAGCGTTCGACGATCCGGCGATCTTCCCGGGACAGGTCGAGGGCCTCGGCCAGCCGAGAAGAGGTGAGCAGCTCGAAGGCTTGCTCGTTGAAGAAATCCATTCCTCGACTGGTGTCGCTGGCATCGACCTCGCGGCGCAGGCCATCGAAGCTTTTCAGCAAGGTCTTTCGGTCGGCCAGCCGTTTCACCGAGATGCCCTTGAGCACCATGTCTTCGCGCGACGGGCCCATAGGGCGGAACGGGGCGAACGATGGTCCGAGGAAACCGGGACCGGGCTCGTTGTACGGGCCGTGCGAGCAGGTGTAACACAGGCTGATGAAAGGCGGCGTGGCGCGATTGACCGGCCCCTGGAGTTTCGCCACGGTAGAGCCGAATTGCGGCCATCCCCCGGAAGGAGTTGGCTTGCGGGGATGGTGGCCGTTGAACACCTGGATCGCATCGTGGTCACTCTGGTTGCCGACCAGTGAGCGCACGACGACGAGCTTGTCCATGATCCGGGCCAGGCGCGGCAAGGCCTGGCAAATCTGGATGCCGGGGACCTTCGTCGCGATGGGTCGCCAGGGGCCGGCAATTTCCTTGGGCGCGTGGGGCTTCAGGTCGAACATGTCCTGGTGCGGCGGCCCGCCAACCAGGTAGATCAGGATGACCGACTTCTGCGAGGACCGTATGCCGGCGGACGCCTCGGCTTTCAACAGCTGCGGCAGGGTAAGCGCTCCGACGCCGAGTGTGCCGATCTGAAGGAAATGTCGCCGCGACATCCAAGGCGGAGCAGCGGCTCCAGGACTGGGTTGATCCTTCCGCGCCGTCATTGAGGTTCTCCAGAAAAAGAGGACGAGTGGCATCTTACCACGAACTACCCGAACAACAACCGAAAACAGGTGCTTCCCCGGTGCGTCATTCGGTCGCTAAATAGTTCCAAGGAAAGGGGCAAGTGGTCCCGCGTGTGCCATGCTTGGGCGGCCCACTCCAGCTTGGCCTTTGCCCCCGGCCGGGGCACCCGCGCCAGCGGGTCGGGCCGCCCAAGCATGCCACCCCGCTGACACTTGCCCTCCTCCGGGGAGGGATTTAGGCCGTTCGAGTCTTCACGCCCCTTCCCCCGCGTCGCAACCGCCGGTAGACTGAATTCTTGGGAAGTGCGAACCCTCCCACCGCACCCGCCTGCCTTCGCCCCCCGCCCCCACCTGACGAGACTGTATCCCGATGGCAGAAGTTGCGCAAGAACAAACGGGGCTCGGCAACTATTTCGTCGCCAATTACCCGCCGTTCTCCTTCTGGAAGCCGGCGCACTTGCCAGCCGCTCGCGCCGCCCTGGCCTCGTCGCCCAAGCCGGGCACGCCGCTGGGCCTCTACCTGCACATTCCGTTTTGCCGCAAGCGCTGCAAGTTCTGCTACTTCCGCGTCTACACCGACAAGAACGCTCGCGACGTCGAGGTCTATCTCGATGCCCTCGTCAAGGAAGTGGCGCTGTACGCCCGCCAGCCGGTCGTCGGTGGCCGGCCGCTGCACTACGTCTACTTCGGCGGCGGCACGCCGTCGTATCTCAGCGAGGGCCAGCTGCGCCGGCTGATGACGCGCCTGAAGGAGGTGATGCCCTGGGATGGCGCCGAGGAAGTCACGTTCGAGTGCGAGCCGGGCACGCTGCAGGAGCACAAGCTCGAGGCGCTGCGTGACATGGGTGTGACGCGGCTGAGCCTGGGCATCGAGAACTTCGACTACAACATCCTCGAATACAACGGCCGTGCTCACCGCACCGAGGAGATCTACCGCGCCTACGGCTGGGCCCGTGACCTTGGCTTCGACCAGGTCAACATCGACCTCATCGCGGGAATGGTCGGCGAAACGTGGGACAACTGGAAGGAGTGCATCAAGAAGACGCTCGAGTTGGCGCCCGAGAGCGTCACCATCTACCAGATGGAACTGCCGTACAATACCGTCTTCAGCAAGGAGTTGAAGGTCCTCGGCCAGGACGAGCCGGCGCCGTTTGCCGTCGCCGACTGGCCGACCAAGCGCGCCTGGGTCGACTACGCCTTCGACGAGATGATCGCGGCCGGTTACGCCGTGTCGAGTGCCTACACGCTCGTCAGGGACAAGAAGGTGAAGTTTGTCTACCGCGATAGTCTCTGGCACGGGGCGGACATGTTCGGTACCGGCGTCGCGTCGTTCGGCCACGTGCATGGCGTCCACGTGCAGAACGTCGACACCTGGGAGGACTACGTCCGCCTGCTCGACCGCAACGAGCTGCCGCTGGGCCGGGCACTGCCGGTGCGGCCCAACGAGTTGCTGATCCGCGAAATGATCCTGCAATTGAAGACCGGGCATCTCGACGTAGATTACTTCAAGGAGAAGTTCGGCAAGGACATCCTCGACGTGTTCGGCGCCGGCTTCCGGCAGCTCGCCGCGGGCGGGTTCCTGACCATCGAGGACGATGCGGTGAAGCTGACGCGGCAGGGCTACCTCCAGGTGGACCGCCTGCTGCCGGCATTCTTCGAGCCGCAGCACCGCACCACGCGATACACATGAACGAGATCTCGGCGAGCGGGGGGTGTGAACCCCCCGGTCAAGTCGTACCGGGGGGTTCACACCCCCCGCTCGCCAACAACTTCTCACGAGAGGGTGATGGCGGAAGACTGGACCTTCATGATGGGCAAGTTCCCGGCCGTCCTGCCGGGCGACTTGCTTTACGCGCGCAACCACATGTGGTGCCGCCGTGGGGCAGGCTGCCAGCCTGCCAGGGAAGACGGCAGGCTGGCAGCCTGCCCCACGGGGGGCCGCTTCGGCTTCACCTCGTATGCCATCCGCCTGATGCAGGACGTCTACTTCCTGGAGTGGCACCTGTCCGACGGCGATGCGGTCGAGCAGTTGCAGCAGATCGGCAACATCGAGACGTCCAAGGCCGAGTCGGCCCTGTATGCCCCGCTGACCGGCACGATCACCGCCTTCAACAAGGAATTGCTGAAGGACCCGTCGGGCATCAACGTCGATGGTTATGGCGGCGGCTGGCTGTTCGAGATGGACGCCGACGCCGCCGCGCTGCTGCGCGTCGACCAGTACCACCAGTTCCTCGAACAGGGCTGGGAGAAGACGCAGCGCTACCTCAAGGGCAAGATCAACACCGAGGATTGAACCCCCATGTCCCGATACCGTCTGACCGTCGTGCTGTCGCAGGCCCAGGGCAAGAACCCGACCAAGCGCTCCCTCGAAGAAAGCATTGTCGCCGCGCTCATCATGGAGCCGGGGCTCGACGTCTCGGTCGTTCCCTACCTGTACGACCTGGGCGCCGAGCATACCGGCCGGCTGTTCCTCGAAGGCGTTCACGGCGACATGGTCGTGCTGTCGTGGCTCTACCCGCGCGCCGCCTTCTGGCTGCTTGACCGCGACGGCATCAAGGGACACTTCGGCGAGAGCCAGCTGAAACCGCCCGCCGACGAGGACGAGGAGGCGGAGGAAGCCGCCGAACCGGAGCCGCCCAAGGGTATCGGCCCCGTCGACGTGCCGGACCGCCACATCTACTGCCTCGACCTGCGCGACTTCAACAGTCATGCCCCTTACGTCGAGGAGGTGCGCCGCATCGCCGCCGAGTGCCGTGACCGCCACGAAGCCCGGCAGCAGGAGAAAGCCGCCCCCGCCCTGGTGCAACTCGGCGTCAACCTCAACGCCACGCAGGCAGAAGCGGCAGCGCCCTACACGCCGGAGCAACTGCTGAACCCGCCGGAGCGACGCTGGTATCCGGTCATCGACTACAGCCGCTGCACCAACTGCATGGAGTGTCTCGACTTCTGCCTGTTCGGCGTTTATGGTGTCGATGGCCTGGATCGCCTCGTCGTCGAGAACCAGGACGCCTGCAAGCGTGGCTGTCCGGCCTGCAGCCGCGTCTGTCCCGAGCATGCCATCATGTTCCCCGACTACAAGACGCCTGCCATCGCAGGGGCGGCGGTCGGCAGCATCGCAGGGCTCAAGATCGACCTGAGCCGCCTGTTCGGCGGCGGCGACGCCCTGTCGATCGCCGCGAAGGAGCGCGATCGCGAACTGGTGCGGGACGGTCGCGACGCCGTCGGTCTGACCGTCGGTATCCCCAAGCGGCAGGTGAACAAGGCGGAGGAACCCAAGGACGACCTCGATAACTTGATGGATGCCCTCGACGCCCTCGACATCTGAGGTTCCCGGCCGGGAGGGCGGCGGCGAAGTGGTGGAAGGTGCGGAAGACAGCTCAATGGGTGAATCGCCGGCGGCAGGCCGCCGGGCGAACCGACAGGACGACGGATCGGTTGAGCTGCGGCGAGCTGAGCACGGCCTGTCCCTGCCCCAGGAGCGGGCAGCGCGACCACAGGTCGCGGCTGACGTCGCCGGTCGTCGCCATCAGCGCCTCCAGGTTGTGGCTACTGCGCAGGGCGTGGACGATACGGGTGTTGCACAGCTCGAAGAGTTCCGGCGGCAGATGGCCGGGTTGCTGGCTGACGAAGGCCATGGCCAGCCACCGCTTGCGGCCGCGCCGCGTCACGCTGCGGAGCATGTGCATCGTCGCCTGCATGGTCTGCGCCCGCTCCCGGCTGATGAAGGAGTGGGCCTCTTCGATGACCAGCAGCGTCGGGGGCGTGTCCGCCCGCGTCATCTTCAGCGCGAACGCCTTGCGCAGCAGGTCGGCCGTGACCATGTTCTTGACCACATCGTTGGCGACGCTGACGTCGAGGACGCTGACTCGCCCGGGAGCCATCATTCGGACCGGGTCGAGGGAGTTCATGTTGGCCTGGTCGAACGCCCCGGAATGCACCAGCCAGGCCAGCTTGGACGACAGCCCTGAGTAGTCGAGGAACTCCGAACTGCGTGGGGACCGCTCGCAGGCCCGGTCGCGCAAGGAGCGCAGCGTGAAGGGGAGCTTGGCCTGGGGCGAAGCGTCCAGCAGGGTCTCGAAGCTCTCGGGCTCACTGGTGACCAGCCGGCTCCGTGCCTTCTGCTGGAGGTGTTCCACGCAGTCCAGCAGGGCATTCCGCTCCGGCGCGGACACCTGGAGGAGTTCGCCAATCACACTGGTGTCGAAGTCGGCGAGGCGGAGGCTGAACGGCTCGGCGCCGACCTTGTCACTGGTGCAACTGGCGGGGAAGAACACCCGGAAGTTCGTCAGGCCGGCCGGCTGGAGGCCAAACCGCGCCAGCCGTCTTGTCAGCTCCTCCTCGTCGGACGGCAGGTCCAGGTCGGTGTACTCGCCTTCCACGTCGACGACGATGACGGCCCAGCCGTTCCGGGCCGCTTCCTCGATCACCACCTGCGCCGTGTTTGACTTGCCCGAGCCGACGGTGCCAAAGATGCCGAGGTTTCGCGGCAAGATGCCCTTGTTCTTGCTTTGCAGGGAGACCCACAGGTCGTCCTCGCCCGACAGGTTCCCCAGCAGCATGTCGCCCTGGAAGCCGTGGAGCCGGGTCACCTCGTCGGCACTCAGGGCGAAGACGGGGGAGCCCGGGGCGGGGCGCGAGTTGGTGTCGCGCGGCCGTCCGTCCACGAGTTCTCCCTGGATCTCCAACTCGGCCAGCAAGAAGGTCTGCAAGGAATCCCCGCTCGTTCCTGCGACGGTCGCGGTCCCGGCGCGGTGGAAGAACGGGCCGGTGATGACTCGTGCGAGGAAGCCGGAGCGCACCCCGTCCTCGTCCTGGATGCGGACGTAGCGGTCTCGTTCGACCATCTTGCGGGCCAGGATCGTTGCACGGAGCAGCACGCGTTCGCTGGTCGCCCGAGGCCCATCCCACGCCACCTGCCCCAATGCCCGGCCCTGCTCTTCGCCCACCATGAAGCCCTCGCGCATTCTTCTGTCGCCCAGGTCCGTTGTGCCCCGAAGGGAAACGCAGCCCGTTGCGGCGAGCCCTGTCGCTTGTGTGCCTGGGCGACGTTCAACTATAGCTTCTGCTGTCGCGAGATGCGCGGACCAGTTGGTGCCCGCGCAGACGATAGCCGGCCTCGCGGAGACGTGTCTCCCATCCAGACCGATTGCCGACCGCGCCGGCGTTGTCGAGCAGGTCGTGCTGCTCTTCCTGCTTGGTCAGCCGTGCGAACTTTTCATAAAGCGGATGATCAGGATGAAGGAAGGTTTCCTTTCGGTACAGGATCGGGGGGTTGATGGTGTGCCCGTAGTCGTAGCAGTCGAGTTGCCGGGTGTGAAGCGATAGCCGGACGCAGCGCACCAGGGCGGGATGCGGGTCGGTGTCGAAGTCCGGGTAGACGAGATAAGAGACTTTCCCTGTGCGCCGGTGGATCTTGATGAGGTTCGCTCCCTCGACCTCGGAGCAGGCACATGACCGGCCTGGAGAGGTCGCCGCGCCGGATGGGCGTTTTGTGCCGGCGGATCGTGTTGGGTTCCATATTTCGTGCTGCGATGCTGGAACGTGAGGTGGGGGCTCGGTATGCTGCCGGAGATGATTGATCTCCGAGGTTGTCAACATGCCACAGCCCCGACCGAGCACCAGGCGACGAGTTCCGCACCCGAAGACGACTTCACGACGTTGTTCGCCCAGGTCTTCGGACTGAAGAAGGCGCTGCTCCTGGTGCCCCAGTTTCCGGTTGAAGACATTTACTGTGGAAGCCGCTTCGTCGACTACGCCTTACGAACTACGGACGAGAAGGTCGCGTTCGAGATCGATGGGCTGCACTGGCACTTGCCGGACGCCATCTCTGTTGACAAATACGAGGACGATCTCCTGCGGCAGAACAGCCTGATCCACCAGGGCTGGCGCGTCTTCCGCTGGACGGATCGGCAGATCGCACGCGAGCCGGACCAGGTCAAGGAACAGTTGACGCTGTTCCTTGAGCGGATTCCGGGGATGCTCACTTTCGACGAGTTCCTCCCGAAACAACAGGGACAGTTGCTGGAACTGAGGCTCCCTCAGGAGGAGGCCGTCGCGGCACTCGCCCGGTTGCGTGAGGGAAAAAAAGACCATTGCCCTCCTGCCACACGCTCAGGGGGCAGGAAAGACAGTTCAATCCGCCTCTGCACAGCGCCGGAACACCAAGCATCCCCCGATGCTCAGGCGCCCGGACGACTCTGCGATGGGAGAATTCAGAATCGGCTCCGGAACTTCGCGGTTCATAGCTCCAGGCCTATTTTCAGAGCAGCCAGAGCGGACCGCAGGCTTGCGCTGCGATCCTGGGCTTCCAGCGGATTCCAGCCATTCAAGATGAACTCGGACATTCGGGGGGTGTAGTTCCTGCCCACGATGCCCGGGCTTCCCGTTTCCGGGACGAGATCCTCGCGGATGGCGCGAGTCCTTGACCTCCGTGCCAGGTTGACCAACGTGCGTTTCGCGTGCTCCTCACGGTCCGGATTCTGCGGGACCAAATCGGCAGAGATGTTCAGGAATCGTGCAATGGCTTTCCGGTCTGCGAGGAGCCAGCTTTCCAACATGCGAATTGCCACCCTGAGGATCAGGTTCGGGTGGCGGCCGTTCGGGAGGTACTGGGCGATTAGTCCGCTGGCACATGGCTCACCTTCGAGATCCGCTAGAGCGAAGACTGGCACCCACTGGGCGGCTTGATTGTACTTGTGAATCTCCGGCCAGAAATTTGTTCGTCCGCCCTTGTCAATTGGTGGTGGCAGGTCGGGAGGGTGATTCAGTGCCAGGAGAATTCGCCGGGAGGCGGGGACCTCCAGTCGGCCTTCGACGACGATGACCTGTACGGGTGTCGGCATACATTAGATCCCAACACTGTCGAACAGTGGCATATCGGAGGTTTCTGTGTGCGACAGGACGGCCTGGCTGGCTGGGATGGATGCTTCCATCAGGCGCCGGATGGTCAGGTTGGAGGCCGCCTCGGTCACCGTCGAGCCGTTCTCTCCGGGCTGGATGAGTAGGATCTCGTCGGCGGAGATGCCTTCATCACTCAGCAAATCAACGCTATGAGTGGACAACAAGACCTGGCGACCGTGATTGGCCTTCTGAGCCCGGTATAGGAACGGGGCAAGCCGCCGAACGATCGCCGTGTGGAGGGTTAGCTCTGGTTCCTCCAGTAAGAGAGGTCCGGTTCTCTCCTGCAGCGCCCAGAGCAAGCCGATAATCCGTAGCGTGCCGTCGGAAAACTGCGTTTCGCGCTGGATAGCTCCGGGCGGCCTCCAGTGACGGAATTTGATTGTCAGGTGGGGCCTGCCGTGGCTGTCGGTTTCCAAGTTCAGCTCATCGAACTGGGGAGCCACGACCTTGAGGGCTTCCTGGATACGCTTCAGTCGTTGTTTCTGCCGCCGGGGCGTGGTAGCCCGGATTCGGTCTAGGAGGTCGCGGCCGAGTTGATCTTCGCCAATGGCCCTGGAATTGGGCGCTTGGGCCTCGCGGACCAACTGCGGGACCAGGTGGAGATACGAAATGCTGCGGAAGAAATCGGCCAGCTCACGGAATTGCTGATTCGCGGTCACCTGCTGAATAGCGGTCTGTGTCAGCCGCTCGAGGTCCTTCCGGTCCGCGTCGTCGGGGCGGCTGAGGAGTTTCTCTGGCCGGGCGTCTCCCCGTACGCGGCTGACCGTCTCCCAGGAAATGAACGGACGGGGATCCTTATTGCGCTGGCGAAAACCCAACTCGTAGTCCCAGCCTGTGCCGTCTTGAGACCTGACTTTGCAGCTGATCGCGACATCGTTCCCCGGTCCTCGAGCATACAGGGATCGGACCTTGGAAATCCCCTCCCTTACTTCTACGGACTTGACCAACCCACCGCCTTCTGTGACAAGGTCGCGAAGGAAGCGGAACACATCGAGGAAGTTGGATTTCCCGGAAGCGTTGGGTCCCACGATGAAGACCCGACGAGCCAGCTTTACCTTGACATCGGTGAAATTCTTCCAGTTACGGAGCTCAAGTTCTGTGAAGCGCATCTCACTCATTTTATTCTATAATTCCTTGATATCCGGCAACTCATTGCCCCGCTCGTCAGTTACCGTTGGTTGCGATTTGGACGTGGTCGCCCCGCCGCGCGGCCCTTACGTGACAGGAGGACGAATCCCAACTCGAAAAAGATGACGGGGACCGATCTGCCAGGATCGATCCCCGCCACCCTTTCCGACCCTTCGTCTGCTTTTCCCCTTTCAGCCCTACGCGAGGCTGAGTAAGAACTCCGCACGCTCCTTGTTGATCACTTCGGTGCGGTTGAGCAGACGGACCGGGAAAGGCTTGTTGGGCTCAGCAGCTGCCCAGCGGTCGGCCAGGTGCTTCAGGCCTTCTGCCGTGACCAGCGCGATGTCCCAGTTCGTCCGCGCCTTGTACTGGTGGGCCAGTTTGATCGACTGCGGCGTGAACGCCGGGCCAATCACGAGGAAGGCGAGCGGCTGCCTGCCGGCTTCCCGTTCCTTCCGCAGATAGCCGTCGAACTGGTCGTCCAGGTGGTCCTGAAGGTTGACCAACTCTTCCACCGACTTGCAGTCCCACAGGAGGGACTGAGCATTCTCCAGGGGCAACCGTCCGTCCGCCCGGTTGTCCTTGTTGCTTCGCTCGCACGGCACGTGCAGCCTGACCTCGAAGAGGAATGCCGTGGCGTCTTCAAACAGGTGCTCGATCTCCAGATCCCTGGTGATGATCTTCTTGGCCCGCAGTTCTGCGTACGACCTTGTCGCCAGTAGCTCGTAGTTGTTGTACCACACCTCGCGCTCGTCCTTGCTGACGCGCTCCTCGAACGTCAGGTCATCGTAGAAGTCGATCAGACGCCCAATCAGTTCGGGCTTGGTCCCGGAAGCCTTCAGGCCGAAGCAGCTGCACATGGTGGTAAGCGTGTCCCGGTCCAGGTCGCCAAGCGCCTCCGAGGGCTTGATGTCGCTGGTGGCGATCCGCTCGATCAGGTCCGGCTTGT
>JACOUH010000414.1 GCA_016177925.1 Planctomycetota bacterium | reverse complement strand
GTCGGAGGTCGATGGTGCGGGGACGGCCCCCTTGCGAGGGGGGAATCAACGGCTCCAACAACGCCCACTGTTCATCCGTCATGTCGCTTGGGTAGGTTTTGTTCATCCTCTTTTTCTAGGGATTCTTTCTAAACAGTCACTGAGGACTTTGCGACCAAACCCCTCCCCCCGGCCCCCTCCCCGAGACGGAGAGGGGGAGCAAACCCTGTTGTTCTCCCCCTCTCCGCTTCGGGGAGGGGGCCGGGGGGAGGAGTTTGGTCCGGTAATCCTTACACGGGCCGACCGGGAGGACAGTCTGGGCTCCTCGATGGCACGCCCGGACAATCCGTAGATCGGCCGGCTCTGGCCTCCCGTGGGGACCAGCCCCCGCGGGTTCGTGGAGTGCTCGGGCCGGGGCGAAGAACGACGCGGAACCCGATGTTGTTGTTGCGGTTGTCGGGCGCGTTGTCGTTGCGGTTGGCACAGCGACAGTTCCTCGGATTGTTGTTCCAGGAACCGCCGCGCAGGACACGGCGATCCGACCGCCCTCCCTTCGGGATGACCTCATCCCTCTGCCCAGAGCATGCCACTCAGCAGGCGTTCTTGCAAGTGCTCCGTGTCGGCGTGGCAGGCGTGGCCGAACCAGCCGGCCATGCTCCTCCGCACATCCGTTTCGGACAGTAGACCCAGGCTCAACCCGTCGCGCAGCTTTCTCAACCGTCGCCGCATGCGCACGATGTTGGTCCGCGGGAGCAGTCGGCGGCCTGGGAAGATACGGTATCCCAGGTAGCGACAGCCGTCGGTCACCCGCGCGATCACCGACTTGTTCGGGTGCAAGCGCAGCCGCAGCGCGGAGAGGAACCCGCGGCAACAGTCCCGCCACCGCGCCAGGCGAGCCGCATCGTCATCGAACAACGCGAAGTCATCCATGTAGCGCACATAAGCGCGAACGCCCAGGTCCTCCTTGACGAAATGATCCAACGGATCGAGGTAGACGTTGGCGAAGAACTGGCTGGTCTGGTTGCCCAGCGGCAGCCCCACGCGCCGGGCGGCCGGTGTGAACAGGTCGTCCCCGGAGAACCAGGCCTGCACGGGTTCCTGCGGGTTGGAGTAGTCGATGATCCGGGCCGCCAGGACGAGGAGGGCGCCGTCCTTCACCTTGCGGGCCAGCAGCGTTTTCAACACCTCATGGTCGAGTGACGGGAAGTATTTTTGCACGTCGCCCTGCAAGACGTAACGAGAACGCCTGGCGAAAGCGCTGAAACGGAACACGGCAGCGTGTGTCCCTTTGCCCTTGCGGCAGGCGTAGCTGTCGGGGAGGAACGTCCGCTCCCAGATCGGCTCGAGGACGTTGACCAAGGCATGGTGAACGACGCGGTCGCGGAAGGGAGCGGCGCTGATGAGGCGTCGCTTCGGATGATGGAGGGTGAAGGTCTTGTAAGGTCCGGGCGTGTACGTTCCCGCCGTCAGTTCTTGACGCAGGCGGCACAGTTCGTTCTCCAGGTCGAAGGCGAAGCGAGCGACGTCCGGTCGACTGCGCTTGCCGTGCGCCGCCTTCTCGAAGGCCAGCAGCAGGTTGCGGAACGAGACGACCTGGGGCCAGAGCTTGGCGTGGCGTTTCATGATTGGTGGCCCAGTTTGAGAGCTTCCGCCCTGAAGGGGCGGTCGTCAATAGCCAGGGGCGTGAGCCCCTGGTGAGGAGCTGTCGGCCCTGGTCTTCAGCCCCGAAGGGGCGGTCGTCAATAGCCAGGGGCGTGAGCCCCTGGTCCGATGGCGCCGAACAGACGAGGTAGCCCTGAAAGGGCGGCAGTGATCGCCGTCCCACGCGGCCACTGTCGCCCCTTCAGGGCTGGGTTGAATCATCGCTCTGCCCGTGACCAGGGGCTTACGCCCCTGGCTATTGACGGCCGCCCCGTTGGGGCTGAAGTCCGCCTCGTTGGGGCGAAGAGAGCCTCTTCGCTGCTCATGGGGTCGAGGAGCAGCGAGCCCCCCTACGCAGAGGGCCCGCGGCTGCTCTTGAGCCAGCCGCCGACCATCTGCCCGATCTCATTGACCACGCCGGCGGCGTGCCCGTAGCTCTCGATCGGCAGACATTTCAGGTCCTTGGCGGCGCGGAACTGGAAGCGGAGGACCTCCAAGTCGAGATTGACCTGGCGCAACAGCGGAACGCGGTCGCGGGTGAACTTCGCCCGCAACAGGCCCTCGAGGATGCCGTACAGGTGCCGCTCCATTCGTTCGCCGACGTTGAAACGATGCAGCCGCGGGAAGCGGGCGACGTGGCGCGACGTCCAGATCAGGAAGTCGTACGCCTTGGCGATGACGGGCAGATCGACCGGCATGGTGGGAGTCATCGCTGCCTCCGGCACAAACGCATGGCTTCTTCGGGGAAAAGGGACGACGGCGCGCAGAGCGGGATGGGCGCCGCCTCCATTACCAGGTAAACTCATCGACATGTCCGAATGGAAACGAGAAGGGCTGTTTCGTGCGGGTGGCCGATGTCACGGCGGCAGGGCGTCACAGTCGTTACAATCGATATAATCGATACCATTTGGTCGCTTGCGCCGCTGTGCGGCGAGAGAGTAAAAAGATAAAAAAGATAGATAATTACGGGGCCCTCAGGCCGGGACGCAACACGACGCGGAACCCGACGGAGTGGTAGCGGGCGACGGGCGCGCTGCCGACGCGGTGGGCACAGCGACAGACCCTCGGAAGGCCGTCCCAGGAACCGCCGCGCAGGACACGGCTTGTCCCATTTAGTGGACCTTCTGGATCTTCAATAGGATCTTTTCGCTTTTCCGCCGTCTCTTTATCCGGATAAGAGCGTTTGCCATCCTTGCACCATTCCCAGACGTTGCCATGCATGTCGTGTAAGCCCCACGCGTTCGCCTTCTTCGTCCCGACCGCGTGCGTCTTGCCGCCTGAGTTGCCGTCAAACCAGGTATACTCCCCAAGCTTCGCGCGATCGTTGCCGAAGCAAAACGCGTCTCCGGGCTTGCCGCCGGCGCGACACGCGTACTCCCACTCGGCCTCGGTCGGCAGATCGTAGAACTTCTTGTCCTCTTTCTTGCTCAGCCACTGGCAGAACGCCACCGCATCGTTCCACGAGACAAAGACCACCGGCTGATCGTCCTTCGTGCTGAACGCATTCTCCTTCCAGGTGTTCTTCTCACCCGCTCTTTCCGCATCTGTTTTGTAGCCATCCTCCTCGACAAACTGCTTGAACTGACCCCTGGTGACCTCGGTCGCCCCCATATAGAAGTCGCGCGTGATCTTCACCAGGTGCAGCGCCACCTCGTTGTCGGCCTTCTCCGCGTCACCGAGGAACGAGCCCATCTTGAACGTCCCCTTCTTGATCCCCACCATCGGCATCTTGACCGTGTTCGTGAATCGGTCCGCTAACTCGACAGGCCCTTCCCCCTTCTTCTGGACAGCGTCCTTGCCAGGTGGTTTCGGCTCGGCCGTGCCGTCAGCGCGGGACGACAAGAAGTGGACCGCTGCGGCCAGGAGGACAACGGTCACGCTCACCCCCAGCAGAAGGAAGATCAGCAGGCCGCGTCGTCCAGCGGGCTTACCGGGAGCGGTCGGCGCTGGCCTGGACGCCGGCCGTGCCGCCGTTTCCAGGGGACTCGTGAGGTTTGTCTCATGGCGGACGGGGACGGGCACGGGCCGGAGTTCCGCCACGGTCGCGGTGGCCACACTGGCACCGCACTGCGGACACTTCAGCTGCTTGCCCGCCAGCGACGCCGGCACCTTTAGCCGTTTCCCGCACTGGGGACAGGTGAGGCGCTGCTCGCCCGGCACGCGGAGGTACTGTTCCAACGCCGCCACCAAGGCGCCCGTGTCGGGGAACCGATCCGCGGGCTTCTTCGCCAGGGCCTTCAGGCAGACCGCGTCGAGCCGGCCGTCCAGCTCCGGCCGCAGCCGCGACGGCGGCTCCGGGGCCTTGTTGCCGATCTGATGCACCACGGACGCTGGCGGGCCGGCGAACGGTAACTGGCCCGTGAGCAGCTCGTAGAGAATCATGCCCAGGCTGTAGACGTCCGCCGCCGGGCCCAGCCGCGCCCGGTCGCCCTCCAGCTGCTCGGGCGGCATGTACGCCAGCGTCCCCAGCACCTGGCCCGTGCCCGTCAGCCGCTCGCTCTGCGACGTCACCGCGCAGGCCAGGCCGAAGTCCATCAGCACCGGCTCGCCCGAGGGCCGCAGCATGATGTTGCCCGGTTTCAAATCGCGATGGACGATGCCCCGCGTATGCAGCTCACCCACGGCCAGGGCCACCCGCCGCACCAGGTCCACGGCTTGCGCCGCCGGCCACGCCTGCCCCTCGGTGATCAGCTCCGCCAGGGGCGTCCCCTCCACGTAGGTCATCGTGAAGAAGTGGATGCCATCAATCTCATCGACATCGTGGAGCGGACAGAAGTTGGGATGGTCGATGGCAGCGGCCAGCCGCGCCTCGCGCTGGAAGCGCTCCAGGACCGGCCCCCGCGTGCCGGGCGTAAAGTGGGGCACCTTCAGGGCCACCTTGCGGCGCAAGCGGGCGTCCTCGGCGAGGTAGACGGCGCCCATGCCGCCGGCGCCCAGCTTCTTCAGGATGCGGTAACGGCCGAACTGCTCCGGCAATTCCTGATGCGTGGGCATGGCGACCTCGCTTGATATGCGGCAACGATCCCTCTGCGACCATTCATCTCTTATACCGGAAAGCGAGGCTACCGCGAAGCGAAAAACACGACCGGCATGCTGCGACCGTCGTTCGACCTGCGCGCTTCACGGAGGCGTTGCGACCGACCGACCCCTGCCGGCTCGTCCGGCAGGTGAAGCAGTTCGAGGGCTAGCGGTGCGGCCCCAGCACCAAACGGTAGATGGAGGTTTCTCTGTAAACAATCGAACGCTACGGTGTGTGCCATGCTTTCGCGGCCCCCAGGGTCAATGTCTGGGCGAAACCATCGCGGGCCGCGAAAGCATGCCACCCCCCGCCGCCGCGCGCAACGAGTGCCGCGACCGCATCCTCGCCCTGGAGCGCCGGCTGAAGGGAAAGTGAGCGGGTGCGCTCAATCTCGGCGAGCGGGGGGCGTAAACCCCCCGGTAAGACTACACCGGGGGGTTCACACCCCCCGCTCGCCAACATCGGAAGGGGCCAGCAGGTCCTTCAAGCAGGTGTAGAGGGCCTCGGGCTCCGCCTCGACGCGGCCCAGGCGCAGATAGGCGCTGTTGTCGTCGACGACGCGCAACCGGCCCTCGCTCTGCTTGCTCAGCTTCTCGATGCGGCGCGGGCTGCGGTAGCCGAACACGACGTCGACATGCGGAGGCCCGCCCGAGGGCGGTCGGTCGAGGTGAATGCTGGCGATCTGCCAGCGGGTCGCCAGCAGACGCACCTCGGCCTGGCGCAGCAGCCACTCCGCCGGCTCGGGGATCGGCCCGAAGCGATCGCGCAGCTCCTGGCGGAAGTCCTCCAAGCGCGGCAGACTTCGCACCCGGGCCAACCGGCGATACACCTCAATGCGCAACCGTTGACCCTGGACATAGTCGCGCGGCAGGAAGGCCCGCCACGGCAGGTCGAGGTTGACCTCCAACGGCGTCTTCAAGGGCTGGTTCTTCAGCCGCCGCACCGCGTTCTCGAGCAACTGACAGTACATCTCGTAACCGACCGCGGCGATGTGCCCGCTCTGCTGCGTGCCCAGGATGTTGCCCGCCCCGCGGATCTCCAGGTCGCGCAGGGCGATCTTGAAGCCGGCCCCCAGCTCGGTGAACTCCTCGATCGCCTTGAGCCGCCGCGTCGCCGTCGGCGTGATCCCGCCCTCGCTGTCGAGCAACAGGTAGGCATAGGCCCGGTGCTTGTACCGGCCGACCCGGCCGCGAAGCTGATGCAAGTCTGCCAGGCCGTAATTGTCGGCCTGGTTGATGAATATGGTGTTGACGTTGGGAATGTCCAGGCCGCTTTCGATGATCGTCGTCGCCACCAGGATGTCGCTTTCCTGGCGGACGAACTGGAGCATGGCCTG
>JACOUH010000413.1 GCA_016177925.1 Planctomycetota bacterium | reverse complement strand
CTTCTCCTTCACCCTGGGCGGCTTCTGCTTCGGCAACGTGCCGATGGTGAAGCGGAACTTCCACTTCGTGATTCTCGCGATCGTTGTGATCTCGATGATGCCACCGGTGATCGAGTATCTCCGCGCCCGCCGCGAGGGCAGTGCAGCGGCACCGGCGACGGAGTAGGGAGCCCTCATCCCAACCCTCATCGCGGGACGGCTCGCCCGCCGCACGGTCGCTGCGGGCAGGCTGCCCGCGCTCCTTGAATCAGCCGTGCACCGGCGGCGGCGCGGAACACTCCACGCTTTCGCACGACGCCTTTCCCGCGATGGAGTTCGACTTCATGCTCTCCAACCCGCCCTACGGCAAGAGCTAGAAGACCGACCTCGAACGCATGGGCGGCAAGGACGATCTGAAGGATACTCGCTTCATCGTACAGCACGGCGGCGACCCGGAGTTCAAACTGGTCACGCGCTCCAGCGACGGCCAGCTCCTGTTCCTGGTCAACAAGCTGAGCAAGATGAAGCACGCGACGCCGCTGGGCAGCCGCATCGCCGAGGTCCACAACGGCTCGTCGCTGTTCACCGGCGACGCCGGTCAGGGCGAGAGCAACATCCGCCGCTGGATCATCGAGAACGACTGGCTGGAGGCCATCATCGCGCTGCCCTTGAACATGTTCTATAACACTGGCATCGCGACCTACATCTGGCTCCTGACCAACCGCAAGGCCGAGCACCGCAAGGGCAAGGTGCAGCTGATCGACGCGACCGAGTGGTATCGGCCGCTCCGCAAGAACCTCGGCAAGAAGAACTGCGAGCTGGCCGACGAGCACGTCCGCCGCATCTGCGACACCCTCTTGGCCTTCGAGGAGAGCGAGCAGTCGAAGGTCTTCCCGAACGAGGCCTTCGGCTACTGGAAGCTGACCGTCGAGCGGCCGCTGCGGCTTTGCGTCGATCTGGGCGAGGCTGCCCGAGCCCGCTTCCGCCAGGCGTGCGAGGAGGCCAAGGAGGAGCCGGTCGCGAACCTGGTTGACCGCGTCGCCAGGAGCCTCGGCGCCGGGCCGCACCACGACTTCAACGTCTTCCTGCGGGCGGTGGAGGGGGACGCGGACCGCCACAAGCTCAAGCTGACCGCCCGGCGAAAGAAGCTGCTTCAGACCGACCTCGGCGAACGGGACGAGGGCGCCGAGCCGGTCGTGCGGAAGATCCACAAGGCGGGCAAGGTCACGGCCGACCCATTGCGCGGCCGCTACGCGGTGGGGGTCGGGGGGAAGGCGTGCGTGGTGGAGTACGAGCCCGACGCCGAGCTGCGGGACACCGAACAGGTGCCGTTGCTGGAGGACGGTGGCGTCGAGGCATTCTTCCGGCGCGAAGTGCTGCCGCACGCGGCCGACGCCTGGATCGACGAGTCGGCGACGCGGATCGGCTACGAGATCTCCTTCACCCGCTACTTCTACAAGCCTCCGCGGCTGCGGACGCTGGAGGAGATCAAGGCCGAGATCTACGCGCTCGAAGGCGAGGCCGAGGGCCTGCTGGAACAGATCGTGGGGGCAAGGTGAGGCATGGCGAACGACCTTCGGCCGTATCCCGAGTACAAGGACTCCGGCGTGACTTGGCTGGGGAAGGTTCCCCCGCATTGGGAACTGCGTCGCATCGGCAGCTTCGCCAAGGTCGGCAACGGTTCGACACCTCTACGGGGTAAGACGGCCTATTGGGCCGACTCGGGGCACGCTTGGCTCAACAGCGCGAGCGTCCATCAGGGAAGAATTACCCGGGGCAGCCGGTTTGTCACGGATTTTGCTTTGCAAGAGTGCCATCTCCCCCGTGTCGAGCCGGGGAGTGTGTTGGTTGCAATCACAGGGCAGGGCAAGACACGTGGCACCGCCGCCCTTCTCGCGATGGACGCCACAATCAACCAGCACCTGGCTTACATCACGCCAAGACCGGACATCGTTTCGGGCGACTTCCTCCGCCTACAACTGATGGCAGCATATGCGCAACTACGTGCGATCAGTGACGGCTCGGGTGGGACGAAGGGAGCCTTGACCTGCGCTGACATCAAAACATTCAAGGTGGCCGTGCCGCAGCCGGAGGAGCAAACGGCCATTGCCACCTTCCTTAACGCGCACGGTCGCCAGGTTGATCGCTTCATCCGCAACAGGCATAGGCTCATCGAACTGCTCAACGAGCAGAAGGACGCTCTCATCAACCAAGCCGTGACGTCTGGCCGCGACTTGTCTGTCCGCCTTAAGTCTTCCGGGATTGACTGGCTCGATAACCTGCCAGAAAACTGGAAAGTCTACACGATAAAACAGATTGCTCGCTTAAACCCATCCAAGTCAGAAATCAACCTTCGCAGTGATTGCCCTGATAGAGTTGTGTTCCTCCCAATGGAGCGAGTCGGGACTGATGGAGAGATCAATTGCTCGGAGATACGGCCTCTTGCCGAGGTGTGGAATGGATACACATACTTCCGACGAACTGACGTCGTCGTAGCCAAGATTACACCTTGCTTTGAGAACGGCAAGGGAGCCTGTCTCCACAATCTCGCCACTCCATTCGGGTTTGGCACAACAGAATGAGTCGTTCTTCGCGCCTCCGAGAAGGTAGACCCAAAGTTTTTATATTGGTTGACGCGGACACGAGGTTTCCGCACTCGTGGCGAGGAGCGCATGACAGGCGCTGCGGGGCAGCAGCGCGTGCCCATCGACTTCATCGCCAATTACCCAGTAGCTCTGCCTCCACTGGATGAGCAACGAGCCATTCTCGCCCATATCGAACAGGTGAAGGTTACATTCGATGAGAGTATCAAGCGCGCGGAAACAGAGATAGAACTGATCCGCGAGTATCGAACTCGGCTCATCAGCGATGTCGTGACGGGCAAAGTGGACGTGCGGTCCCTTGCTCCGGAGGCCGCCGAGGTGGCGACCGACGACCTGGAGCCGCTGGACGAAGCCGAAGAGTTTTTCGAGGACGAGTTGCAGGATGCCGCCGACCTCGAGCCCGTCGAGGAGGTGGCCGATGCTGACGACTGACACCACGGAAAAGGGCCTCGAAGCCCTCATCGCCGATTCCCTCGTTCAGGAGGCCGGCTACCAGCCCGGCTCGCCGAAGGACTACGACCGCGACCACGCCGTCGACCTCGTCAAGCTCCTCGCGTTCCTGCGGGCCACCCAGCCCAAGCTGGTTGACGCGCTGGCCCTCGACGAGGACGGCCCGAAGCGACAGCAGTTCCTCCACCGGCTTCAGGGCGAGATCGCCAAGCGCGGCGTTGTCGACGTGCTCCGCAAGGGCATCAAGCACGGCCCGCTCTCGGTCGAGCTGTTCTACACCACACCGACGCCCGGCAACACGAAGGCCGAGGAGCTGTTCCGCGCCAACGTCTTCAGCGTCACTCGCCAGCTGCGCTACAGCAAGGACGAAACGCAGCTCGCCCTCGACCTGGGCCTGTTCATCAACGGCCTGCCGGTGGCGACGTGCGAGGTCAAGAATCAACTGACGAAGCGGACCGTTCACGACGCCATTCAGCAGTACAAGCGCGACCGCAGCGCCAGGGAACTGCTCTTCCAGTTCGGCCGCTGCGCCGTCCACTTCGCCGTGGACGACAACGAAGTCTGGATGTGTACGGAGCTGAAGGACGAGCACTCGTGGTTCCTGCCGTTCAACAAGGGCTGGAACGATGGCGCGGGCAACCCGCCGAACCCCGCCGGCCTCAAAACCGATTACCTCTGGAAACAGGTCCTGACCCGGCACGGGCTGGCGGACATCCTGGAGAATTACGCCCAGGTCGTCGAGGAGGAGGACGACAAGGGCCGCAAGAAACGCAAGCAGGTCTTCCCCCGCTACCATCAGCTCGATGTCGTCCGCCGGCTCCTGAAGGACGCGAAGGAGCGCGGCGCCGGACGGCGCTATCTCATCCAGCACTCGGCCGGCAGCGGCAAGAGCAACTCCATCGTCTGGCTCGCCCACCAACTCGCCGGGCTGGAGAAGGACAGCAAGTCGGTCTTCGACTCGGTGGTCGTCGTCACCGACCGCCGCGTGCTCGACCGGCAGATCCGCGACACCCTCAAGCAGTTCGTGCAGGTTTCGTCGACGCTCGGCCACGCGGAGGACTCGGGCGACCTGCGGCAGTTCCTCGCGGCGGGGAAGAAGATCATCATCACGACGGTGCAGAAGTTCCCGTTCATCCTCGACGAGATCGGCGACGAGCACCGCGGGCGGAAGTTCGCCCTCCTCATCGACGAGGCGCACTCCAGCCAGGGCGGCCGCACCTCGGCGATGGTCAATCTCACCCTGTCCGGGCAGGAGGCCGACGAGGACGAGACGGTCGAGGACCAGATCCTCCGCATCATGGAGTCGCGAAAGATGCTGCCCAACGCCAGCTATTTCGCCTTCACCGCGACGCCGAAGAACAAGACGCTGGAGATATTCGGCGAGCGGCAGTCTGACGGGACGTTTCGGCCCTTCCACGAGTACACGATGAAGCAGGCCATTCAGGAGGGCTTCATCCTCGACGTGCTCCAGAATTACACGACGGTCGGCAGCTACTATCGCCTGATCAAGACGGTCGAGGACGATCCGGAGTTCGACACCAAGCGGGCTGGCAAGCGGCTGCGTCGCTTCGTCGAGGGGCACGTGTACGCGATCCGTGAGAAGGCCGAGATCATGATCGACCACTTTCACGACCAGGTGATCGCCCGCAAGAAGATCGGCGGCCAGGCGCGGGCGATGGTCGTGACCGCCAGCATCGAGCGGGCCATGCAGTACAAGGTGGCGTTCGACGCCTATCTTGCGGAGCGCAAGAGTCCGTACAAGGCCATCGTGGCCTTCTCCGGCGAGCACGAGTTCGGCGGCGATCAGAATGTCAACGAGGCGAAGATGAACGGGTTCCCGAGCGGCCACATTCCGAAGAAGTTCCGCGAGGACCCGTACCGCTTCCTGATCGTGGCCGAGAAGTTCCAGACGGGCTACGACGAGCCGCTGTTGCACACGATGTACGTCGACAAAATCCTCTCCGGCATCAAGGCCGTGCAGACGCTGTCGCGCCTCAACCGGGCCCATCCGCAGAAGCACGATGTCTTCATTCTCGACTTCGTCAACGATACCGATACCATTCAGGCGGCGTTCGCGGACTACTACCGGACGACGATCCTGAGCTGCGAAACCAACCCGGACAAGCTCCACGACCTGAAGAAGGAGCTGGACGGGGCCCAGGTGTATGAGCAGGCGGAGGTCAAGCGGGTGGTGGAGCTGTACCTCGGCGGGGCAGAGCGCGACCAGCTCGACCCAATCCTCGACGTCTGCGTGGCGCGGTACAACGCCGACCTGGACGAGGACGAACAGGTCGCGTTCAAGGGCCAGGCGAAGATGTTCGTCCGCACCTACAGCTTCCTGGCGACGGTGCTGCCGTACTCGCTACCGGAGTGGGAATACCTGTCGACGTTCCTCAGCTTCCTGATTCCGAAGTTGCCCGCGCCGAAGGAAGACGACCTCTCGAAGGGGATTTTGGAGACCGTCGACATGGACAGTTACCGTGTGGAGGTCAAGGCGCAGCTGGCACTGGCGCTGCCCGACGCGGACGCCACGCTGGAGCCGGTTCCGCTTGGCGGCGTGGGCGGCAAGCCGGAGGCGGACCTCGACCGGCTGAGCAACATCCTGCGGGCCTTCAACGACCAGTTCGGCAACATCGAATGGAAGGACGCCGACAAGATTCGCGAGGTGATCAGCGAGGAAATCCCGTCCAAGGTCGGGGCCGACACGGCCTACAAGAATGCGAAACAGCACTCCGACAAGCAAAATGCCCGCATCGAGCACGACAGCGCGCTGCTGCGGGTGATGAACGACATCCTGGCCGACCACACCGAGCTGTACAAGCAGTTCAGCGACAACGAGAGCTTTCGGAAGTGGCTGGCGGACCTGGTCTTCAGCGTGACCTACGAAGACGGCGGGACGTGACATGCGGCTACTGAGTAAAGAGCTTGTATCGTCCGACTACCGCGACCAGCTGCAACGGGACCTGGCACGGGCCATGGTTTGCCGCTTTCTGGTCGCCTATGTTTCTGTCGGAGACGTGGCGTCCATCGGGCGTCATCTCCTCGTTCGTGCGCTGCGAGATCAGCGCTCGTTCGGGGTGCCGTCAGGCCGGCGTTCGGATTGCTGCGGAGACACGCTGACTTCTCCGGGGCTGGGGCCCGTTGTCGGGGGAGGGGATGCCGAGGCCGTGGCCCCTGCCGAGAGAATCGCGAGGAACGGCAACCAGAGGGAAACGACCTGTCTCATGGGGCCCTCCCGTGTCTCGGCGCGCGGAGCTGCTCATCCCGCCAAAGACGGCGGCTGCCGCGCGCTCGCCGGACCCTCCGCACGGTGATGCCGACACGAGTCTATCCGCGCAGAGAAGTACTTCACACCATCTTGAGAATAGCGCCTTAGATGGCAGTTGCAGGAAAAGGATGCAGCGTTTTTCGCCAACCCGAAGACGGCGAGCACGCCACGCTGAGAAAGAGTCTGCTGTCGATCATGCAGCAGCGTCCTGGGGCAGATGTCGCGACGGGCGTTGAACGGCCGCAGCGGGCCTCCTACGATAGACGCGAAGCCCGCTCACGTCCCGGCGGGCTGCTCACTCGTGAGTAGTCAACTCGCGGAGCGAGTTGACCACTTTCTCTTCCACTCGGAGGCACTGCATCATGGCGCGTGCGTGCGGCATTGGCGTGCTCGTTCTGCTCCTCGCGGTCGGGACGCGGGCCGACGACCGGCCGGCCAAAGAAGCCGACAAGAACTCCCTCAAGGCGTACATCCTCGACACCCAGGGACGCCAGGCCTATGGCGTCTACTTCCAGAACAAGAAGATCGGCTGGCTCATCTCGGAGACCAAGCTCACCAAGCTCGACGGCAAGGCAGTCGCCGTCTCCAGCGAGGACGCCCTGTTCCAGATCAATCGTGCTGACGACGCGCTGACCATCGGCAGCAAGAGCACCACCTACTACAGCCTCGAGGGTGACGGCGACGTCCTCGTCTTCGAGGACCGCTCCACGCAAAACAAGAAGGAAACCATTCGCAAGGGCGTCCGCAAGGGCAAGACCTTTGTCATCACCACGAAGATGAACGGCCGCACCACCGAACGCACCGCCGCCCCGCCCAAGCGGACGCTCGACCTGTCGCGCAAACTCGACAACTGGCTCAAAAGCACACCGAAGAAGGGAGCCACCTTCGAGTCGTGGTCGATTGCGCTCGAGGACAAGGAAGTCGATGCGCAAGAGGTCTATACGTTCCTGTCAAAGGAGAAGATCGCCTGGGGTGGCGTGCCGACGGACATCTACCACGTCAGCATTCTGTCGAAGGGAGCGAAGACCGAGGCGGACATCAAGTCAGATGGCACGCCCATCCGCGGCAAGATTGGCGGCATCCTGGAAATGCGCGCCGAACTGGAGGCGACCGCGAAGAAACTCGACAGCAAGCCGATCGACCTGATGGCGCTGTCGTCGATCGAGGCCGACAAGGACCTCGGCAATCCGCAGCGGGTGGAGGCGCTGACGCTGGAGGTGATCGGGTTGGGGGACTACACGATGCCCGCCTCGCACCGCCAGCAGGTGCGCAAGGGGAGGGAGACCACGGTCCTTGAGCTGAAGCGCGACTTCCGCACCGGCAAGCAGGAAACGCTGACGGCCAAGCAGCGAGCGAGCTACCTCGAAGCGACGCCGACCATCCAGTCGGACGAGACGAAGGTGAAGAAGCTGACCCAGAAGGTCGTCGGCGATGAGAAGGAGCCGCTGATGGTGGCGCGCAAGATCAAGAGCTGGGTTCACCGCAGCCTGCGACAGACGATGGCCGCCAACGCCTCGACGACGCTCGAGGTGCTCGACAACATGGCCGGCGACTGCACCGAGCATGCCCTGCTGTTCGTATCGCTGGCGCGGGCGGCGGGGCTGCCGGCGCGCGAGGTCGGCGGAGTGGCGTTCGTCAACCTCGGCCGGCCGCTATTTGGCTGGCACGCCTGGGCCGAGGTTCACGACGGCAAGCAGTGGGTGACCGTCGACCCGACCTGGGACCAACTCTACGTTGACGCCACCCACGTCAAGTTCTCCGAGGGAGACGACATGGGGTGGCTGAACGTGCTGGGGCGAGTGAAGTTCAAGGTGCTCGACTTCAAGACGAAGTAGCACGCAGCAGGAATCCCCTCTCGCCGCTTGCGGCTTAGCATCTGCTGCAAAGCCGCAAGCGGCGAGCAGGGAACTCAGCGCGGACAACCCGCTTCTTCAGACGGGGGTCTGAACGAAAGATTCACTTTCTCCCCGTAAGGTCGGGCAGTGCCTTGATCACCTCGGCAGTCTTCTTGTCGTCCAGCTCGCCGGCGCGGAAGGCGAAGTTCTTCACCACCTTCTGCTTGACGAAAAGCAGCACCGTCACGTCGGCATCGCGCCCCAGCTTGTAGGCGGGGGGGCCGTCGGCGTCCTCGAAGACCGCCAGCGACACGTTGCTGATGCCGTGCTGCTTGCCCCATTTCACCACCTGCGGATCGAGCGCCGGCTGGTCCTCGCTCAGGAAGGTCACCCACGAGCGCAGCCCGGCCTCCTTGTTCGCCAGCACCGCCTTGTCGAGCCCCTGCACCAACTTGCCCAGCGGCTCGCTCATCCTGCGGGCGAAGACGACCACGGCGGGCTTGTCGGCCGTCTCGCAGATGAAGCAGTGCAGCTGACCGCGGTTGGGCCCCACCGACACGATCGCCGCATACGGTCCGGGCCGCTGTCCCGGCTGCAGGCCCGACACGCACGGCCCTTCCGCAAAACTGCCTGCCGCCGGGCCGACCCAACCGAGCGCCAGCGACAAGAGCACGATGCATTTCTCTTTCGTCATCATTCACCTCGTTCGCATTCGCCGCCGTCCGTTTTTCGCGGCAGGCGAGCCGCCTGCCCCTACGGACGGAGAATGCGGATCGTGGAAGGATCACTTCACGGAGCGGGCCGATGGGTCGCCACCCTTCGTGTCCAGACGGGTCGTCTTCGGGCCGGCGGTGTTCGGCTGGCGCAACGACGCCAGCTCGGCGTCGAAGTCCTTGGCGGAGGCGCGGCTCCAGAACTTGTGCGCCAACTCGGCGTAGCGTTTTGCCTCGGCGGGGCGGTTCTGCCGCTCGCAGATCACCTGCAAACCCATTGCCGCCCGCACGCTGCCGGCGTCGTGGGCCAGTGCCTCCAGGAACGCCTCCTCGGCGACGTCCAGCTTGCCGGCCGCCAGCGCCCCGACGCCCCAGGCTTCCATGTAGTAGGCGCCGTTGCCCCAGGCGTGGTGCGAGTAATCGTCCTTCGTCTTCTGCACCGCTCGCTCCAAGAGCTTTACGCCGACAGCGCCCGCCCCGGTGCGGCACAGCAGGAGTCCCTGTGTCTCCCACAGGTTCAGCTCCAGCTTCCGCTCGTTCTTGCGTTTCTGCAACTCCTGGCGCAGCACCTCGACCTCCGGCCGCGCCCGCTCGACGTCGCCCTGGCGCAGGTAGACGACCGCCTTCAAATAGCTCGTCATCGTCTTGTCATGTCTGTAGTGGGTGACGATCTTGAGCGCTTCGGGCCAGTTCCGCTCGGCGACGTGCAGGGTGAACCACGGCAGCCACGACTGGTAACTGCACCGCTTCGCCTCCTCTTTCATCGCCCGCGCCTCGGCGAAGCGGCCATCGTGGATCAAGGAGATCGTCAATACCTCCAGATGGTGTGGGTACTGATGGTCCTCGTTGGGCCGGACGTTCATCTCCTTGTGGTAGGCACGCTCCAGCTCGATGGCGCGGGCGCTGCGATCGCTGGTCTTGTCCCAGCGGCCGATGCGCGTTGCCAGGTGTGCCTGCATGTGGAACGGGTGCGGGATGCCCGGCGACGACTTGATATAGTTCTCCGCATACGGCCAGCCCAGCGCCGGCCGGCGCATGTTTTCGTAGAAGTGAACCAGTTCGTGGTTGGCGCCGGGATGCAGGGGGTTGACCTGCAAGAGCGCCTTGAAGAACGGCACGGCGCCGACGACACCGCCAAAGCCGTAGCCGCCGGCGAGGTGGGCCCGGTAGAACCACCCCTCCTCATCGTCATCGTGCAGGGCAAGGAGGGTGTCGATCGTGTTGATGGCGGCCCTCTTGCGGGCCTCCTGGTCGCCAACGCCCGGCGCCTGTCCCTTCTCCTGCATGCGAGCCAGGATCAGTTGCTGCTCGCGATGGCTGGCGTTGCCCTTCAGCGCGTCGGACCGCAGCAGTGCCTCGGTCGCCTTGTCGTTGCGGCCCCACTTCTCAAAGGCGCGGCTCAATTCCCACCAAGCGAGAGCGCAATTCGGGTCGTACACTGTCGCCGTCTCGAGGGAGCGGACGGCCTCCATCCAGACGTAAGAGTAGTAGTAGCCGAGCCCCTGGTCGAGAAACGCCTGACACTGCGGCGACGTTGTGCTGACGGGATACTTCAGCAGGCAGAGGTCGGGGATGACCTTGCTCGGCGCCAGCCCGCACAACGACAGCCGGGCGGACAGTGTCGGGGCGGCTGGCTTCGCGTCGGGGGGCTTCGGCGGCGCAGTCGGCTTCTGGGCAACAGCGGGTGTCGTGCCGAGCAAGACGACGACCAGGGCCGCGACTGCGTGGCGGAGCACTGTCATGGTGCGTTCCTTCCAGTCAGGGGAGCAGAGCAACTTCCCCCGTTATTGTCCGGGTCGGAGCCACAGGATGCCAGAGGAAATTCAGGCGAAAACCTTGGGAACAACCGCTCCGGATGCCACAAAACGCCCGCACGGTGAGGTCGCCGGCATCGTTACCTTGTGGGTTGCACGCGGCAGCAGCTACGGGTTGGCACCCTCGGCTTGCCGATTCCTTGCCGCTCGCGCAGAATCAACCATACTCGTTTCCCAGGACACCAGCCCCGGAGTCGCCTCTCATGTCTCATCCGCACGCCGACCGCAATCTGCTCTTTGGGATTCTTGCCTTGCAGATGGACTTCATCGCGCGCGATGCGCTCGTCGCCGCCATGAATGCCTGGGTCCTCGATAAGGGCCGATCGCTCGGGCAGGTCCTTCGGCAACAGGGCGCCTTGTCGGAAGAGCATCTCATCTTGCTGGAGGTGATGGTCCAGGCTCACATCAAACAGCACAACAACGACCCCCAGCAAAGCTTGGCCGCGGTCAGCTCGATTCGCTCGGTACGCCAGGACCTCCAGCAGGTCGCCGACGCGGACGTGCAGGCCAGCCTTGCCCACGTCTCCGCGGATCGGTCCGAGTTCGATCCCAATGCCACTAGCCCCGAGATTGTCGGCACTTCCACCGGAGCCGTCGCCCGCTTTCGCATCCTGCGACCGCATGCCCGGGGCGGCCTGGGCGAAGTCTTCGTCGCCCGCGACGAGGAACTCCACCGTGACGTTGCCCTCAAGGAGATCCAGACCCGCCACGCCGGTCAGCCGGAGAGCCGGGCGCGCTTCCTCTTGGAGGCGGAGGTCACCGGCCAGCTGGAGCATCCCGGCATCGTGCCCGTCTACGGCCTGGGCGTCTACGCCGATGGCCGGCCTTTCTACGCCATGCGCTTCGTCCAGGGCGATAGCCTCAAGGATGCCATCACGGCCTTCCACCAGGCCGAGCAAGCCGGACAGTCGGCGTCGGCACGCTCGCTTGGTCTGCGGCAACTGCTGGGGCGTTTCGTGGACGTGTGCAACGCGATGGCCTACGCGCACAGCCGGGGCGTGCTGCACCGCGATCTGAAGCCGGGCAACATCATGCTCGGCAAGTATGGCGAAACGCTCGTCGTCGACTGGGGCCTGGCCAAGGTCCTTGGAAAAGCCGATGTCGAGGCCACCGAGGGGGCGCTGGTCCGCTCGGGCGATTCCGCCCTGACGCAGACCGGCAAGGCGCTGGGCACGCCCGCGTACATGAGCGCGGAGCAGGCGGCCGGGCGGCTCGATCAGCTGGGGCCGGCCACCGACGTCTACAGCCTGGGGGCGACCCTTTACCACGTCCTGACCGGGCAGGCGCCGTTTGCCGAGGCGGACATTGGGCCCGTGCTGCAGAAGGTGCAGAGAGGCGACTTTCCGCCGCCACGCCAGGTCAAGCGGGAGGTGCCGGCGGCCCTGGAAGCGGTCTGTCTGAAGGCGATGGCGCTGAAGCCGGCGGAGCGTTACGCCACACCGCGCGAGCTGGCCGAGGAGATCGAGCGCTGGCTGGGTGACGAGCCGGTATCTGCCTACCGCGAGCCCTTCCTCGCCCGGGCCGGCCGCTGGGTGCGCAAGCATCCCGCGCGGGTCACCGGCGCGGCCGCTCTTGTCTTCACCGCCCTGGTGGCCCTGGGGGTCTCCGCGCTGCTCCTGTCTAGTGAGCAGGCGCGCACGCTCCAGGAGCAGCAGGGCAAGCTCGACGAACAAGAGAAGCGGGCGCTGGCCCAGGTCGATGCGCTGCTCAACGCCACGCCCAAGGCGGTGCCGACCATTCTCGACGGCCTGAAGCCCTATCGCGCGCAGGTCCGCCCGCGCCTGGTCGAAGTGCGCCAGCAGGCCGAGCCGAAGGACACGACCGAGCCGGCGCGGAAGCTGTGGCAGCAGCACCGCACCCGGGCGGCGCTGGCGCTGTTGCCCGAGGACGCTGAACAGCTGGCGTTCCTGAAGGAACGGCTGCTGGCGGAGGATGTCGAGCCCGAGGAGGCGCTGTTGCTGCGCGATCAGTCGGCGCTGCACGGCGGCCAGCAGCTGGCAAAAGAGCTATCGGCCGTCGTGGGGCAGGTCGCT
>JACOUH010000412.1 GCA_016177925.1 Planctomycetota bacterium | reverse complement strand
GGTCACGTTGGGGAACAGCCCGTCGGGCCGCATCTGGCTCTCGACCGGGATGACGCGGAAGCCCTGCGCCTGGAGCACTTCCATCGAGGTCATCGAGCCGACGCCGTGCAGGGGCGTGAAAACGATCTTGAAGTCGTCCCGCTTCGGCGGCGGGACAAGGCTCTGCTTGCGGCAGACGTCGATGTAATCGTGGTGCAGGGTGTCATCGAGCAGGATGACGCGACCCGAGCGCAGCGCCTCGGCCCACGACAGCGTCTTGATCGTGCGGACCTGGTCGACGAGATCCGCCATGATCTGGTCTTCGGGCGGGACCGGCTGTCCGCCGCGCTCGTCGTAGAACTTGCCGCCGTTGTCGTCGGGCGGGTTATGAGAGGCCGACAGGTTGAGCCCGCCGTGAGCGCCGAGACGCCGGATGTACAAGGACAGTTCTGGCGTGGCGAGGTAGCGTGGGCTGTCCGGCGGCAGGATGGCAACACGGATGCCGTTGGCGACGTAGACCCCGGCGGCGTGATGAGCGAGGCCCTTGGACGACAGATGCAGGACCGGATTGGGTAGAGAAGAGTTGTAGTTGCGACGCGTGTCCTCGAACTGGCGGACATCGTAGGCCACCACGACGAGCAGGTTGTCGACGCCGGGGAAACGCTCCTTGAGGTATTCGCAATGTCCCTGGACGGAAGCGGTCAGGGTCCAGAGGTTCATGCGGTTGGGGCCGATGCCGACGGCCCCGCGTCGTCCGCCGGTGCCGAACGGCAGGATCTGGTAGAAGCGGTCGAGCAGGCCGGGCCACTGCTGGGTCTGGATGAGCCACTCGAGCTGGGGGCGGTAGGCGGCGAACTCGGGCCGGGTCAGCCATTGTCCGAGAAACTTCAGGGCTTGCTCCGTAAAGGTCGTGTCCGCCTCGACGGTCTGGAAACCCATCCTGGCCTGCTCCAACAGGTCCATGATCTGCCCTCGCAACAGCTTACGGTGACGTCCGTGCCGCTCGCCGACGGCCGGCAGGTACTCTACCGCGCCCCGCGCGGCAGGGCAACTTGAAGGAGAGCGGTGGAAACCGCGATGCCGGCCGAGGTCAGCGAGCGTAGAATAGCGCCGCCGGCAGCGACTCGTTACGCCCTTCCCCTCAGACCGCCGGAGGCACTCATGCTCACACCGCAAGGCACCCTTCACGTGTATCAGAACGATCAAACGATCACCTTCCGCGTGGACGGCTGCGGTCGGGCGACCAACAGCCTGCCCCTGCGCCGGTTCGCGGAAGAGGCGCTGGCCGCGGGCGCGGCGAACCTGCGCGTCGACCTGCGCCGCTGCACGCACATGGACAGCACCTTCATCGGGACGCTGCTGCAACTGAAGCGGCTGGCCGAGAAGGAGAAACGGGGCAGCCTTGTGCTGCTCTCGCCATCGACGCAGTGCGGCCAGATCCTGCGGCAGATGGGCCTGGAGCGAATCCTTGTTGTCGAGAGCGCGGTGGAAGAGGTGGGGCCGTGGACGGAGCTGGGCGGCGAGGAGGATGAAACGGCGTTCAAGTGCAATGCCGTCGAGGCCCACCAGGAGCTGGCGACCTTGGAAGGGCCGGTCGGCGAGACCTTCCGCCGCGTGGTCCGCTGTCTGATGCAGGACCCGGAGGCGAAGAAGCTCGGGAAATAGGGCGAACGGCCCGGCACAGCCAGGCGAGCGGGGCGTGTGAACGCCCCGGTTGTTACCGGGGCGTTCACACGCCCCGCTCGCCTTCGCTACTTCTTCGGCTTCTCCGGCTTGGGCTGCCTGGCCTTCCATTGCTGCCACTTCGCGAAGGCAGCGGCACGCTCTTCTGGCGTCGTGAAGCCGAGGAACGGTGCGTTGAACAGCAGCGAATAACCCGTCTCGCGGCTGAACGTGAAGTCGTAGTCGGTGTGCTTCTGCCCGGTAACGTGGACGAGCATCGCCAGGGCGACGTCGCGCACTTCCGTCGAGCCACGCAGGTTGTTGCCGATACCGAACGAGCTGACGTTGCCCTTGTCCTCGAGGAACGACTCGAATAGCTCGATGTGCTTCTTGCCGCCGGACTTACCAAGGATGACCATGCCGTGGGCGTGGCCCTGTGCCCCGGTCGTCTTGCTGCGCACCACCTTTTCGGCGACCTCGACGACCTCGGGCATGTTCAGGTTGCTGGCCGTGCTGAGGATGTGGCCGAGCGTGTGGTCCTCCGGCTGCCGGCTCATCCAGGCAAGGACCAGCTTCTTGAACGGCGTGCTCCCCTTCGCCGTCAGCAGCTCGCGAATCCCCGGCTGATAGAAGAGGTTGGTTAGCTGGTAAGTCACCGTCGAGGTGGTTCCGGTGCGCGGCTGGGACAGGACCAGGAACAGCGGCGCCAGGTCGACCGGCCGCAGCGAGGGAAGCCGCCCGCTCTGCGGCGTGCGCAGGAGGGCTTGCAGTTGCTCGCAGCGGTTGGCGACGGCAGCCCCTGCCTGCGCGGGCTCCTTGTCGAGCAACTCCATTATCGCCGCGTTCTGCCAGCACAGGTCGGCGAAGAACGCGCGCGCCTCGCGGTCGTTGCCGACGATCTCGCGATAGAGCTTCCAGCCGGGCAAGTCGTGCTGCTTCTTGCCGTCCTTGTCGGCCCGGAAAGCTTCCAGCTTGGCGCGGAACTCGGCTTGCAGGATGTCGGGCAGCAGATCGAGGCAGCGTTTGCGCACCTCGGGGTCCTTGTCCTTGGTCCCGTCCTCGACGGCCTTGCGGGCGGCAAGGCCCATGGTAAGCAGCTCGCGAACGGCCCGCTCGCGGACGCGGTAGGAGCGCTCCGCGAGCTGGCGCACTAGCGCCGTCGCGCGCTTCTGCTGCTCGGACGAGGGGGAGAGAGGCTCCTCGGCACGTGAGGCCCCTGCCAGGAACAGGGCCGGACAACTCAGCAGCGACAGAAGGTACACGCGACAACGCATGAATCTCGACTCCCTGATGGCATGTCTGGGCATGTCTGGGCGAGTCAGGAGCGAACACCCCCGCTCGCCCTCTCTTCCTTTGTTAGCGGTCGCGTCCCGCGTTGCAAGCGAAAAGTCCGAGTTACGTGGGAGCGTTTCACCGCCTCGTTGCGGCGGAGGTGGTACACGACGAGAGGGCGAGGGCCTGGCGGTCGGCGGCCGCTGCCCCGTCAAAGTCCCGTTTCGCAGACAGCGCCTGACCAAGCTCGAAATAGTAGGTGCTGTTTTTCCGCTCCAGTTCGGTGGCCTCGCCATCGGCGGCCAAGGGGAAGTATCCCGGGTGACACTTCCGGAAGCGCTGCCAGCGGTCGAGCCATTCCTCTGTAGTCAGGCCGGCGACGTTGCTCTCGTGGATTCGGTGGCCCGAAAGGAGTTCGGCCGACAGGTAGAGGTCATCAGGGCTCACATCGCCCGGCTCATACAAATCGGCCAAAGAAAATGCGTCAATAGCAGGTGCCGAGCCGGCTTGAGGGCCGCGGCTGCCCCGGTCACGCCGCATCCGTTCCATCCGGCCCCGTCAGCCGGTCAACCCCGGCATCGGATCGGCGCGATACAACTCGTAGGGTCGGCCGTCGGTATCGTGCCAGACGGCCTCGCGCCCGATGCCGAGCGAACTGAATAGTGTCGCGGCCAGGTTCTCCGGCGTTTGCCGGTCCGCGATCGGCTGAGCCCCGATCCGGTCCGAGGCGCCGAGGACCGTCCCGCCCTGCACCCCGCCGCCGGCGAGCAGAAGGCTCATCACCGGCCCCCAATGGTCGCGGCCGGCATCGCGGTTGATCCGCGGCGTCCGGCCAAATTCGCCCGTGACGATCACCAGGGTGTCGCGCAGCAAACCACTGCCGGCCAGGTCGTCGAGTAGCGCGGATACGGAGCGATCGAAATAAGGAAAGAGGTTGTCCTTGAGGTTGACGAAATTCCGGCGATGGGTGTCCCAGGAAGAGTTCTTGCCCAGGTTGACCTGCACCAGGGGAACGCCCGCTTCGACCAGGCGAAATGCCATCAGCAGGGAGAGGCCGAACTTGTTTCGCCCGTAGCGGGCCAGGGTCTTCGCGTCGGCTTTCTCGACCTCGAACGCGGCGCGAGTTTTCGGATCGTTGAGGACGCTAATTGCTTGCTGGCGGTGGCGGTCCAGGCTCTGGCTCTCGGCCCGTTTTTCCAGGTCGCGTTGCTGCCGTTCGACATGCTTGAGGAGATCGACCCGCCCGTGCAAGCGACCGGAGCCCCCCTCGGGCAGCGTCAGGGAGGGAGTCTCGAAGATCGTTGGCGGTGCGTGACGGAACGGCGTTCCTTCAAAGCGGAAGCAGTGGGGGCAGGCACCGTTGCCCAGTGGACAGCGGGCGGCCAGGTTCAGGTGCCATGCATCCCAGCGCGGCCCCATTCGCCCGGCATATTGCCCGGGCCGAACCAGGTTGGCCTAGTTTACGCTTGGCTCGGGCAGGACGATTGAGACGGGCAGGTTGTTGCGACCCCGGCCGCCCCGCACAAAGTTGACCTGCGCGAGGAGCGACGGCCACTCGTGGGCATTGGGTACATTCTGGGTCGAAAACCCGGTGGGCAGGTCCAGCCGGCCGGTCAGCAGCATGTGACAGGCCTCTTCGTGTCCATTGCTCCCCGTCGCCACGGAGCGGACCAGTGCCCACTGGTTGCTCCGCTGGGCGAGCAGGGGCAGATGTTCACAGATGCGGAGGCCCGTCGTGCGGGTGGCGATTGGTTTGAACTCACCGCGAATACTGTCCGGCGCCTCTGGCTTCAGATCGAAACTGTCCAGCTGTGAGAGGCCCCCCGTCAGAAAGACAAAGATCACGGAACGGGCCTTGGGCGACTTCGTCCCAGCCATCGATTGCAAAGCGGAAAGCTCCGCCATGCCAAGCCCCATAAGGCCGATGGCTCCCGCCCGCAGCGTCTCGCGCCGCGTGGGCGACCCTGGGAACCGAGGTCCCTCACGTCCTTCGTTCATGGTTCCCCCCCTTGATGGCTCCCCTGAACGCATCCCTCTTTCTGATGATCGTCGAGAAAGCAGGCCAGGAAGTCCAGCGATTTCTCCGAGCCGGCGATCTATCGCCAGCCTCAACAAGCGCCCTTGCCACCTGGAGTGGCTTTGTGTACAGTAAGAGAAAAAGGGATTCGTTTTCGTTTCGTTGCGTTCGCCGATCTCATTGGCTTTGCCTTGCAACTAACTTTTCTAGGCGACTTTCTGGGCAAGCGGCACGTTTGCCTGAAATTAAGCAGCTTTGCCTCACCGGGAAGCCGGTCGCCTCGCCTGCCCTTTCCAGCGGCGGTTGGCCGCGCTGCACCCGGCGAACCGCCGTCAATTCTTCAAGATGCTGAAGGAATCGGCGCAGCGTCAGCAGGTCGGTCATTTGCTGATCAACCGTGACATCTTACGGAATCTGCCCTGCCGCGCCTTGACTCACCCCGCCTGACCGCTCCCATAATCTTGTCATCGGGTGAAATACCCCGAAGGTGTCTAACCGGCACCGTCCAACGGGCTCAAAGGCCCAGAAAGGACCAACGATGAACGACCGTTTTTCCACGAACGGGGACGGCAAGAAACCCGCCCCGAAGAACCGCATCTCACCTGTGGACGGGCAGCGGCCCGCCCATCCCGACAACCCCGAAACCGAGCGCGAGCAGCAGATCATCGAGGCCCTCAAGGGGCGCTACGATGAGATCGAGGCTCTCTGGGAGCAGGCCGAAGAAAACCTCAAGCAATTCCGCGTCCCGCACCGTGTCGAGCACTGCTACTACAGCGACTACGACCACGGCTACCCCTTCCACCAGTCCTTGTGGTGGACGAGGTACGGGAAGGGATGGCGGATCGTCCATGAGGCCCGCACCGCCTACAGCGAAATCGACGAGAAGCACGACGACGAGTGCGAGTGGAAGCCCATCACCGAATGCCCTCTCGACCTGCGATTGGCGATGATCGCCGAGTTCGACAACCTTCGCAAGAAGGTCGTCGAGGCGGCTGAAAAGGCCGTACCCACGCTGGACGAGGCGATTTCCAGCTTCCGCACAATTCTCAAGGGCTGATTTCATTCTTCACCCGATGACCCGCGAGCCGCCCACAGGGGGCGGCTCGCGTCTCTTGTCGTCAGCCCGGTGGTCCGATTGGAGTAAACATGGCATCCGTCGTCAGCGTCACCCGGAAGCGTCAGGAGCCCGCTGTGCGACTCAAGCGGCTTCCCACGCTGACGGCCCCGCTGCTGCGGTTGAACGGCTTGTGTCCGTATTACACGATGTTCCCCCTCTCCTTCCCGTTCGACGCGCTGGCGAACTCGAAGGTGGACGAGTGGGTGCTGGACCCATTCTGCGGGCGCGGGACGACGATCCTCGCGGCCCGGCTGCGCGGCTTGCCCTCGGTCGGCGTGGACAGCAACCCCGTCGCCGGGGCCATCGCCGCCGCGAAACTTCCTCAAGTCCGTGCTTGCGAGATTATCGCCCTCGCGCGCGACATCCTCGCTGACGTGCGGCCCGGTCCTGTCCCGGCGACCCCGCAGGGCGAGTTCTGGGACTTGGCTTACGCCCCCAGCACCCTGCGCGACATCTGCCGCATCCGCAACTACCTGCTGAGCCAGTGCTCCACCCGCGTCGAGGTCGCCCTGCGCGGCGTCATGCTCGGCATCCTGCACGGGCCGCAAACCCAGAAGACGCCGACCTACCTGTCGAACCAGATGCCCCGGACCTACTCGACGAAGCCCGTTTCCGCCGTGGGGTACTGGACTAAGCACCAGATGAAGCCGCCCGAGATCGACGTGCTGGCTGCGATTAGCCGCCGCGCCCGCTTCTCCTTCAAGGCGGTGCCGCCCACGACGCTCGGGAAGCTCATCACCGGGGACAGCCGGAAGTGCAATTTCGCCCAGCTTGGAGCGAAGTTCTCGTGGGTGATCACGTCGCCGCCCTACTACGGAATGCGGACGTACTTCCCCGACCACTGGCTCCGCAACTGGTTCGTAGGCGGGCCGAGCGACGTGGACTACCGGGCCGACGAGCAGTTGTCGCACCACAGCGAAGCCGAGTTCGTCGCCGACCTTGGCGGGGTGTGGAAGAAGGTCGCCGAGGCGTGCGTGCCGGGGGCCAAACTGGTCTGCCGCTTCGGAGCATTACCAAGTTGCCAGAAAGACCCACGCGACCTGTTCAGGCGGTCCTTGGCTGATGCGGATTGTCGATGGCGGATCACTACCATCAAGGACGGTGGAACGTCGCAGCACGGTCGCCGCCAGTGCGACCAGTTCGGCACCGGCAAGAACAAGCCCGTCGAGGAGATCGACGTGTACGCCATTTTGGAGTAAGAGCCATGTTCGACCCCGACACCCTCCCGGTGATGCGCAAAGCCATCCGTGACCGGACAGAATCCGACCGCAGGCTGCTGGACGAACTGCGGGAGGAAGTTCGCCCGATGGCTTCCACCGTCCGCAACATCAAGCCCCGGAGCACCACGTCGGTCTCGCTCGTCGCCAGCGACGGCGGCAACAACAAGCTCGTCTTCGATCCCTTCACCGTGCAGCTTGTTCGCGTCGTGGACTCCTACGGTAAGGAACTCTGCCTCGACGTGATCTCACCCACGACCGACACCGACATCCTCAGCGCGGCTCAGTTCAACGCGGACGGCTCGCCGAAGACCGCCCTCGGTCGGATGATGGCGGACCTTGGCGTCAAGACGTTGACCGCCCTCAGCCACATGATCCCGGATGGAGAGAAGACGCGGAAGGAGCCGCACAAGGTCTCGCCGTCATGGGTGCTCGTCTATCGTGACCTCTGCGAGTGGGCGGTGTTGTACGAGCGCATCTGCTACAACAAGTTCGCCACGGACACGTTGATCGTCCGCGACGGCCTGTTGCGTAGCAAGCTCTTCCGGGGAGAACTCTTCAGTGAGTTTCGGAAGAAGCTTGAAGCGACCATGATGCAGATCCGCGAAAAGGACCGGCGCTGGGTTTTCCTCGTGGGCATCGCCAAGCACAGCAAGGTCATCACCCGGTATCAACTGGCGATGACCATCGAGAACATCATGCCGCCCGGCGAGGCCCGCTACGTCAAGATCCCACGCGAGCTTGAGGCGAAGGCTTATGTCTGGCCCGAGTATGCTCGGGGTGCTGAAGCCGAAGGTGAGGAGGGCGAGGCCCCGAAATACGTGGCAGGCGACATGTACTTTGTCCGGTTCGGCAAGGCCAAGGGCGATCCGATCTGGGCCGTGGACATTTTCAGTTGCCTGAAGAGCAAGGACGCCGAGATCTTTGGCTACCTGCTGGCCGACGCCATCGACGGGTTTCCGGTGCCTTTCTATCCGCGCTGCTTGCAGAAGGCCCACGAACACGCCGAGAGCGTCGATTTCGACCTGACCATCCTTCAGGACGAAGTGTTCGCCGCCGTGCGCGGCCTCGTGCCTGACGGCAACGTACTCGACGAGTTCCAGTTAAACGTGGACTCGTCGGCAAGGAGATACGAATGAAGCTGTTCCCGAAAGACAAAACGGTCGGGATTTTCCGTGGCTTCAGCGAGGGCGGGCTGGAGTTCCACGCGGACCTCGTGCTGCCGTACAAGAACGAGTTCCAGAGCACGCCCATGCACGGGCACTTCCTCCTCGTACAACTGGAGCACGAAGACGAGGCCGTGCTGGGGCGGATCACGTCCATGTCCTCGCAGGGTCGGCTGGCCTCTGGCGCGGGCGAGGACTATGGCATCCGGGCCGTCGCCGACGACCGGCCCGTGCCCGAGGATCTCCGGGAGCAGTACCTCAAGTACAAGGTCAACATTCGCGTCCTCGGCGTCGTCCGACTCGTCGGGGGCAAACTCCAGTTTGCCGCGTCCCACCGCCGCCTGCCTCACGTTGGTTCCAAGGTGACCTTTCTTGCGGACGACGTACTGAAGGAAGTCGCCGGGCACAATATCGCGGGCGCGGAGATCGGCTTCTTCACGCTCGGCGAATTCATTTACTCCGGTACGGACGCGCGGCTGAGCCGTGAAGACTGGATGCAGATCAAGACGCCCGCCGTCATCACCAGATTCGACGTGAGCCATCTCTCCTCGCGCCGGACCTTCGTGTTCGCCCGCGCCGGGTTCGGCAAGTCGAACCTGATCAAGCTGCTGTTCAGCAACCTCTACCAGACCACGCCGACCGTGCCCAAGCGTGGCGGGAAGATGGTCCCGGTCGGCACGATGATCTTCGACCCGGACGGTGAATACTTCTGGCCCGACGACAAGGGCAGGCCCGGCCTGTGCGACGTGCCGCATCTCGAAGACAAGGTGGTCGTGTTCACCAAGAAGGCGGGGCCGAGCCCGTTCTACGACTCATTCGTGGCGAGCGACATCAAGTTGGACATCAGGCGGCTGCGGCCAGCGGACGTGATCTCGATTGCCATCGCCGCCGAGAAACAGGACCAACAGAACGTCGCCAAGCTGCGTGGAATGAACAGTGGGGATTGGGCGAGTCTGGTTGACGAGATCTTCGTCAATCGGAACGCGACCGACTTGGCGATCATTAGCCGTCTCCTTCGACTGAACGCCAGCCAAGAGGCCGAGGCTATCGCCGCCCGCTCGAACATGACCCGGATCGTGGGTATGCTTCACGACCCGAGCAGTCAGTTCATGGACATGCTCCTCGCCGCCCTCAAGGAAGGAAAGATCTGCGTCATCGACGTGTCGCAGATCCGGGGAAATCAAGCCCTCGTCCTGTCGGGGCTGCTCCTCCAGCGGGTGTTCGACCACAACCAAGAGGAGTTCACCAAGGCGAACCCGGAGACCATCCCGACGCTCGCGGTCGTGGAAGAAGCTCAACAGGTCTTGGGCGGCAGCGCAGGTACTTCAGGCGAGGGGCCGTACATCGCGTGGGTAAAGGAGGGCCGCAAGTATGACCTCGGGGCCGTGCTGATCACCCAACAGCCGGGCAGCATCACGCACGAGATTCTGAGCCAAGGTGACAATTGGTTCATTTTCCACTTGCTGTCGGCTGGCGACCTAAAGGCCGTCAAGAGCGTCAACGCCCACTTCAGCGACGACATCCTCAGCACCCTGCTGAACGAACCCATCCCCGGCCACGGCGTTTTCTGGAGCAGCGTCGGCGGCAAGAGTTACCCGATCCCCCTCCGGGTGCTGTCGTTCGAGCAGGCGTACAAGGCCCTCGATCTGACCTACAGCAATCCCCCGGCCAGCACCTTCGCCGAGGTACTGAAGAAGAAGTTCAGCGCGGCCATCGCCGCCGCCCACGCGGTCGCCCCGGTCGTCACCCCGAAGGTGATTGTCGATGCCGGTGGGGGCGCGGAACCCACGGTCGATGACGAGGCTCCGGTGGACGACGGCTTCGGGGTCGAAGGCGGCGGGGAAGCTGAGACGCCCGAGCTAGTGGACGCCCCAGCCGACGTGTACGCCACCTACACGGCTGCGGCTATCCGCAAGGTCGCTGGTAACACCGCCCTAATTGACTGCATCAAGAGCGAGAAGGGCATCCCGTGGATGGGGGTGCAGACGCCGCTCAAGGAGGCCCTCCCCGACATCTATGACGACCAAGAGCGCAACAACATCGCGTTCAAGCTCGTAACCCAGTTTTTGGATGAGGCCATCGGGAAGCAGAAGTGGAAGACCGAGAGTCAGTCGGAGTCCGGTAATTGGGACCGTCTGTTCTCGCCTAATTCCGTTTGCTCGAAGGGTCAAGGTGGCGCATGAAAGCTGTGGCAGAAAAGCAGATCAAGAATCCCTATTACGGTTATGGCATTCTGTACCTCTCGCCAAACTTCCACAGATGGGAAAGGGCCAAGGGATTTCGGTATCGAGAGTACCGGCGCGCGTGGGCCGAGCGCGTTG
>JACOUH010000411.1 GCA_016177925.1 Planctomycetota bacterium | reverse complement strand
GCAGTCTTCTTGCCTGAAGGCGACGGATGTTGCAATCCTGGACTGGCAAGACCACCGAGCCCTGCGCGCCCTATGCCGCCCAATCAACCCCATCCTGACGGCGACCCAACTCGCCGTCAAAAAGTCCCACCCCTTTTTTGTTTTTTTGTTTGAACTCGCTCGGGCGAGGTTCGCCGACTGAGGGCGGACGGCCCGGGTACTTCTGGCTCCCCGAACCCGTTCGGCCTCTCGCCGTCGCAGGTTGAGATCCTCGTGATTCGACCCGGAAATCGCAAGATCGGTCAAGCAGCGCGTGGGCGGCCCGGCGTATGATGCGGGCATGAACCCGACGCAAGACACCTACCGGCATCGTATCCTGAAAGTTCAGCTCCACATCCAGGAGCACCTCGACGAGGACCTTTCTCTCGAACGGCTGGCCCGCATTGCCCATTTCTCGCCGTTCCACTTCCACCGCATCTTCTCGGCCCTCGTCGGCGAGAGCGTTCATGACTACGTCCGTCGCCTGCGCCTGGAAGCGGCGGCGATGCTGCTCAAGACGACCGATCGACCCATCACGCAGATCGCCTTCGACAGCGGCTACGACACCCACGAATCGTTCACCCGCGCGTTCCGGCAGATGTTCGGCGTCTCGCCGTCGCAGTTTCACGCCGGTCAGCGGCCGATTCTTTCAACGGCTTCACCGATACCACAAAGGGAGGAAAGGATCATGTCGACTGCTACAACCGATGACATCCGCGTCTGCAACGTCGAGCCGATGCGTGTCGCCTTTGTCCGCCACGTCGGCCCGTACGAGGAAGTCGGGGAGGCCTTCCAGCGCTTCCTCGAATGGGTGGGCCGGCGCGGCCTGTTCGGCCCGGACACAAAGGTCCTCGGCATCGGCCACGACGACCCGCACATCACGCCGGCCGACAAGCTCCGCTTCGACTGCTGTGTCACCGTCGGCGAGGATTTCCAGCCGGAGGCCGAAGTGGGCGTGCAGACCGTCGGCGGCGGAGAGTACGCCGTCCTCACCCATCGCGGTCCCTACGAACAGCTGGGCGAGTGCTACCGCTCGCTCTATGGCACCTGGCTCCCCGCGAGCGGCCGCGAGCCGCGCCACGAGCCGCCCTTCGAGGTCTACCACAACTCGCCAAGGAACACGCCGCCCGAGGACCTGCTGACCGACATCTATGTCCCCCTCGAGCCGCGGTGATCCTTCGTCGCGCAAGCAACTCGCTTGCCCAACGGGAATACAGGGGGTACGGTAGCGGAGGTGGAGGACACGGGGCCCTTCGGACGTCCCGGCAGCGGCCCCGTTTCCGTTCGTGGACCCCACCGGCCGATGGATGACCGTCTCTCCCTTCTCCTGTGGACGCTTGGCGGGGCCTTCTCGTTCGCCCTGATCGGCGGGCTCTTCGGCGGCCTGGCGGGCTGGCTGAGCTGGCGCGGCGGCAACGCCAGCGGCAGCATGATCGGCCGGCGCGTGGCCAATGCCTTGGCGCGCCTCATGGAGGGTGAGCCGACGGAGGGGCAGCGGGCGGTCCTCACCGGCGCCGCAGACGGTGCCCTCTTCCTGGGCCTGATCGGCACGCTGATCGGTCTGCTGGCCGGCCAGCACGACCAGCCGCCGTCAACCTGGCTCCTGCCGGCGTTCGGCATCCTGGTCCTGCTCAGCGCCGGGGCCGTTCTGTTCGGCACTCTCGCAGGCGGAGTGGTGCGTCTGCGCGCGGTCCTGGGCTTCTGCGTCGGCGGCCTGAGCGGGGCGCTGTTCGCTGCCTTTGAGTGGGGCGTCGAGCACATCGTTCCCGGCGCAGCCGTCGGCATCGTGGTCGGCGCGCTCGTCAGCCTGGCCCTACCGTCCGCCGATGGCTGATGCCGTCCCGCTTCCCGTCCATGATCCCAGCGGGAACCACGTGGAATACAGATTGCCTCCCGCGTGGAGTTTGCAGCCGGGTCAGCGTTTCAGCACGGCCATGAACTCCTCGAACGTGGAAGCTCGCACCGCCGCCTTGAACCAGTCTCGGAGCAGCTCCAGGCTCTCCTGTTGCTGAATGAGTTGCACCACCTCGTTCGGCACGGCACCTGGAAAGCGCCCTTCAACAAGGTCCAGAAGATCCTGCCGCCGGGTCTTTAACTCCCCTTTGGCCTCCCCTTGCCTGATCCAGCCGTTAACGACCTGTGACTCGGTCATTTCCCAACCCTCCAGACCTCGCTCCCAGGCCGGCACACACCCGGCCAACTCTGCAAACACCAGGGCAATACCCACCAGATTGGCACGCATCCGCCGATCCGGTACGGTCGCGGCGACGACCTCTTTCCATCGAGCGACGGCGCTTTCGTTCCCCCCTCCCGCCATGAGCGGCAACCAGAACAGCATCCCCCACGACATCTGCCCTGCGGCAACTGCCTCCAGCGCAGGGGCTGCGTGATCCTCAGCGACATTCCAGACCAACGGAGCATGTCGAGTACCCGTGCCGTCGGGAAAGGTCATGTCGAGCACGTCTTCCGGGCAGCGATCGCGCAGGTACACTAGGGCGGCCACGACCAGGTACTTGCCGTTCCGCTCCACGCCGTATCGAGCCCGGCTCCGCAGAATCGCGACTTCCTCCAGGGTCGCGTCCAGCTTGTCGGGATCGATCTGGGCCTGAAACTCCACCACCATCAGCCACGGTCTGTCGGCGGTAGCAGGGTTATCGAGGGCCGCGACCAAGTCGGCCGTCCGATCTGGTCCACCGGGGAAGGGGAGCGTGCGTGTGTCCAGCCACTCGCGCCACCGTAACGAGACCCCTTTCCCGGCCAGCAAGCGACCCGGAACAGTTTCGGGAGCGGCTCGGGCCGCAAACCTTGCTGCCTGATCGTACACGCCCATCCTTCACTCGCCCCCGAGTCGAACCAACATTGTCTTGAGCATACCGCAGGTGGAAGTTCGGACGAAGAGCAGCTGATTCAGGGGTGTCACGCCACCTGCTCTTTCTCTTGACGCTCGTTATCGGGCCAGTCCTCGAAGCGGACTGCTACGCGCTTGCTGATACCCGACTCCTGCATCGTGACCCCGTAAAGCACATCGGCGGTCGCCATGGTTCGCTTCGAGTGTGTGACCAGGATGAACTGGGAGCGGTCGAGGAACTCGCGCAGCACCGATGCCAGGCGGCCGATGTTCGCGTCGTCCAGAGCGGCGTCGACCTCGTCGAGGATGCAGAACGGGCTCGGCTTGCTGCGGAAGATCGCCAAGAGGAGCGCCACCGCCGTCAGCGTCTTCTCACCGCCGGACATCAGCGAGATGCTCCGTAGCTCCTTGCCCGGCGGGCGTGCGATGATCTCGATGCCGCTCTCCAGGATGTTTATCTCGTCCTCCAGCACGATGTCCGCCTGCCCGCCGCCAAACAGCTTGCGGAACAATTCCTGGAAGTGCGCCTTCACCGTCTCCAACGTTTCGCTGAACAGCCGGCGACTGTCGACGTTGATGCGGTCAATGATCTCCTCGAGCGACCGCTTCGCCGCCACCAGGTCGTCGTATTGTGCTTGCAGGGTGGAGGATCGCAATTCGAGGTCGTGCAACTCCTGCAAGGCGTCCATGTTGACGCTGCCCAGCCGGCTCAACTTGCGCTTCAGTTCGGCGATTTCCTCTTCGGCTTCCGGCTTTCGGCTTTCGGGAATTGGCTCGAACGGGAACACTGCTTCGTCCGGCCCGAAGGCTTCCGGCCGGTTGCCGTCGGCGGAGAGCCGCAGGCGGAGCTGGTAATCCTCGCCCAGGCCCTCGACGAGGGCGTCGATGTCGTGACGCAACTCGCTGACTTCCATCTCGTGCGCGTGGATCTCCTTCTCCCGCGCGCGCCAGGTCTCCTGCCAGCCTCGGGCCTGCTCGGATAGCTGCTCCCGCTGCTGCTGCTTCCCGTCGCGCTCCTCCGTCAAGCGGGCAAGAGCGCGTTCGGCGGTTTCCTTGTGCAAGTAGCCGTAGGCCAGCGACGACGAGGCACTCAGCCTCTTCGCCATACTGTCGCGCAGTCGGGCCTGCAGGTCGGCGACCCGCGCCTCGCCCTGCCCCAGTTCCTGCTGCCGTTGCGACAGGTCGCGCTCGAGCCGGTCGACGCGGTCCCGGAGGGAGGTGCGGCGTTCCTCGACCTGAGCGAGGGCGACCTGCGCCGCGTTGTACTCGCGCTGCTGCCGTTCTTTCTGCTCCGACCGCTCGCTTCTCTCGCGTTCGGCCTCGGCGATGCGCTGACGCAGGGCCGTCAGCTGCTCCTCGGCCGCGCTGGCCTCGGCACGCGCCTGCTCCAACGTCGACTCCAGCGAGGCGATGTCCTGCTCGATCAGGTCCATCTCGGTACGGCTCAGCTCGATCTTCTCGTGCAACCCCTCGCGCCGCTCCCGGTGCTTGGCCACGCGCAAGCCCAGATCAGCCTCCTCCTTGGCCAGGACCTCGAGCTGTTGCCGCACGTCCTCCGCCTCCGTCTCCGCTCGCGTGATGCGCCGGGCCAGGTAGGCGAGGTCGCGCTCGATGTCGGCGAGCCGCTCGTCGAGGTCCGCCGCCTGCTCGCGCAACTCGCGCAGCTCGCTCCGACGTGACAGGATGCCGGTTTCGGCGTGGTGCGTCCCAACCGTCAGCGTGCCGTCGGCCTCCAGCAGTTCGCCCTGCAGGGTGACGAAGCGGTAGCCGGACGTGTGGGCAGCGATGGCGCGGGCAGCCGATAGGTCGCGGACGATGAGCGTGCGCGCCAGGAGCCGCTGGGGCAGACCGGCCAACTGCGGGTGGTCGCAGGTGACGACCTGCTCGGCGAGGGCGACTACGCCGGGGTGGGCCGGCCTCCCCTCCCGTGAAATCGGCATGCGCCCCCGCCTCAGCGGCGACAGCTCCGT
>JACOUH010000188.1 GCA_016177925.1 Planctomycetota bacterium | reverse complement strand
TCACCGCTAGTCGCGCTAACCAAGCGATGTTTCCCCTCCCGTAGAGGATTCGGCCGGACACGGACTGAGCCGCCTGGAGTCCGAGCGGGATGGCGAGGATCGCGAGGGTCGGGTAGCTCACAACCGCGTATTGAGAGCCGAGCCAGAGGGACAGGAACGGCCCGCCCAGAAGGAGCACGGCTACCTGGACGGGCAACAGAAGAAAGAGGACGTAACGCGTGCCGTCGAGATAGCCTCGGCGGACGGCCTGTCGATTGCCTTGTGCGTCCAAGGCGCTGACGGCCGGTGTCAGGGCGGTCACTACGACACTGACCCCACCCTTGGTATACTCGATCAGGCGAGAGGCTGTGACAAAATATGTGATACACGCTGGGGCAAGAAAAGCGCCGATGACGATTGCGTCCGAGCGGTAGGCAACCCGGCCAGCGGCCAGGATCAGCAACGCCTGGAGACTGTAGCCGCCGAGCATGCGGAGAGTCTGCCACTGGACCAGCGACATGGAGAAGGTCAACGAGCGCAAACAGCGGTGGGAGACGGTCGCAGCGAGAAGGGCCTTCATGACGCTTCCGGCAAGCCCGAGGAGGGCCAACTCGACCACATTCCCACCCGCTCGAATCACGACGAGTTGCAAGAGCGCGGTGACAACTCGAAGACCTGTTTCGATGGATACCTTTGCCGGGAAATTGTTCAGCCCGATTAGGACCGCCCCGTAAACCCCTCCAACGAGTTCCACAGCCACGCTGCCCCCCAGAAGGAGGAGAAGCCAGCGACTTTCTAGCGCAAGCTCCTCGGGTACTCCCAACGGGCGCCTCCAGACCAGGGCGGCGATGCCGCAGAGGCTAGCGACGACGAGGGCAAGAATGATGAACGTGCTCAGCGTGGTGCTGAAAATGCGATTCAGTTGTCCTCGATCCTCGAGGGCATCGAACTTGGAAACGTAACGAACGACCGCGGCTCCGATCCCAAGATCTAGAAGTGCGAAATAGGCAACCGTGGCTTCGACGAGAGACCACACACCGTATCGGTCGTCGCCCAAGCTACGTAACAGGATCGGGCACATGACGAAGGTGATACCGATCGTCAGGACGAACCCAGAGAGGTTCCACACTGCGTTCGAGAGTACCTTCCTCTTCGTGATCTGCCTTGCCTGATTCATGGAGCCTGCCGTTCGATTCTTGGCTGATCAACTTCGGCGTTCGCCTCTCCACTGTCTCACGATCCAGCGGACATTATGCACCAATCAGGGAGGATCTGAAGGGATACTCTCACTGTCTTCCTCCGGACTTCACGGCAGATGCACGCGGTCGGAGCACAGGCCACAGATGAAGAAGAAGCTCCTTGAGCCGTCCGGCCTGCGGTATCCAAGGGCCTCGACCATGCGCTCAAGGGGTTCCCGGTAGGACCGCACGTCGGGGGCGATGATGCCTGCGATGCCGCACATGTCACACGTTCCTGCTGCCCGTCCACCGATTTTTCCGGCTATTGACTCGCAGATTAGAGACGAAAGGTCAGGATTGGTTTCAAGACAACGCCGGAATTACCCACGAGAAACCCGCAGGAGCAACACCGCGATGCCGACGCCTGGAGCGCGCTTCTTGGAGCTGCCGAACGTAGTTTCCATCCCTGGCCAACATCGCCGGGGGCGGCACGTGGCGGCGGGGAGCCTGTAGTGGGCGGCGCCGGATGTGCGCAGCTGCGTTTGATCACAAGGGCTTGCCACGGGTGGATTCAACGGGCCCCGGGGTAATCTGCATGAGCGAGGATTGCGTCCGTTCGCTCGGGACGGAAGAGAATGTTTGGGCTCTGTGGAAGGCGCTCGGGCCGGTAACCAAACGGTACCAAGAACTCTGCAGTGCCCCGGCGGGCCTCAACGATAAGAATAGGGTGGTCGCGTTGGAGTAACTTGGCCATCCCGCGGAGAGCAGCCATTTCGTGCCCCTCGACATCCACCTTGACCAGCCGAACCGACTGGGGGAAATCGAGCGCATCCAGTGCGCAGGCGTAGACGGGCACCCCCTGCTTGTCGATAGCCGCCTCAAAGTGGTTGATTCCTGGTACACTCATCTGCACGATGCCTGTGGCATCGCTCGCGGCAACATTAAGGGCTGTAACATTGGAAAAAGGCAAGAGGCGACAGAGATCGGCCAGCAGGGCGAACGTTTCTGGGAAGGGTTCCAGCGCGAATACCCGCCCGCTTGGGCCGACAAGCCGAGACAGTTCTGCCGTGTACTCGCCCACGTTCGCGCCGATATCCACGACCCAGTCACCTGGACGAATCCATTCACGGAGACGAGCAAACTCTGGCTCCGGGCTGCGAAGCCGACCTCGCCGCAGTTTGAACCCATACCAGGTCCGGCGGAGAGTGTAACGCCAGCGGCGGGGCAACAGAGCGGAAGCACGACTTAACAGCCCCATCATGGCTTGCCTTCTTGATTGGATTCTCTGTTCCTCATCCGCCTCTCGCATTGGTCTTCTCGACCGTTTCCTTCTTCCCGCCGCGATTTAGCCCATCATCGAGGTTTCTACCGCAGAGACGCGCTTGCGCACGGACCAGAGGGCAGGATGGCAAAGCACCGCCGCAGCAGGCGGCGGGCAGCCTCCGGCAGGGGGAGGCTCAACAGTCCTTTCCAGGTCGCCCAGCGCCATGGCATTGCGGCCAGCGACCGAAGCAGCCAGGGCAACGCCGCCAGGCGCGACCGCAGACGTCGCTCCAAGGCCATATTATTGTAGGTTTCAGCCCACGCTCGGCGGACAACTCGCCTGTCCAGCACCCCGCCCCCTCCCCGCTCGTCCAGGAACCGCCGCATGATCCCTACCACGATCAGCTGACGCTCCTCCTCCCGCCGGGATAGGTTGGCATGACCTGTGCGGTATTTCACCAGGGAGGCGTCCACATAGTCGAAGCGGTAACGGAGGCCAACTCGCAGCCACAGGTCGTAGTCGATAGCCATCGGGATGGTCTCGTCGAAGAGGCCCACCTCCTCGAAGACTGCGCGGCGCACCATGACCGACGAGAAGCAGATGAAGTTCTCCTGGAACATTTCCGGCAAGACATTCCCCCGGTACAGCAACCGCTTGTCGCACTCCAGTTCATGCCCCTCCGCGTCCATCAGGAGCCGGTCGGCGTAGACCACCCCCAATTCCGGGTCGGCAGCGAACCGGGCGACCTGCCGGTCGAGTTTGTCCGGCAACCAGACGTCGTCGGCGTCGAGGAAGGCGATGAGCGGGGCCGTTGTCAACCGGATGCCGGTGTTCTTCGCCTTCGGTTGCCCCTGCCGGTCGGTCCGGTGATACCGGATTCGTGGGTCTCTCAGGAAGGGCTGCGCCACCTCCGGAGTGTCGTCGCTGGAGCCGTCATCGACGATGACCAGTTCAAAGTCCGTGAAAGTCTGCGCCAGCACGGAGCGCACCGCACCAGCCAGGTAGCGGCCGTAGTTGTGAGTGGCGATCACGACGCTGACAGCGGGGCTCATCCGACGGGTATCTCCTGCTGGTGGGTAAAGGGGGTTGGCACCTGGGAGATGCAGAAGCGGTACTTTCCCGACGGTTCCTGGGGAATGCGCTCCACATACTCGCAATCGTAGCGTACGGCAGGCCCGAACCGCACGCGGACGAGTCGTTCGATCTCGCCAAGGCTCTCCTGGCCGAAGGCCGGGCTCCGGACGATGCGGAACACGAACCGGCTCACACTCTCCTGAACGATCTGCAGCTGGGCGATACCGGGGACCTGGACGGCGAAGTTCTCCGTCAGAGAGATCCCGGAGATCAGTTCCCCCGCCGGCGTCACGACGTAGTCCGCCTCTCGCCCTTCGATTCGCTCAAGAAGGGGAAGGCCCCGGCCGCACCCGCAGCGCTGGCCTGCGACCACTGCCACGTCACCGACCTGGTAGCGGAGGATGGGCATGGCCCGATTGGTCAGGTCCGTTACGATCACGGAGCCGGCTTCCCCGGGGCCCGCCGGCCGCCCGTCACACAGGACCTCGACATACACCCCGTCGGCGTTGACGTGCAACCCCTCGTGCCGCTCGCACTCGCAGGCGATCAGACTCACCTCTTCGCAGCCGTAGCGGTTGGTCACTTTGCAGTCGAACACCTGCTCGATGCTTTTTCGCTGCCACGTGTGCAGTACCATTGCCGTGGTGATGATGCCCCTGGGGCGGGGCGGCTTGATCCCCCGGGCACGCAGGTACTCGGCGAGCAGGTAGACCGAATGGGCGTGACCGAAGAGCAGCGACGGCGGCATCGCCTGCAAATCCCGGGCGAAACGCGCCAGTGCTGCCTCGTCCATCTTGAGCGTGTCCAGGTAGTGGGCTCGCTCCAGCAGGGCGTTCCGCAGCCTCCCCCGCCAGCCCCGCTTGAGATACTCGGGATTGCCCCAGACCTTCGCCACCGGCTCCCCGAAACGCCAGCCGCTCCACTCGTCCGAGCGCAGCGTGCAGGCCCGCTTCCACTGCATGCTGGGATCATCGACCCAGACTTCCACCGAGACCCCCGTGGAGCCGGAGGTCGTCTTGCGGTGTAATTCGCGCAGGGCGTAGGCGCGCGACAGCAACGTCCCCCCGTGTTGTCGCAAGTCTTCCTTGGTGAGGACAGGGAGGCGGCGGAAGTCGTCGAATTTCCGGACCTCTTCAGGGGTCAAGCCCGCGCGATCCAGGCGATCACGGTAGAACGGCACCGTCTCGTAGGCATGCCGCAGAAGCCGCTTGAGCCCTTTCCACTGCCGGGCGTGAACCTGCTCCGGGCCCTCGTACTGGGTCCGGAGGAGGTGCCGGTAATGATGCAGGTAGCGACTGCCCTCCCAGGTCGCCCAGGCCGGGCCGATCACCTTGCGAATCAAGCTCGCGTGCCAATCCACGGGTTTCCTCCAGGGAGGGCAGGCTGCCAAGCTCGGCCCGAGACGGACATCCTCTCGGACGACAAGGATGTTCCACAGGGACTCGGCTTTCCTGACAGTCTCTCGGCGACGACCTGTTGAGCGACGATCAGAAAACTCCCATACCAGAGCCAGTTGTGACGGAACAGGTTGTGCCCGAAGAGCCCCCCGAAAAGCATCAGCAGAAAGGCCAGACCAAGGGCCTTATTCAGCCGCAAGGGAAAATCGTTCACCCGCTCGGGATGGTCTCTGTAAGCGGCATTGATTCGGCGCACGTTCCACAGCAAGCAAAGCAAAACACCGCCGAAGGTCAGGATTCCCAGAGTCCCCAGTTCTCCAGGGAGCTGGCCGTAAAGGGTGTGCGATTCAATTGTGCTCCCGGTCGCCGGCCGCCAGGCCCCGGGCCCACAGCCCGTCACCGCGTTCGCCAGCCACTGGTCCAGCCCCATACGCAGCCCCTCGATCCGCCCCTCGGCGGAGGTCTGGGCATTGGTAGGGCCGCGCGCCGGATCAACGATGGTCGCAAAACGATCCTGCAACTCGCCCGGAATAAGGAACCACAGCAACGGGCTCAGGACCAAGGCGGCCACTCCGAGGCGCAAACGCCAGCGGGTATGCCACCCCAGGAGAAGGGCAAACAGGAGCAGCCCCACGAAGGCGGCACGCGATCCCGTCAGCACGACGCAGAGGACGGACACGGCGACATAGCCCGCGACAAGACAGTTGGTCCGCGTGGCCCGCGCCCTGTCCGTGTCACCTCTCCTCCAGAAGATGAGCACCAGGGGCAGCGCATACACAATACTGGCCCCGAAGGCATTCGGATCGCCAAACGAAGTGTCCACACCGACCAGGCGGTGAATGTCCATGCGGTAGAAATGCCTGCCGTTGTGATACTCCCAGAGGGAATGGAGCATGTACAGTGCCATGACGACTAGGAAGGCCTTGACCATGAACCGCAGGCTTTCCTCGCCCCGCACCACGGTCACGAGCATGCCGTAAAAGACCAACAGCTTCAAGTAGTCCTCGACCACCGTCCCGGACTTGTCTTGCCAGGGGCTGACCAGCCAGGAAATGACGACCGCCCCCGTGAAGAGGAGGAAGGCAACGTGCAGGCGATTCGCAATCCAGTCCTTCTGGGCAAAAGTGACCCAGACCAGCCCGGCCAGGAGCATGTACACCAACTCGAGGCGCATCTCCCCCAGCGCCGGCCAAACCTCGAAAGGCCGGTGAATGAACAGGAACATGTATCCGGCCAGGAGGTAGAGCATCACCCACAGTCCAGTCCCAGGGCACCAGGCCCTGCGTTGCTCTCGCATAAGGAGTCGCGCAGGAATAACTTGGGCAGTCGGCCGTAGGACGGATTTCCAATCCGTCCGATCGTTGCCGGACGGATTGGAAATCCGTCCTACAGAAATTGACCAGCTTATTCCTGCGCGGGCCCTAAGTGGCGGCGGCCCTGAACGTTGGCCCGCCGCAAGTGTTTGTTCATTAGAGGCAACACCCAGAGAAGAGATTCGGAAAAAGCCGACCCGTCGCTCCGTCCCCGCCGGAGCGTGATACCGAGTTGCGTTGATTGGTTTCGGTGAGCGGCGGGCTGGGGGCACCCGCACAGCGGGTCCGCCGCCGCTGCGGCGCAGTCCGGCACCGCGCCGCTGTCGGAAGGGGCGGGTCAGAATGACCTGGGAGGGGAGGGTTCGGTACGGGAGCGCGCACCCCGGACGGGAAATGATGAGAATCAGTGTGAGGCGCGAATGCAATGCAACGCAATCCTCTCCTCATCCTACTGTACAAACCGACATATTGCGAGAACAAAAGCGGGGAGACCGGGGCGCCGGGGCGCCGGCACCGGCGGGCTCACGCCGCGCCGGCGGACTCAGCCCCGGCCACGAAGCACTCAGTAACACTTGCACACGGCGTTATTTAGACACCCAGCTGCGCAAAGTCGGCGCTGCAGGTCCTCGTTCCTTCCAAAGGGACAGACCCTTCATCAGGCCGAAGAACGCACGGGCCGAAAACCGGGCGAGAAACACCGGGGCCGGAGTTGGACGGGCGCAGCTCGGCCTCGAACGGCGGATCGCCGTTGATGGCCTGGATGTCGACCATGCCTGACTGAAAGACGAGTTCCAGGTGACGCACCCGGCCTGTCAAGGACCGCAAGGGCCCATCCAGAAAGTCCAGGCGAACGGGATCGAGGGAGAGAACCTCGAGCTTGATTCGGTCGGGGCCGTAATGGAGGAGGCGGTACGGGCCACTGCACAGCAGCCGGCGGTTCGCCGGGGGCGGGATCAAGAAGTCCCGGTACTGGCCGGGGTCCCCCACCCGCCCCGCCTCCGCCGCCTTGACGATGTTATACGCTTCCCGGGCCGTGACGAAGTGGAGGCGGAAGGGCGGCCGGTTCCAGGTCGCCACCATGGCCCGGAACGTGTCATCGAGGGCCCGGCCGAGCATGGTGTCCTGGCTCTGCATACCGTGCGTGTGCAACTTGACAAAGATCCACTCGGGTCGTCCCTGGACATGCACGTTGGCTTTGAGCCAAGCGCCGAGCCTGTCCGGCGACGGCGGCGCGAAGGATTCCACGGCAGCCATTTCGACCCGACCCCTCGACCAATCGATGACCGAGGGGCCCTGGAAGATCAGCAGGTCCCCTGACGGGGGGCGGCCGACGGCAACATCGATGCCCGTGTCGTAGGACTTGGGGAGGGGAGTGTCGGTCGCGTAGTAGATGCTGTTCGTCTTCCGCGGCTGGGCGCGCACGCCCCCAGCCGGAAAGGTAAAGTCCGCGTAACAGCCGGCGTCACGCAAGGCAAGCAGCTCGGTATTGCAGCCACTGTGCGAAGGATCACCCGTGCCGTTGTCGAGGCCCCAGTTGCCGGCAATGTAGGCAAAGCGCTGTTTCGGCTCCGGCTCGGTGGTGATCATGGCGCCGGCCTGGTTGAACCAGTCAAGGCCCGCGCGGAGTTTTGCCGAAAACGTCTCGTGCGTATCGAACCCGTGGTGGAGGTGAAATTCTGTTTCACCCAGGCCCTTGAAGGCGTAGCGGCCCAGGGCCTGAATGCACCCGAAGTTCGGGTACTCCGCCCGGTAGAACCACGTGTGTTGCGGGTGGCAGCCGTCGTGGTCAAGGTAGCGACTTGCGATGGCTTTGTAGCCCTCGCACCAGGATTTGACCGACTCGACCGCGGCCAGGTCGCCGTAATCGCTCGTGGGTTCGTAGTGATCGACCAGGGCGACCATCACGTCGATCGGCGTCCCTTGTGGAAGACGGTTCAGCCGGAACGGCCGATGGCGGCGCAGGTGGCCGGGCAGCCAGTTCCCACGGTAGAGATGCCAACGAACCATGCGCCACGCCAGGGCAGGAAGGAAGGCCAGGGCTCGGAAACACTGCCTGGCGCGCGTACCCGTTTGAGTCCAAGGAGAGCATCTCGATAGCGCCTGCAAGCTGGGCAGGGTCTCGGGGGGGGGCGAGAAGACCATTCACCCTGTCCTGGATCAGTTCGAGGTTCCCTCCGACGGCCGTCGCCACCACTGGCCTGGCTGCGGCCATGTACTCCAGGAGGGTGTTCGACATCCCTTCGCTGTGGGAACAGAGGACTGCGACGTCAAGGTTGGCGAGGAACTCCGGGATTTCGGAGACGGAGCCGAGGAGATGGAAGCTCTCGCCGAGGCCGAGTTCGGCAGCCAATTGCTCCAGCCGAGGTCGCAACTCCCCTTCACCCGCCACTTCAAACACGGCTCCGGGGTAGGCGGGTCGGAGCAAGGAGGCCGCCTGCACGAAGTCTTCCAGCCCCTTGACAGGCCGGAGATTGGCGACCACGCCAATGCGGGGGTTGAGGCGAGCAACTCCGGGCAGGCTGTCCCGGGTTCGCGAGGGGAAGCGGGCCACATCCACCCCATTTCCCAGCACGACCGTCCGTGAGGGGGGGAAACCTTCGTCGCGGATGAAAGCAGCTCGGCAAGCCTCACCATTGGTCACCACGGCATCGGTGAAGCGGTTGCAAATCCGCCCCAATCGGCGGTGCAGGGGCGTCATCCAGTAGCCCAGGTTGAAACGGGTCCGGACGAGGCGGCGGACCCCGGCGAGTCGCCCGACCGCGACGCCGAAGTAGGTGCTGTCTGGGAAATACACCTGCAGGACATCGATCCGGGCCCGTCGCAGGAAGCGGGCAAATGTCACTCCTCGCAGGACGGTCCTCGGGTGATGCAGGGAGCGAATCCCGAGCCGAAGCACTGGACAGCAATCGGGCTCCAGCGACCGGGACAGTTCGTCCTCGCCGTCCAGCAGGCACAAAAAGGGTTCGACCCGGGAGTGGTCCAGACGGCGGAGAAGGTCAAGGAGCTGCGTTTCGGTGCCCGCGCGGCTGAGCCGGTCGATGAGGAAACAGACCCGGACAGGCCGCCCGCTGTCGGTGCTCGATGTTCTGGCAGGGGAATAGGGTGCGATCACAGGCTGCCTGGCTCCTCTTGCTGCGGCGAGCCCGTCCGGGCCCCCGCCACATCCGTTAGAGGAGCATTCTCGAAAAAAGTCGCAGACATTCTTGCCGAAGCGCTTCAGCCGGCGACCCGCTCACCCCCGCCGAACACCCGCCAACTCCTCGAAAAGGATTTGGTACTGGCCGGCCTGCGCCGCAAAAGTGAACTCGTCGAGGACGCGCTGACGGCCCGCGCCGCCCATCGCCCTCCGCTGCTGTTCAGGGAGCAGCAGGACATCGCGGATTCGCCCGGCCAACAGCTCGGCGCTGCCCGGAAGGACGAGATGCCCGCTGACCCCATCTGCAACCACCTCCGGAGTGCCGCCCACGGCAGTTGCCACCACCGGCGTCCCCGCCGCCGAGGCCTCCAGCACCACGTTGGGCATGCCCTCCGTGTGCGAAGACTGGGCCAGGAGGTCGAAGGAGGGGAAAAAACGGTCCAGGTCGGTCCGAAAGCCGGCCATTACGAAACGCCCGTCCAGGTTCTGTGCGGTGATTCGCCGCGTCAGCTCGTCCCGGAGGGGCCCGTCGCCAAAGAGCACAAACCCAACGGAAGGGACCTGTTTGGCCACAAGGGCCGCCGCCTCGATGAGTACGTCGAAGCCCTTCTCGGGGCTCAACCGGCCAGCCGCACCGACGATGTGGGTGCGCGGCTGGCGGAAGAGCCGTTGCAACTCCTCCCGGCAGGCCGGGTCGGGCCGGCGGAAGCGGTTGGCCTGGATGGCGTTGCGGATCACCAGCACTTTCCGCGCCGGGACACCGGCCCGACGCACCTTGACGGCCTGTCCTTCCGACACGCAGACCACGCGGTCCATCCAGCGCAGGCCGAGACGGTCCAGCCGCTCGTACACCCGGACCTTGAAGTTTTCGGCCGTCCAGCCGCGCGACACGGCAACCACGGGGATGCCGGCCCGCCGGGCCGCCCACCGTCCGATGAGGTCTGCCTTGTACCCGTGACAGCAGAGGACCGCCGCACCGCCCCCTTTCAGTCGACCGACCAGTTCCCGGGCAGCCAGGTCGATCCGCGGTGTATCGTGGTTCAGCGCCGCTGCCTCGAAGCCCTGCTTGCGCACCTCCTCGAGGAAAGCCGCACACCGCCCCCCCTCGGCGAAGGAGAGGAACTGCGTCCGGTATCCGGCAGGGAGGCCCGTCGCCAGGCCAACCATCTGCCGCTCCGGGCCGCCGAAAAAAGTCGAGGCTGTCAGATGAACGATGAGCATCACCGGCACATGCTTCCCTGAAAGGGCATGTTCAAACTCCGGCGCACTCGCGCCAGATTGCTTCGAGTTTCCCACCCAACGCGTCCCAATCATACCGGGACAGCACAACCTCCCGGCCGCGGCCGGCCTGGGCCCTGGCGGGCCCGGGCGAATCGATCGTTGCGAGGAGGGCCCTCGCCATCTCTTCCACGCCATCCGCGATGGTGAGGTGTTGTCCGTCCTCCAGACAAAGGCCTTCGGCCCCGACCGTCGTCGAAACCACCGGAAGGCCCGATGCCAGCGACTCGAGGATCTTCAGCCGCGAGCCCCCGCCCACGCGGAGCGGGACCACCATCACCCCCGACCGGCACAGGTACGGGCGGACATCTGCGACGTTCCCCGCCAGTTCAACGTTCGGCACTTCCGCCGCCCGGCGGGCCAGCCACTCCGGTGGGTTCCGGCCTACGAGGCTCAGACGCGCCAATGGCTCCGCCGCCAGCACAGCTGGGAAGATGTGGTCGAGCAACAGACGGACCGCGTCCAGGTTCGGCCGCCAGTCGAGGCTGCCCAGGAACAGGATGCGCCCGGGTTCCCGTTCCGTCCCGTCCGGCCGGAAATAGGAGGTGTCGACGCCATTGTCGACCACGGAGACGTGCCGGGCCTCGAACTGCGAACGGGCGAGGTCCGCGTCGGGCGTGCTGACGGTCACCACGCGTGTCGCCGCGGCGAATGCCCGTCGCTCGAACCGCTGAAATTTCCGCCATTGTCGCTTGATGTACCAGCGCTTCAGCGGGTCCTCCTCCGTCTCGCCGTAGCGCTGCCAGATCTGCGATTCGATGTTGTGGGCCATGATGACCCGGGGAGCGCCTTCCAGGTCGCGCAGCGTCTCGGCGTAGGGAGTCCACTCGCACTGCCAGAGGTCAACCGAGTGGTTCGCCGCGTATTCCCGCGCCGCTTCCTTGAGGGCGCGGCTGGTATGCGAGGTAACCGAATACGGCAGGGGGGAGAAGAGGTTTGCCGCCAGGCGCAGGTAAAAGCCGAGGCCCGACTTGCGGGGGACGGGCCGCTCGACCATGATCGGCTCCACCCCGTGGTCCGCGAAGAAGGTTGCCGCCTGGCGAGCTTCTTCCTCGTCCGCGTTGCGGTGGCAGAGGTAGGTGATGCGATGACGCCGGGCGAGTCGAAGGACGAGGTTGGCGGTGCGGATTCGTTTGCCCGACGTGAGTGGGTAGGGCAGTTCCTCGTCCACGATGACCACGTGCAGGGGCCGCAAGGCCGGACGGCCACCGTCTGCCGTCTCCTGCTCGAGCGGCGCTGCGCCCCGCCGCTCGTCGGTCATGGTCGCCGCTCTCCCTTCGCCCAGCGCATGAGACATTGGCGGTTGCCCTTCAGTTGCCCGTCGCCACTGGCTGCGGAGACGAGGAGGAGGACGCAACCTTCCTGTTACCCCGCCGGACGGACAGCGATTCGCGGAGCACGCCCCAGCCGCAGCCGAGGTGGACAGCCAGAAAGACCAGGGGAAGGAGCGGGAGCAGACGGCCCTGTCGGTGCCGAAGCGCGATGCAGAGCGACACCCCGGCCACCACGCCGGCGTAAAGGACAAGCACGGCGGCGAAGGCAACGGCGAGCGCCGGCGAGAACCAGCTGCCCACGGCCCCCACTGTCAGGCCAAGCATGAACAGGGCCGGGATCATGCTGGAAAGGGAGAACGTTTCGGGGTGCTTGCGGAGCAGTCGCACCCGGCCGCGGCCGTAGCGGGCCATCTGACGAAACAGGCCGTGCAGACTGGGCCGCGGGCAGTAACGCACCCGAATCCGCGGCGTGAAGAAACATCGCAGCCCCGCCCGGTCGACGCGGTGGTTGAACTCGTAATCCTCACAGGCGTCAAAGCGCTCGTCGAACAGCCCGACCGTCTCGAAGACCGAACGCCGGTACGCCACCGCCACGCTCTGCGGCGGCACGAACTGTTCCGTCGACGAGTAAATGAACGATGCCGGATGGTGCCCCAGCCACGAGGACCGCGCCGCGGCAATCGCGCGCTGCAGCCACGAGTTGCTCTCCACCTCCTGAGGCTGAGGCCGTCCCAGGCAGTCCGCCCCGCTCAGCCGGAACGCCTCCGCCACGTCGCGCAGGTAGTCGACGTTGTCCAGGTCGCAGTGGCCGTCGACCACCACCAGCACCTCGCCGCGCGCGTGCTTCACGCCCACGTTCCGCGCAGCACTCGAGAAACGCCGGGGGTTGCTGTAAAATTTCAGGTTCGGGTGGTCTGCCTGCATCGCGCGGACGATTGCCGGGGTCGCGTCTGTCGACTCGCCGTCGACGACCAGTACCTCGAACCGATCCGGGTCGTACCGCTGTCCGAGCAACTGCTCCAGGGTCTGCCGGATGAACGCGGCCTCGTTCCGCACCGGGACAACCACCGAGATGAACGGGAAGGACGAGGGCTCGGCTGACCCGGCGCCTGCAACGGCCTGGGTTGGCGCTGACATGCTGCGCTGCTCCTCCCTTGCTCCCAGCCCAAACGAATTGCCGGCTCAGGTCTGCGGCAAAAGTTCCGGGTAAACGGGCTCGACAAGCTGGCGATCCGGGAGGCGCAGGAACGCCCGAACTACACGAAACGGGATGCTCAGGCATTGCAGCGCCGTGCAGAGGATGATCTTGGCGTCGAGCCAAAGGCTCACCTGGCGGATGTAATATAGGTCATAGGCCAGCTTGTGGCGGACGCTGTTCAGGTCGCTGTCGGGCGGCAGCTGGACCTGGGCCAGGCCGGTCACGCCCGGGCGGACCAGCAGTCGCTCGCAGTAACGGGGGATCGCTTTCTGCAGATCGGGGATGAACTCGGGACGCTCCGGGCGCGGGCCGACCAGGCTCATGTCGCCCCGCAACACGTTCCATAACTGCGGCAACTCGTCCAAGTGCGTCTTGCGCAGGATTCGCCCCAGCGGTGTGACCCGCGCGTCGCCCGGCGTGGACCACTGCGCCCCGCTCAGGCGTTCGCAGTCGTTCGTCATCGTTCGGAGCTTGTAAATCGTGAACGGTCTGCCGTTCCTGCCCAGCCGCGTCTGCGAATAAATCGCCGGGCCACGTGAGGTCAACTTGATAAGCAGGCCCAGGATCAACAGAAAGGGGGCGAGCAGCACGAGCAAGATGAGCGCCAGGACAAAGTCGACGGCCGCCTTGTAAGCCACCTGGCGTCCCAGGCGCCGAGGACAGGGCAAGGCGATCAGGCCCGGCCCCTTTGCGGCGGCCGGACGGGCCCGGCCTTTCCGCTTCCGCTCGCGGACCTTGGTGTCAGAGCGCATGGGAAAGGTTCCGTCGGTGCAAGTCAGCGGGAAACGCGGGCGCAGTCCGAGTCGGGGCCGCACGACGGCCCATTCCCGGTGTCCTTGGATTCCCCAGGAGATCAACAACAAGGGCTCAGCAGATCGTGAGGCACCGGGTAGATGCGGACGTGATGAAAAAGATTCAATCTTTCACGCCGGCCACAGTCCCTCTCGTGTACCGGGCGGCAAACAGGGACCGTTTCAGCTCCGGCAGGAAAACGTGCAGGAACTCCACGACTGGTTCCTCGTCGAGGGACTCGTCCTCGTGGGTCAACGAACCGCGGCGAGTAGAAGTCTCGCCTGTTAATACCCGTTGTAGTAGCCGGCCTCGTGCTCTGTACCGCTCACCACCGCACCCAGCAGGCGGACTCCCAGGGCCTCCAGCTTCTTCAGGGCGGCCTGGGCGGCCGGCAGACGACTGACGTCCCGCAGCAGCGAGAACAGCACGGCGTCGGTGTGCTGCGCCAGGAGCAGCGAGTCCACCACGGGCAGCACGGGGGACGAATCAACAATGATAAAGTCGAACTCCACGCGCAGACGGTCGAAGACCTGCCGGGCGCCGTCTTGGGCCAGGGCTCGCAGGGCGCCCGCGTCGCAGAGGCCCGCGGGAATCAGCGACAGGCCTTCCACGGACGTCACCTGGATCACGTCGCCCAGGTCCGCCGTCCCCTTCAGCAGGGCACTGAAACCGGGGCCCATCGGCAGGTTGAAGCTGTGGTGAGCGGCGGGTTTGCGCAGGTCGCAGTCGATCAGCAGCGTTTTGCGGCCGGCGCGAGCCAGGCTGGCGGCCAGGTGGCTGGCCACCGACGTCTTGCCCTCGCCGCTCAGGGCGCTGGTCACCATGACGACGCGCAGCGATTCGACCCGAGCCAGGTGCAGCAGCATGGTGCGGACCGTGTCGATCGACTCGGTCATGATCTTCTCCGCCACCGGGTCCGGCATGTCTAGGACCGCCGCGAGCCGTCGTTGGGCCTTGTGCTTATCCAGATAGGGGATGGAGCCGACCAGGCGCACGCCGAGCTGGTCGACGTCCTGCGCTCGCGTGACCCGGCGAGCCCGCAGTTCGGTCCAGGTGACGCCGAACAGCGACAGGGCCAGCGCGGCAAAAATGCCGGCGCCCAGGCCCATCATCCGCTTCTTCTCGGCGCCCACCCACGAAACCGACGCCTCCTCCAGAGGGGTCACTCGCGAAGGCGCTTCGATCTCGACCTTCAGCGCCTCCATCTCGTCAGCGATCTTGTGGCTGAGGACCTCGTCCTTGGTGATCGCGTCGCGGAGCGAGGAAATCTCCAGAGACGACTTGTTGATCTGACGTGTCTCCGCACTGAGGTTCCCGACCTCAATGGTCAGGCCCTGCTCCAGTTCTTCGAGGACCCGGATTCTCTCCTTCGTGCGGGCGACAGCGGCGTTCGCCTCCTCGGCAGCGCGACGGGCCTGCTGCTTTGTCAGGGTTTCAACCAGCGACTTGCGGCGAGCGTCTAGTGCCTGTTTCAAGGAGCCGAGCTCCCTCAGCGGGGCCGCCAGGATCGGGTCGTCCTTCCCCAGGGCGGAGCGCTCCTTGTTCTTCTCCACCTTCTCCTCGAGCAGCGCGATCCGCTGCAGCTGGTGGGCCACCGTGGGGTCCTTCCACAGCATTTCGTCGACGAACTGATCCGGGGGGGACAGTGGCCGTGGCGCCTTCGCGAGGTCGGGTCCCTTGGGCAACTCAGCCTGGAGACGCTTCCGCTCGGAGGCGTACTGCATCAGGTCCTTCTTGGCCGTGTTAAGTTGTTCAAGCGCAAACTGCTGCTTGATGGTGAGTGTCTTGTCGTCGCCTGAGCCGGCAGTCTCCGCCCACTCTTTCAGGGTGAGCCGCGTCCTCCTCAGATTGTTCTCCGCCTTGGCGTAAATGTCCTGAAGCTTCTTCAGCCGGTCCGCCCGCTTGTTTTTCTCTTTTTCGACGATCTCACCGATATAGGCCTTGGTGATCTCGTTGACCAGCGCCGTCAGTTCTTCGGGCCGATCGCCCTTGATACTGATCTCCAGCAGTTCCGTCCCAGGCAGGTTGTCGACCCTAAGTTCCTTCTCGAGCCACTCGATGGCGTCGGGCTGCTCGCGCACCACGCTCAGTTCGGCGATTTGAGGTTTCCGAAGGGCAGTGGTAAGCACCAGCCGGCTCTTGACCAGGGCGGCCTGCGTCTTCTGATAGCTGGCAAAATCGTTCCGGCCCTCTCCCTCGTTGTCGGTTGTCTTGAACGCGATCTTCGGCGGTGTCGAGGCGACCAGCAGGTAGCTGCGGACCGTGCAGGCCGGCTTCAGGAAGACCCAGGCAGCCCCGGCCGCAGCGGTCACCGACAGCGTCGCGACCGTCAGGGCCAGGAACCAGCGCCGCCGCAGGGCCTGCACGACTGCCCCGGCACCCAGCGCGGCGGGAGGTGTGACCGGCAGGGGGGCGACGGCGAGGGTACTGGGACCCGGCGCCGGG
>JACOUH010000459.1 GCA_016177925.1 Planctomycetota bacterium | reverse complement strand
ATTGACGCCGGAGCGTCGTCCCGTAAGAGACCAGACTGCACTGAATGTGCCGAGGCACAGACCGACGATGGGGGCGAACCACATCAGCAGGCACAGCGCGGCCGTCATGACCAGGATGTATGCCGGCATGAGGATGTGTCTGTGTGTCAGCACGGCCCTCGCCAGCAGGTGCGCCCAGGAAGGCCTGGGGCGGCAGCCGCATCGGAGCGCGCGCCAGTTCTCCATCAACTCGAAGAGCTTGGGTCCCTTCCGCTGCCAAGGCGCCTCGTCATCAGTCCCCGCGCCCTCCACGAGCCAGTAGTGCTCCGCTGCCTCGGGGGAGTCATACCACCAGCACGAGTTCCACAGGCACTGGAACAGTGCCTGCGGGTAGTTCTCTCGGTGCCGGTGGATGAAGTGGAGGTCGCGCCGCAGCGCCTCCTCCAGTAGCCCCAACATCTGGCGGTGCGGGTGTCCCGGCGGCATCGCTTCGACGGCCGTTGTGAAGTCGCCGGCCAACTCGAACACCCGTCCTGCCACCACCTTTGCCTCCAGGTAGCGCAGGTCGGTCAGCACCGCCGTCAGGTCGTCCCAGCGGCCCGCCTTGGCCAGGTGCGCCGGCAAGTGCCGTAGCCCGTAAGCGGATAACTCTCCCACGCCCCGGCCGTACGCCTGCCAGTACAGTTCCGCCAGCCGCTCCTGTCCGCGCCGGCGGCTGACGTAGTGCAGCCGGCCCCTCTCCTCCTCCCCCGTCAGCCAGTCCGCCAGTGATGAGTGGTAGACGCTATAACGGCCCGACCGCTCCGGCAGGTAACTCGACAGCCGTAGCAGCACCCGTGGCAATTCCTCATCCTCGTCCAGGCCCGTCGCCCGCGCCAGCTCCGGCGCCGTCAGCGGCTCCCGCACCGCCACCACGACCTGGAGCACCTTCTTCACCGGCGCGTAGCTCGCCTCGTCGGGGAAATGCCGGACGAAGAAGCTCCGGTACAGCCCCGACAGCCCCGGCGGCAGGGCGTCCAGCTGGTCAAAGCCGTACAGCCCGTCGGCCAGCCCGTCCAGCACCTGCCGGGCGTAGAGGAAGTTGCCGTCGCTCCGCTCCCGCAGCACGGCCACCGCCCGCTCTTGCGGCACACCGCTGGCCTCCTGCCGGGCCGCCAGCCCGGGCTCCGCCAGCCGCAGCCGCAGGTAGCGCTCCAGGTCCGCCACGTTGCGCGGGTCGTGGGCGTCCAGCTCCTGCGCCCTCAGGCCCTGGAGCCGGTCCAGCACCGCCGCCTCCTTGCGCGTCGTGGCCACCACCCGCAGCCAGTCCGGCACGTGCTCCCGGTGGGCCGCCAGCACGTCCACGATCGTCGCCCCGCCGCCCGCCTCGCGCAGGGCCAGGGCCTCGTCGAGGGCGTCGATCAGCAGGTAGCACGGGCCGCCCGCCGGGGCCGGCAGCCGCCGCAACGGCGCCAGGATGCCCTGCTCGAAGGCGCCGACGGGGTCCTGGGCGCAGCGGCCCTCGCCCAGGGCATCCTCCAGGGCCGGCTCGCCCAGGCCCGCCGCGTAGCCGTCGATCTGGGCGGCGATCATGGCCGCGAGGCTGCGGACGAAGGGCCCCGGCCGCAGGGTGTCCGGCACGTCGGCCCGGCAGCAGTGGTAGGCCAGCACCTGGCCGCCCGGGTTGCGGTGGACCAACTCGGCGACCACGGCCGACTTGCCCACCCCCGGGTCGCCGGTGATCAGCAGCACGCGGCGGGGACCGTCCCGCCGCCAGTCGTCCAGGGCGGCGAACAGCCACTCTCGGCCGCAGAAGTGCCGGCGGCGCTCGTCGAGGAAGGCGCCGAAGTCCCACGGCCGCAGCCGGCCGTCCCAGGTGCGGTAGCGGGCCTCGCCGCGCAGGGCCGCCGCGATAGCCTCCAGCAGCCGCCCCAGCCCGGCGGCGTAGCGGGCCGGGTCGCGCAGATCCACGTAATCGAGGCGGAACAGGTCGAATGGCGGCCGACAGTCGGCGGCGAGGATGGGGACGATGGGGATCCTCCGCTCGAAGCGGGCGAAGCTGATCTCGTCGAGGCAGACGCTGTCTGCCTGGTCGGGGCAGTCGGGGTCGCCTGCCTGGCGGACGGCGTGGGGGCTGAGCAAGGCGATCATCACCCGGCTGCGACCGAGGGCCTCCTCGATCTGCGCGCTCCAGGAGCGGCCGGAGCGGATCTCCTGGGTGTCGCGCCAGACGTCATAACCGTGGACCGGCAGGTCGGCGGCGAGGCTCTCAGCGAGACCGGCGGCGTCGCGGCGGCCGTAGCTGAGGAAGATCAGCGGCCGGTCGGGGCGCCAGCGGTGGTCGCAGGCGTCGCAGAACCAGTCGTCGCGTTGGGGCCGGTGGCGAACGTCGGCTGAGCCACACTGGGGGCAGGCCGGGGGCTGCTGCATGGGGAATCTCCAGGAGATGCGGATCGAGCCGTTCTTTGAGATTGACGCAAACCGAGGCCCGTGTCAACGGTTTCCTCGCCAGAGGATGGGAGGGCCAGCACCTTGACCGACGACAGGCAACGACGATGATACTCGTGAGCGCCGTCGCGCTTCCTGAGGAATGTAATGGTCCACCTGGAGGAGGTCCTGAATATGTCCGGCCAACGCGCCAACGCTCTCCTCGTCCTTGTGACCGGCCTGCTGCTCGGCCCGTCAGGACGCGCTTCGGTCAAGCCATCGATCACGCTGACCTCACCGGTCGGCGGCGAACACTGGAGCGCTGCCAGTCAGCATTTCCTGACCTGGAAAGCCGACCAACTCCGTGCCGACGTCGAAGTGAAGATCACCTACTCGACCGACGGCGGGAAGCAATGGGCGGTCATCACGGGGGCAACGCCCAACAATGGCAGATACCTGTGGAAAGTCCCCAACGCGGTCTCGAAGAACTGCATCGTCCGCGTCACGGCAGGAGCCGCAAGTGCGGAGAACCGCTCTCTCTTCGCGATCGTCCCCTCTCAGGAGGTCAGCAGCTACCACTGGGTCAACGTCACGGAGAAGGCCGCCTTTGCCCCGCGCGATGGCGCGGGCGCCCTGGTGTTGGGCGGCAAAATGTGGCTTCTGGGCGGCTGGAACCCGGCCGACAAGAAGCACTTCCCGCGCATCTGCAACAATGAGGTCTGGAGTTCCAAGGACGGAGCCCGCTGGACGCTGGAGAAGCCCAACACGTTCCTTGATCGGGGTTTCGATGGTGGCCGCGACTGGGAGGGGCGACATACCGCCGGCTATGTCGTCTTCAAGGACAAGCTGTGGATCGTTGGCGGCGACGTAAACCAGGGCCACTATCACTTCGACGTCTGGCGCTCGGCCGATGACAAGACGTGGGAGTGGGTCAACAAAGGGCAGAAGGTGCCGTGGGGGCCAAGGGCATTGCACTACACGGTCGTGTTCCGCGACAAGATCTGGGTCCTGGGAGGACAAACCATTCCTCAGTACGTGCCGGGGAATGAGGTCTTCTACCGCGACGTCTGGGCCAGCGCCGACGGAGTCCAGTGGGAGAAGATCACGCCGAAAGAACCCTGCTGGTCGGCCCGTGGGATGATCGGCGGCAGCGCGGTATTCCGGGGTCGCCTCTGGGTCCTGGGCGGCGGCACCTACGACACGCCGAAGCAGCCCCAGCGGCAGTTTTTCAACGACGTCTGGAGCAGCGTGGACGGAGCCCAGTGGCAGCGGCACGTCGCGTTGGCCCCGTGGGAGCCTCGCCAGTATCACGAGGTGGCCGTCTTCGATAACCGCCTGTGGGTGCTGGAGGGCTACAGCCAGGCCCCGGGCAACCGCAAGGACGTGTGGTACTCGGCCGATGGCGTCAACTGGTACGAGGTGCCGAACACCCCCTGGCAACCGCGTCACGCCGCCAGTGTCTTCGTCCACGAGAACGCGCTATGGATGGTAGCCGGTAACAACATGACGAGCGACGTCTGGAAGCTCCAGCGCCGTTTACTCCCCAAGCCGTAGCGCTTCAAGGCCCCTTGCCACCGACAGGCGCCAGCTTGTTCGGTCGATTCCAGCGGATTTTCGCCACGTAGATGCTGTTGTCCGCCCCGTACTTGTTGTCCACCGGCAGGATGTACTTCGGGCCCCAGGTCTGCATCCACTCGGTGACGGTCACCCAGGTTTCCTCAGGGCTGACGACCGTCACGCCGAAGTTCCCCAGCCGGGCGCCGCGCTGCGGCACCAGGATCCGCTCGGTGGACCGCCGCACTACCAGCCGTTCCGGGTCCACCTGCGCGATGAACAACGGCGCCCGGTGGCGGAAGACATGGTCGTTGTTCGCGCCCTTGCGGGTATAGACCAGGAACAGGCCGTCGCTATGCACCACCCAGTGGGCCTGCGTGTTGTAGCTGCCCAGCTCCTTGCCGTCGTCGAAGGTCCACTTCTTCGGCTCCTTGAAATGCAGGCCGTCGCGGCTGCGCGCCACCGCGGCAAAATCGTCGTTGCGCAGGGTGAGGTAGAACCAGTCGCCAAACTTCGCCAGCGACGGCTCACCGTATCCGCGCCCCGTGGGGTAGGTAAGCCCGTTGCCGTGCTCGACGTAGCGGAGGGTCGTACCGTCGAAGCGGCAGCGCAGGACCATCGAGGTTTCCGGCAGCGGACGGCCCTCCCGCAGCGGGTTGCAGTAGATGGAGAGCAGCAGGTCGCCGTCGGGCAGGTCGTGGCGCTGAGTGCAGCCGGCCCCGCTGCTGTCGAGCAGCGCATGCCGCGGCAATTCCAGCGTCTTCCATGCGGTCCAGGTCCGTCCTTTCGGATCGTAGACCGAGTACGCAGTCCAGCGCGGGTTCTTGTCCGCATGGACGGCGTTGTCGATGTAGCGAACCGTGTGGCCGGTCCCGAGCAGTTTGCCGCTCCGGGCGTGCCACTGGGGCCAGAAGTCGCAGACATTGATTTCACCGCCCTCGGCGAAAGGCCGGCGCGATAACTCCTTGTGCGGCTGGGGGCCGGCCCAGGTCTTGCCGAGGTCGTTGGTGAGCAGGTCGTGAAGGCCGTAGAAGACGTCACTGCCCGTGACCAGCAACTGCTGGGTGGTCATCACCACGACCGGCCGCTCGGACGGGTTGCCCGCGGCCTTTGGCGGGATTGCCCCGGCCCGAGCATGCACCCAGCACCTCTTGCCGTCGTAGCCCTTGTGGGCGGTCGTCAGCTCGATGCGATAGTCGAGGGCCGAGGCGTCGGCAGGGCGAACCGCGGAGAGCGAGCTGAGCGGACCGATGATTGCGGCGAAAAAGGGGAAAACAGCAGGGTTCAACAAACGGTGGAAACGCATGGACCTACCTCTGTGCTGTTGAAGCGTCCCAGGGCGGCTGATTCGGAGCAGCCTACCATGAAGGCGTGCTCGCGGCTACCGGCTTGGCGCAGCTCCACTCCTTGATACACTAATTACTATCTTCTTAGTATGTATTGCTGTACTTGGCGCGGTAGCCCCGACCTGTACCGGCGGGGCGGCCGGTGGCTATGCGAGGACACCATCCGCCGAGGGTTGGACCGGCTGGGCTACGTAGGCAGGCGGTTCCGCTACATGCTTCCCGCAGATCCCAGCGCGAGAAAAACCGGGCGATCCGGTTGGAGGCAAGTCTCGGCCCTGTTACCATACCGTGGGTGGGGGACTTGCGCGGCCCTACGGTTGCCAGGGGGGATTGCACCAACAACGATGAAGTCGACTGTCACGATGGCCTGGGAAATCCTGGACCGCATGGAGCGAGCCGTGGCCAAGGTGCGTGAACGGTTGTTGCGAGCCACCTCTGTCCTGAACAAGGCCGGCATTCCCTACGCCGTCGTGGGGGGGCACGCGGTTGCCTCGTGGGTGGCGACCGTTGATGAAGGAGCGGTGCGCAACACCCGCGACATCGACCTGCTCATCCGCCGCGAGGACTTGTCCGCCCTTACCGCCGCTCTCGAACAAGCGGGGTTCGTCCGAGCGGAAGTCCTTGATGTGACAATGTTCCTGGATGGCCCCGCGGCCAAGCCCAGTGAGTCGATCCATCTTCTCTTTGCCGGGGAAAAGGTCCGCGCTGAAGATCCCCTGCCGTCCCCGGACCTCGCCGCGATCGACGATCCAGCCGGCTTTCGCGTCCTCACCCTCGAGGCACTCGTCCACATGAAGTTGCTGTCGAACCGCGACAAGGATCGGACGCATCTGCGCGATCTGATTGGCGTTGGCCTGATCGATCGGAGTTGGCTCGCCCAGCTGCCGCCCTTGCTCGCCGAGCGGCTGGAAAAGATCCTCGACACTCCCGACGGCTGACGCTGGCCGAGGTGGCCGGGCGGATGGAGATCGACCCGCCGGCTCTGTTCCGATTGGAAACGGGTAAGATGCTGAACCCCACGCTCGCAACGCTGCACAAATGGGCCGAAGCACTCGGGCAGAAACTGGACGTTGATTTATCGTCCCGCATGACCGGCGACGCCGCATGGTGCGTCGAGCAGCCACTTGACGATCCGAACTGCGGAAACAGCCAGGTTTCTTGCTCTTGACGAGTCTGGATGCCTGAGCCTGTCACCGGCAGGTTCGCATGCTTTCGTGGAGTCGGTGCGAGGCTTGGTGTCGCCGCGAGGTGTCCACGAAAGCATGGCACCCGGCGCGCCGAAACCTCCGCCAAGGTCAACCCGGCCGCCTCGCGCGACGCTTTCAGTTGCCGGAGCAGCTCTTGCGCAGGGAAGTAGATGACGTTGAGCCCGAGCCGCGCCGCCGCGCCGCTGGCGATCAACTCCTCGGGGCCTGGGTGCCAGTCCCGGAATTCGTCCCGGATTGCCTGGTGCTGGGCGCGCTGCTCCGGCGTCCATTGGATGGTTTTGCGCCGCTTCTCGGTCATCGTCTCTTCCTTCGTCTCTTGGGTTCGGCGAGCGGGGGCGCCTCGAACGCGGTAACGACATATCCCTGCGGCAGCTCCTTGTCCACAACCTCGAAAGCCACCGCCAGGTGTTTGCCGGTAGCGGTCCAACCGAAGACCATCGGTCGCCCGCTGCTCCGGCTGGGCCAGGCCATAGCGAAACGCCTCCGCCTTGGTCCCCGCCCCGGTGCGGACGAGGAGGGCCAGCTCGCAAGACCGGCTGCGGGAGGTACACATCTGATGCAGCAGCAACATGCCGGCGGGCCGACTGCTTGCGAAAGTCGAGGAGAAGAACCGATCTACAGCCAGTGGCGCAGGTGGTGCCACAGCCAACCGAACAGTCCGGGGGCGTCGCGGAGCATGTAGCAGCGGCGCCGGCCTTCGTAGAGAAACGCTTCCCATTCATCCAGCAGGTCGCGGCCCAGCAAGCCGTGGAACCGGCTCAACGCGGCCGGCATGGGCAGGCGAGCGACCTGTATCGGGCCCAACGGCAACAGCCCGGCCTCGGGAAACTCGAGCCGGACCCAGTACAGGGTCGTCGGCCCCATCGCCAACGGCGTCACTACCTGGGCGTCGATTCCGGCCGGCGGATCCAGATGGCGGACGATCCCCGGAATCAACGTCGTCCGCTTCGACCCGGTGTCGATGAGCAGACGAACAGGAACTGGCGTTGCCACATGCCGTCCCTGCTGCGCGCGGAAGTGTTCTTCCCCAACGGGGAGGCGGACGACGGCGGGGAGGACCAGGTGATCCTCGACGGATGCCAGGTATCTTCCCATGATCCTTCACGGGTGGCTCAATCGAGCCGTTTGAACGATGGGTGGTTGGGGTCCACATGAGAGACCCACTCGGGCTCCTCGCGCTCGGTGATCTTGTGGAAAAACATCCGCCCCCACCCAAAGCGACGGTGCCCCTCCTCAAGGGCGTCATCCAGGGTGTCGAAGACGCCGACGACTTCGTCGAAGCGGAGGAGGACAATCTTGCCGAGGTGTTCGCGCACCAGCCGTTCGCGCTCGCGCTCATACGCGGCCCTTTCGCGGCTCACGTCGAGGGGCGGGTCGTTCTCTTCGAGATGGGGCCACTCGTCTTTGATTTCTTCGGTCTGCATGGCAGCCTCCTGGAGCACGACAGCACTCACCCTTTCAAAGATACCAGCAGAAGTGTTAGCGGGGAAAGAGCAAGCGAGCGACAAGGACGAGGAAGCGCTGGACGCGAAGGCCGATGACCCCGCGCGGGTCAACAAAGGGACCTTCTACTTCTCGTGAGCGCGCAGGGGTCAAGCGGCAGGCTGGGGCTGGGCCAGGCCATAGCGAAATGCCTCCGCCTTGTTGCCCGCCCCGGTGCGGACGAGGAGGCCCAGCGCGCAGCCGCGCGTCAGGCAGCGCCACAGCGAGTCGGCGCGCGGCGGCGGCTGGCCCTCGGGCCAGCGGGCGAGGATTTCCTGACGCGTCAGGGGTGCGGGTCTTTGCTGCAAGAGCTGCCGCAGCGTTTCGAGGGCTGGGGTGAGCCTGCCTCTGGCGGGCCGTCCGCCAGCAGCCGGTAGTCGGTCCCCTCGGAATTCAGCTCGGCGGCAACGTGCTGGGCCACCCTACTGTCGCTTTGCAACTTTCATCACGGCTGCGCGCCCGTTTCCGCACGGTATCCCTGGTTCTTGCCCTCGATGGGATCGAAGGGGTAAAATCCCGATGGAGATGCGGTTGCCCTCTTGAGCAGGAGGAAGCCGATGACGAACGAGGCCTATCGAGGCGTGGTGCGCGGCGGGATGGTTGTGCTCCTGGAGGCGGACACGCCGCTGACGGAGGGGACCGAGGTGCTCGTCACTCCGGTAGCCCGTACACCCGGCTCAGCCGAAGCCGTCCTTGCCGCCGTGGCGACTTCGCCTCCGGTTCCCGTCGAGTGGGTAGACGAACTCGAGCAACTCATTGCCCAGGGTCGGCGCCTGCCGACCCGCAAGAATCCGTTTCTGGATGAGCCTGGCAGCCAGGAGGGGCCGTAATGCCAGCGGCCCTCCTGGATACCAACGCGGTCAGCGATCTGATGCGCGATCATCCTCAAGTCAAGGCTCGGATCGGCAAGCACGCCGATCCCATCGCGACCAGTGTGGTCGTCGTTGGTGAAATCCGCTATGGTCTGGACCGCTTGCCGGCCGGCAAGAAACGGACGGACCTGGAAGCCCGTGCTCAAAGTATTCTGGCGTCCTTGCGCATCGAACCCCTCACCGAGCAAATCGCCAACGCCTATGGCCGTCTCAAAGCATCTCTGGAAAGTCAAGGACTGAATCTCGACGAGAACGACCTATGGATTGCGGCGACCGCGATGACGCATGGAAACCTGCTTGTCAGCCGCGACCAGATCTTCTCTCAGATCCCTGGCCTTCAGGTTGAGGACTGGAGCGTGTGAAAGGTGGGCAAGTTGATCTCTTTCGGCAGCGATGGATTGGAGTCACTGTTCCGCTGCGTTGTCGTGAAGGGGCAGAAGTCAATCTCCTGAATTCCGCGGCCGGGCGCCCGGGTGCCGGGCGTGGGCGGCCCGGTCGGCTTCCAGGGTGAGGGAGTAGAACTGATCGCCCTGCTTCAGGTAGAGCACCCGCCACGCCAGGTCGGCCAAGCGCCGGTCGTCCTTCTCCTTCATGATCCCCAGCAGGACCTTGCGGCCGTCGTCGCCGAAGAGGAGCAGGGCGTTGCCCACCACGCGCCAGCCCCAGGAGGCGTCGGTCCGGCGGCAGCCGTCCCCGTAACCGCGGAAGAACGCCGTCACGTCGCGGAGGGCCCGGGCCCGGTCCGCCGGCGGGGAACTGGGCCCGGCGGCCAGCGCGGCCAGAATCACGGCCGCCCGCGCCCCCACGGCCGCGTCGCGGTCCCGCATCGCCTCCCGCGTGGCCGCCTGCACCCGCGCCGTCGCCCCAAAGCTGCTCCGCAGGTTCGCCAGGGCCAGCTCCCGCGCGTACGGGTTCGGATCGGCCTTGACCGCCTTGAGCAGGGCGGCCTCGACCTCCGGCGTGGCGGGGGCGCCGATCAGGGAGAAGTAGTAAAGCGCCAGCTCGCGGACCTTTGCGTTCGAGTCCGTCAGCTTCCCCGCCAGGAGGGATTTCGTCCCGCCGAGCTTGCCGTCTTTCTGCAGCTTCAGGAGGGTCTGCGGCACGGCCCGGTAGTTGAACTGGAAGGTGCCGCGTTCGTCGGCGGCCGCCTTCAGCACCAGTTCCACGCAGTGGGGGCCGGGCAGCCTGCCCATGACCTGCGCGGCCTGCCAGCGGACCGAGTGCTCCGGATCGCGCAGGGCCGCCTCCAAGGCCGGGATCGCCGACCTGTCCCCCATCTTGCCCAACAGACGTAGGGCCAGCCGGCGGACCAGGACGTCCGGGTCGTTCACCGCGGCCACGACCTTGGCGAGCGGCACCTCCTGCTTCCCCTTGAGGGCCGCGGTGAGCAACCGCCGGCGGGCGAAGGCGTCCCCCTTCGCCAAGGCGTCCGCGGGCTGCACGGGAATGTGCTCGTCGGGCCAGTCCACGAAGTGCTCCCAAGCGAAGCCGCTCTCCACCTCCGGATTGACGAACATGATCCGCTCCATCCCGGCCGGCAGGTCGCCGCGCGTGCGGAACCCCGAGACCTTCGTGGCGGAGCCCCGGCAGACGGCGATGCACTTGCGGATCGCTGCGTCGGACGCCGGGGCGTAGACGGTGATCTCGTCCACCAGGCCGTCCTTGGCCCAGGTCTCCAGGTCGAGGTGGACGTTGCCCGCCGTGCGCACGCCGCCCCATACTGTGGCTCGATAGGGAGCAGCGCCGTCCACACAGACGGCCACCCGCTTCTTGTGCGGGGCCAGGCGGGCATGCAGGTCGCGGAGGAACTCGGTCACGTACTCGCCGCGCAGGCGCGACCAGGCGTCCCGGTCGAAGAGCTGCCGGCGCACGTCCACGCCGTGCCGGCGTTTGAACTCGGCGACGACCGGCTCGTTGAAGCCGAACTCGTCGTCGTAGTGCATACTGTAATTCTCGGCGTAGGTGAGGAAGGCGATGCCGTCGTAGCCGCCGTCGAGGACGTAGCGGGCCAGGTAGCCGGCCACCGCCTTGCGGGCCTCGGGGTAGCAGAACTCGATCGGCCCGCCCTGCCGCCAGGTGCCGAAGCGGTTGACGGGGGCCCACTCGGGGTGGGCGGCGCGGCGCCGGTCCTCGGCGGCGTAGGGGAAGCCGGAATAGCCGACGTCCGCCGCCGAGCCGTGATCGAAGAGCCCGTAGGCCATCCACACCTCCATGCCCAGGTCGTGGCCGGCCTTGACGGCGATGCGGTTGGTGCCCACCTTGCGGTATTGCAGGTCCTTCCACCAGTCCCAGAGGCGGTCGAAGGTGCGGTTCTCCGGGCGGATGATGAACTCCTTGCCCCACACCTCGTCCTGGCCGCCGCGCCACCACACCCTGCGGACGTGGTAGAGCTTGCGGATCGCCTCCAGGGCCGCCTCGACGGTCGCCTTCGAGTCGAGGGGCAAGCCGAGCAGGTCCTGGTGGTCGCCGGTGGTGAAGTAGACCGTGCGCGGGTGGGCCGTGGCGTCGGCGGGTTGGGCAGCCACGGCCGCGCAAAGGACGGCCACCTGCAAGGGGAGCAGAGACATGGGGGGGGTTCCTCCGGGTTGGGGACGGGCGCGGCCTGCCGAGGACAATACGGCCGGGCGACGGGGAAAACAAGGGGCCGCCCACCGCGCCCGGAACAATCCTTACCGGCGGCAAGCAGTTCCCACCCGACCTGCCCGCCAAGGTCCGCGACCTGGCCTGGACCAAAGTGCGGAGCATGAGCCGAGGTGGCGGCGATCTCGTCGAGGTCGCGGGACCGCCCGGTGTCTTGCGGATGGACTACTTCCCAACAAGCAGGCCATCGGTCGGCAGAGGCTTGACAGATGGACCACTCAAAGGTGGCGTGCGCGCTGTGAAAGAGGGGCGTCCAGTCGCCGGGGGAAGAGGGACGAGTCCTTGACGGCGGGATGAGGCCGGGGATAATCAGTGGATACGTCTCACTGCCGGCACATTCCTGGAGCAGCCATGTCGGACACCATCCGCCCGTCGCGGCCGGGAGCCGAAGGGGAGACTCCCGAGCCCGTTACTCCGGATACCCGTCCGCCCGATCCGGGCGACCCGCCGTCCCCTGCGCCGGCGATGGAGGGGCCCAGCCTGGCCGGGTTGCCTCACGGGTACACGATCGAGGGAGAGTTGGGTCGGGGCGGCATGGGGGTACTGGGCCGCGCCGACGACGGCCGCACGTAGGTTGTTCCCGAAAGGATGTTCGTCATGTTGAGCGTTCACGGCAGCGGTGCCAACCGAGCCGGTGGTCTGGACCGCCGGGAACTTCTCCGGGTCGGCGGGTTGTCTCTGTTCGCCGGGATGACCCTGCCACGGCTCCTGCGGGCGACCGAGCAACGAACGGTCAGGGGGCAGGGGCGGGCCAAATCGGTGATCCTCTTCAATCTGCTCGGCGGCCCGAGTCACATGGACATGTTCGACATGAAGCCAGACGCCCCGGCGGAGGTGCGGGGCGAGTTCAAGCCCATCGCCTCGTCGCTGACCGGCCTGCGGATCTGTGAGCATCTGCCCAACACGGCGAGGCTGATGCACAAGGCCTGCCTGATCCGCACCATCTCGCATACCTACAATTCGCACGACCCGCTCGCCATCATGACTGGCTTCACGGGAGGCAACCCTCAGTTGCCGGCCCAGCCGGCCGATCCGCCCGACATCGGCGCCATCTGCCAGTATGTGGAGCTGGGGCCGAAGGATCTGCCCCGAGCGGTGTGCCTGCCGTGCTACCCCGGCTGGGGCCAGGAGGGCTACCGTCGGGGCGGCCCCTACGGCGGCTTCCTGGGCAGCCAGTACGACCCGCTGTTTTCCCTGTGCAAGCCGACTTTCGGCCGCGAACCGAAACAGCAACACTACGATCCGGTTATGCCCCTTGGTGAGCCTTACCTGCCGGGCCTGGACAGTCTACCGGAGATGAGCGTAGACCGCTTCGATGGTCGGCGGACCCTGCTCCAGCAACTCGACGACACATTCGAGAAGACGCGCCGCTCCACCGCCCTGGAGCGACTGAACAAGTTCCAGCAGCGAGCCTTCGCCCTGCTGACGTCGAGCAAGACACGGGCTGCCTTCGACCTCTCCCAAGAGCCCGACCGCATCCGCGACCGATACGGTCGCAATCTGTTCGGCGCGAGCATGCTCATCGCTCGCCGGCTGGTCGAAGCCGGCGTGCCATTCATCAGCGTCCATCAGGAGATCTTTCGGCACTACGGCCACGCCTACGACATGCACGAGAACAACTTCGGCATGCTCAAGAACCTGAACCTGCCACTGCTGGATCAGGTCTACCCCGCGTTGATCGAGGACCTGGAAGCGCGCGGCCTGCTGGAGACGACGTTGGTGGTGGTGATGGGCGAAATGGGCCGCACGCCGCGGGTGAATGGCAAAGTGGGCCGCGACCACTGGCCGCAGTGCGGCTTCAGCCTGTTGACCGGGGGCGGCGTCAAGGCCGACCATGTCTACGGTGCCACCGACAAGCAGGCCGCCTACCCGGTGAGCGATCCGGTGTCCCCCGCCCAACTGGTGGCCACGATCTATCACCTACTCGGCATCGATCCGCACATGACAGTTCCGGATCGCACTGGCCGGCCGATCGCGATCGCCCAGGGTGGCGAACCCGTGAAGGGGGTGCTGGCATGAACCAGGTTGCCGAAGGGTTCTGGTCGAGGAGGGCGAGATGATCCGTAGGGCCCGCCTAGTCGTTGTGGCTTCGCTGTTGGCAGGGTTTGCCTGGATGCCAGGTATTCCTGCCGCTGAGCCGCTGCCGGATTACTTCGCGGGATTGGCGGAGGAGTATACGGGGCAGACTCGGCCGCTGTTGCAGCAGTTCTGCCTGAAATGCCATTCGGCAGCAAAGCGGAAGGGAGATCTGGACCTCGAGCGGTTCGCAACGCTAGCGGAGGTGCGGCGCGGGACCAGGGCGTGGCTCAAGATTGTCGAAATGCTCGACAGTGGCGAGATGCCGCCGAAGAACGCGAAACAGCTGGCGCCCGAGCAGCGGAAGCAACTGCGCGGGTGGGCCGAGCGGTATCTTCGGGCCGAGGCCTTGGCCGATGCCGGCGATCCGGGGCCGGTCGTTCTGCGGCGCCTCAACAATGCCGAGTACACCTTCACGATCCGCGATCTGACGGGCGTCGCTTTGAATCCCGCCCGCGAGTTCCCGACCGATAGCGCGGCGGGGGAAGGGTTCACCAACACGGGCAACGCGCTCGTGATGTCGCCCGCCCTGCTGGCGAAGTATCTCGCCGCAGGCAAGGAGATCGCTCGGCTTGCGGTGCTGCTGCCGGACGGATTTCGCTTCTCGCCGCACACGACGCGGCGCGACTGGACGGACGAAGCCCTTGCCAAGATTCGCGCGTTCTATCGGGAGTTCGTTGATTCCGCCGATCTTGGGGTCGGTTCGGCGGTTGGCAACATCAACGTGCATAGCGATACGCGCCTCGGACAGGCGGGACGCCTGCCGCTGGAGAAGTATTTCGCCGCCACACTCGCCGAACGGAATGCGCTGACGACGGGCAGCAAGACGATCACCGCCGTGGCCCGTGAGCGCGGACTGAATGCCCGGTATCTCGGCATCCTCTGGTCAAGTCTCTCCGGGCAGGCCCCCTCGCTCCTGTTGGATGATTTGCGTTCCCGCTGGCGCAGGGCGAAGCCCCAGGACGCCGCTGCGCTCGCTGCGGAGGTCGCCACCTGGCAGAAGGGGCTGTGGACGTTCGGTCCGGTCGGCCTGATTGGGAGACAGGGAGGCCCCTCGCGGTGGATGGAACCCGTCAATCCGCTCGTGACCCAACAGGACATCCGATTCACCATTCCGTCGGGAGGGGATGGCGGGAAAAACAAGGAAGTCGTCCTCTCGTTGGTCGCGACCGATGCGGGGGATGGCAACGAGCAGGACTTCGTCGTATGGAAAAAGCCGCGACTGGTCGCGAAGGGGCGCCCGGACCTTCTGCTGCGCGACGTCAAGGAGGTCGGGGACCTCGGCCCGGCGCTGTTCGGAAGGCACCCCAACGGCAAGGCGATCGACGCGGCCTCGCTGTGTGTTCGTGCCCCGTCGGTGATCACGATTCGTCTGCCCGCTCATCTCGCCGCCGGCCGCGACCTCGTCACGACCGCGGTGCTCGACAAGGAAACGGGGCGCGAGGGGAGCGTTCAAGTGGACGTGGTCGCGGGCACGCCCGCTCGGAGGTCTGGGCTTCTTCCCAGCGAGGTCACTGTCAAGTTCTCCCAGGTGACCCAGGTTTTCTCAGATCAGCGCGAGGTATCTTACTCCCGACCGATTCTCATCGGCGGAAAAAGTACCGCACGGCAACGCTTCGAGTCGGCATTCGAGGAGTATCGTAGGGTTTTTCCGGCTGCACTCTGCTATACGCAGATTGTGCCTGTCGATGAGGTCCTCACGATCACGCAGTTCTATCGAGAAGACGATCACCTCGCACGGCTGATGCTCGATGAGGCGCAGAAGGCCCGGCTCAACCGACTCTGGGACGAACTGCACTATGTCAGCCAGAGTGCCTTGCTGCGCGTCACGGCCCTGGAGCTGCTCCTGGAAGTGATGGTCGGGAATGGACGAGCCGATCGATCTCAGTACAAAGCGCTCGAACCGCTACGCAAGCCGATCAATGAGCGCGCTAGGGCGTTCAAGAAGGAGTTGCTCGATACTGAGCCGAAGCAGGTCGATGCGCTGGTTGACTTTGCCGCCCTGGCCTATCGGCGTCCGCTGACCGGCGCAGAAGCCAACGAACTGCGTGGGCTGTATCGCCAGCTGCGCAACAAAAAGTTTCCACACGACGAGGCGTTTCGGCTTACGCTCGCCCGAGTCTTTGTCGCCTCGCCGTTCTTGTATCGGCTCGAAAACGCACCGGTGGGAACCGCCACGGCCGCGGTCTCCGATTGGGAACTGGCAAGCCGGCTGAGCTATTTCCTCTGGTCGTCGCAACCAGACAAGGAACTCCGCGACCTGGCTGCCAAGGGCACGCTGCACAAACCCGAGGTACTGGCGAAGCAGGCGCAACGGATGCTGGCCGACGCGCGCGTGCGACGGCTGGCCACCGAGTTCGCCTGCCACTGTCTGCACATCCATGACTTCGATTCGCTCACAGAGAAGAGCGAGAAACACTTTCCTGAATTCGCGGTCCTTCGCGGCGACATGTATGAGGAATCGATCCTGTTCTTCACGGATTTGTTTCAACGCGACGCCTCGTTGTTGAGTCTTCTCAATGCCGACCACACCTTTGTGAACGAACGATTGGCGAGGTTTTATGGCATCAAGGGAGTCGAAGGCACGGCCTGGCGTCGTGTCGAGGGAATGAGGCAGCACGGTCGCGGCGGCATCCTGGGTCTCTCGGCGACGCTCGCGAAGCAGTCGGGTGCATCGCGCACGAGTCCGATCCTGCGCGGCAACTGGGTTTCCGAGGTGCTGCTCGGTGAGAGACTGCCGCGCCCGCCGAAGGACGTCCCGCAACTTCCCGTGGACGAAACGGCAACCGACGGACTGACCGTGCGTCAACTCGTGGCACGACATACCAGCGACGCACGCTGCGCGTCGTGCCATCAAAAGATCGATCCCTTCGGCTTCGCGCTGGAAGGCTTTGATGCCCTCGGCCGTCGCCGCGACCGCGATCTCGCAGGCCGCCCCATCGATACGAAGACGAAACTCCCCGACGGAAGCGAACTGGACGGACTGCCGGGCCTGCGCGCCTATCTCCTGGAGAAGCGCCGCGCTGCCTTCCTCCGCCAGTTCTGCCGCAAACTGCTGGGCTACGCCATTGGCCGCGGGCTGCAACTCTCCGACGAACCGCTGCTCACCGAAATGCAAGAGCGGCTGGCCAAAAATGATTACCGTTTTTCCGTGGCCGTCGACAGAATCGTGCAGAGTCGTCAGTTCCGGGAAATCCGGGGAAGAGGTGCGCAACGGGCAGAAGCGCCATGAGCGCCGTGTTGTTGTGCATCTTGTCCTGCGTTGCCGGTTCGCTGGGTGAACGAGACCAAGAGCGCTGAAGCCCTCCCTTGAAACCTCCTCTTCGGATCATGCAAGGGCTGCCGGAAGCTGGGAGAAACAGGAGCGTTCCATGAAAAGGCAAGCCATCGGGTGTGCCCCCTCCCGGCGACCGGACCGCCGCTCGTTTCTGGGCGCCAGCGTCCTGGGCCTGGCGGGTTGGTCCCTGCCCGATCTCTTGCGGGCGCGTGCCTCAGCGGCCCCGGGAGGGGCCGCCAAGGATACCGCCATCATCCAGATCTGGCTGGGCGGGGCGGCCAGTCCCCTGGAAACCTATGACCCGAAGCCGGACGCTCCCGCGGAGTTCCGCGGCCCCTTCGGCGCCATCGCCACCACGGTCCCCGGTGTGCGCCTCTGCGAGACCCTGCCGCGGCACGCCCGTCTCATGGACCGGGTAATTCTGTTGCGGAGCGTCCACCACACCAACAACGACCACCAGCACGCGATGCACTGGTGCCTGACGGGGCACTCTCCTCTGGGGAATGCCTTTACCCGATCGAGCCACCCCTCGACCGGCTCGGTGGCAGCCCGTGTCCGCGGCATGGCGCGCCCGGGCATCCTCCCTTACGTGTGCATCGGCTATCCCCTGGACGATGTCTCTTCCAGCCGCATGCTGCCCCACCGAGCGGCTTACTGGGGGAAGCGCTACGATCCGCTCGAGGTCCTCAACCGCCGGCTGGGCAATGGGAAGGAACCCTGGCTGGAGCGCGACTTCCGTATGCGCGACCTCGACCTGGCCGTGGGGCTGACCGATGCAACCCTCGCCGGCCGTCGCTCTCTGCTGCAGCGGATCGACCGCCTGCGTCGCCAGGCCGCCGCCCCGGGCGCCCTGGACGGGGGTGATCGGTTCCAGCAACAAGCGTTCGACCTGCTCACCGGACAGCGGGTCCGCGAGGCCTTCGACCTGGAACGGGAACCTCTGAGCGTCCGGCAGCGCTACGGCCCCAGCCGGTCCGGGCAGACGGCGCTGCTGGCCCGGCGGCTGGTGGAAGCGGGGGTCTGCTTCGTTACGGTGATCGACCCGGGCGTGGGCCTGTCCAGTTCGGGCTGGGACCTGCACACAAAGCTGGAGTGGGGGATGAAGACGGCCTGCCCGCCCATGGACAGGGCGGTGACGGCCCTGATCGAGGACCTGCAGCAGCGGGGCCTGGACCGCCGGGTACTGGTGGTGGTGTGGGGCGAGTTCGGCCGCACCCCGCGCATCAACAAGGACGCCGGTCGCGACCACTGGTCGGGGGTGCAGAGCGTTCTTCTGGCGGGCGGCGGTTTCCGCATGGGCCAGGTCGTCGGCTCCTCGACTCGCAACGGCGAGGTGCCGCGGGACCGCCCGCTGGGGCCGGAGGACGTGGTGGCGACCCTGTATCATCACCTGGGCATCCCGCCGTGCCTGTCCTTCCCGGACCCCGTAGGCCGGCCCGTCCCGGTGCTGGACACCGGCGAGGTCATCCGGGAACTGTTGTAATACGTTATGCCGGGGTTGGTCCGAGATGGCTGAGAGGAAAGCGATGACTCCGTGGCGATTCGGACTGGAACCCGCCTCGGGAGGTGTCACGGTACAAATCCGGCGCACTTTCATCCGGGCGGCCTTCGGCCTGGCGGGTGCTGCCGCTTTGGTTCCCCCAGGGCAAGCCATTGCTGCACGCCGCACGGCCGATACTTCCTGCATCGTGTTTTTTCTGGACGGCGGGCCATCACACCTGGAAACCTTCGACCCAAAGCCGGACGCGCCGGCGGAGGTTCGCGGCGAGTTCCGCCCGATTCCAACCAGCGTCTCTGGCATGCGAATCGCCGAGCCTCTCCCTCTTCTGGCTCGGCAGGCCAGGCACTACAGCTTGGTACGGTCGCTTTATCACGGCAACCCGAGCCACGCCCCGGCCGAGCACCAGATGCTGACCGGATGGATGGGCAGCAGAGAGGGGACCGCACGGGCCGTGATCGAGAACCCCTCACTCGGTTCAATCGTGGCCCGGCTGGCTGGGCCGCGTCGTCGTGGGATGCCGGCCTACGTGGCGGTGCCGTGGAGCTTCCATCATGCGTACGGCGGATCGCCGTTCGGGACGGCCGCCTATCTCGGCCCACGCTACGAGCCCCTGGAAAGCGGCCCTCTGCCGTGCTCGGCCACGGCGCCGTTCGAGGTGCCTATGCTGGCACTCCGCGAAGCGATGAGCGTTCCACGGCTGGGTACGCGGCGCGCGTTGCTCGGGCGGCTCGACCGTGTGGCGGCACACGCGGCACCGGCTGGCGACATGCAGCGCGTGCAGGTGCTGAAGGAGCAAGCCCTCGACCTGCTTCTGGACGTGCGCGTCCGCGAAGCCTTCGAGCTGGCCCGTGAGCCCCGAGGGCTGCGCGAGCGCTACGGTGCGCACGAGTGGGGGCAGGGGGCGCTGCTGGCCCGCCGCCTGGTCGAGGCCGGGGGCACCTTCGTGATGCTCCAGTGCGGGCTGCGCCAGGACTGGGACACGCACGCCGCCAATTTCACGAAGTTGCGTGACGAGTTGTTACCGCCTCTCGACCGGGCCGTTGCCACTCTGATCGCCGACCTGGTCGACCGCGGTCGTCTCCAGCAAACCCTGGTGCTGGTGATGGGCGAATTTGGCCGCACGCCGGTCGTGAACAAGCAGGCCGGCCGCGATCACTGGGCGTCGGTGTTTAGCGCGCTGGTTGCCGGCGGCGGCTTGAAGGCGGGACAGGTCGTCGGCTCCAGCGACAAGACCGCCGCCTATCCTGCCCACCGCGGGCTGCACGCCCAGGAACTCTTCGCGACGATGTACCACGTCCTGGGCATCGACCCCACCACCTTGCTGCACGACCGACAAGGGCGGCCGATCCCGGTGCTGGGGCAAGGGAAGCCGATCGCGGAATTGCTTTGATACGCCTGGATGACCGCAGGACTCGGAGAGCCATCATGAAGACGCATCCCTTTTCTCGTCGCACCTTTCTGCGGGGCGTGGGTGTGACCATGGCGTTGCCGTGGATGGAGTCCCTCTCCGTGTGGGGCGATGCAACCACCAACGCCGCCAAGCCAGGCAGTCAGGCGCCGGTACGTTTGGCGGTGCTGTTTTCGGGAAACGGCTTTCACAGCAAGGAGTGGTGGGCGAAGGGCAAAGGAAAACAGATGGAACTCGGCCAGGTGCTCGCGCCGCTGACCGACTTCCGTCAGAAGCTGGTCTTCATCCGCGGCCTGTACAACGCGGAGGCTCTCAAGGGAAACATCCATAGTTCACAGACCGGCAATCTGCTTTCTGGGGCACCGCTCGCTTCGGGAGGCGAGATCCGGTCTGGCACCAGTATCGATCAGGTCGTCGCGCAGCGGTACGGACAGTCGACGAAAGTACCGAGCCTGGTCCTGGGTTGCGAGAAGTCGAATCCGGGAATTCACAAGAACTACTCGATGCTCTACAGCTCCCACATCTCGTGGAGTTCTCCGACCGCGCCGACGCCCCTGGAACTCTATCCCGCCCTGGCGTTCGACCGGCTGTTCAAGGAGGAAGTGCAGGACGGGGACAAGAGCGTGCTCGACGTCGTGCTCGCCGAAGCGAAGCGCGTTCGGCGGAACATCAGCTCGGCGGATCAACGAAAGCTCGACGAGTACCTCCACTCGGTGCGTGAGATCGAACAGCGCATCGACCAGGCCGGCCAGAAGGGCGAGTTGCAAGGCTGGCGGCCGACGCTCGACAAACCGAACCTTCCGCGTCCGGCCGATGGCATTCCGCAAAACCTCGCCGAGCACATGCGGCTGATGGGCGACATTCTCGTGCTGGCGTTTCAAACCGACGCAACGCGCGTCTGCACGCTGAAGCTCAACAACGATCACAGCTACCTGCGCTTCCCACGCCTTGGTGTCGATGTAGGACACCATGAGCTGTCGCACCTCAACAACGCCGACTGGCTGAAAGTGAATCAGTTCTTCTTGGAGCAATTCGGCTACATCGCTCGCAAGCTGGACGCCATTCAGGAAGGCCAACGCACCGCGCTCGACAACTCGATGCTGATGTATTGCTCGAGCATGCTGACGGGGGGTCACGACGCCACGAACCTGCCCGTCGTACTGCTGGGTGGCGCCGGCGGGCAGATTCAAGGTGGCCGAGTGCTCGACTACCTCGGCAAGCCCAATCGCAAGATGTGCAGCCTCTACCTGTCAATGCTCGACAAGTTCGGCATCCGTCTGAAGGAGTTCGGCGACTCGCAGGAACAGTTGGCAGAAGTGTGATTGGCGGAATTCCCGCACGGGCAAGATAAGGGAGGGAGACGCTCCTTGAGGACGTGCGACCCAACACCGGCGGGCGCCGCTCTCGGTCGAACGCGACTCCTCGGTCTTGGATTGCTGTGGGCTTTCGCGATGCCGGTGACCGGCGAGCGGCGCGCAGGGGCCGACGACTGGCCGCAATGGCGAGGGCCGCAGCGCAACGCGGTTTCCGCGGAAACAGGCCTGTTGCGATCCTGGCCCGAAGGCGGGCCCAAGGTGGCCTGGAAAGCCTCCGCTTTGGGAAGCGGCTACGCCAGCGTCGTGGTCCGCCGCGGTCTCCTGTTCACCATCGGCAGACAGGACCGTGATGTGGTCGTGACCGCGCTGGCAGCGGCCACCGGCAAGCGGCTGTGGGCCCGGAAGATCGGCACCACCTCGCGTATCCCCTGCTCGACACCTACCGTGGACGACGATCGGCTCTACGCGCTCTCTCCGGAGGGAGAGCTGGTCTGCTTGAAGGCCGCCTCGGGAGCCATCGTCTGGCAACGGAGTTTTGTCAAGGACTTTGGGGGGCGGATGATGTCCGGCCGGGGGTATGGCGAGTCCCCGCTGATCGATGCCGACAAGCTCATCTGCACCCCCGGTGGGCCAGACGCCGCGCTCGTCGCGCTCGACAAACGCACGGGCGAGGTGCTCTGGAAAGCGAAAACGCCCGACCTGGGGGCGTCCGGCAAGGATGGCGCCGGCTTCGCCTCGGTCGTGGTGACCAAGGCGGCGGGAATCCGCCAGTACGTGCAACTGATGGGTCGCGGTCTGATCGGCGTCGAGGCCCGGGATGGCCGCTTCCTGTGGGGTTACAACGCGATTGCCAATGACACCGCCAATATCCCTACGCCGGTGGTCCGCGAGGATCTGGTCTTTGCAGCCAACGGCTATAACGCCGGCAGCGTGCTGCTCCGCCTGCGGCCCGCACCCAGGCCGGGCCGGGCTTCTCCGGGCGTCCAAGCCGAGGTGGTCT
>JACOUH010000458.1 GCA_016177925.1 Planctomycetota bacterium | reverse complement strand
GGAAGGTATGCCTACGGGGAACCTGGTTACTCATTCCTTACGTCGAACTCACGTCAAGTTAGGGAAATTAGGCAAGTCTGACACCATTTTCATAGCAAGTCGCGCTGCGAGTGGGAGACGAAACTCCATGCGCCTTGCTCTTGAGCTGCCGGCGCTCTTGCCAAACGGTTCTTTTGAATCCTGGCCTAAAATCAAACGAAAGTAGTCTTGCGTTTAGTCATACCAAACGTCATTATGACGACCTGTGGTAAAGCGTCGCTTTTGGCTCGAACGCATGGAGCAGCAGTGGCGCCGCCGCTCCATCCTCTGGGTGCGGGGCGGGGTCGAAGGTGGAGGGGCACCCGTGGCGACCGGCACGCCGGGGGGGCAACAGTTGACGCTGTTCCTCGCACTCCGGGCCTTCGCCTCCGGCTGTGTCGCCCTGACCGGCATCGAGGCCGTGTCCAACGGGGTGTCGGCGTTCCGGCCTCCCGAGGCCCGCAATGCCCGCCAAGTCCTCGTGATGCTCGGCGTGGTGCTCATCGCCCTTTTCGTCGGCATCACCGTTCTCGCCAACGCCTTCGGGCTCGTCCCGGCCGAGCAAGAGACGATCAACTCACAGTTGGCCCGCCGCGTCTTCGGCGGGGACAGCCTTCTCTACTACCTTGTGCAGGCGATGACCACGCTGATCCTGGTGCTGGCCGCGAACACGAGCTTCGCCGACTTCCCGCGTCTGGCCTCGTTCATGGCGCGCGACCGCTTCATGCCCCGACAGTTCGCCAATCGTGGCGATCGACTCGCCTTCTCAAACGGCATCATCAGCCTCGCCCTGTTGAGCGCCGTCCTGCTGGTGATCTTTCGGGCCGAGACGCATGCGCTGATTCCCCTGTACGCGGTCGGGGTGTTCACCTCCTTCACCCTCTCCCAGGCCGGGATGGTTCGCTACTGGCTGCGCGAGGGCGGTCCTCAATGGCCGATTCGCTCCACCCTGAACGGCGCGGGAGCCCTGGCCACCGGGATCGTCACCCTCATCATTGCCACCACCAAGTTGACTCACGGGGCGTGGATGGTCGTCTTGCTGATCCCGTGCTTGGTCCTCCTCTTCGTCGCCATCCGCCGGCACTACGACCGGGTGGCGCGTCAGCTCTCCATCGAACGCGCCCAACCCGAGCCGCCGCCGCCAACCCATATCGTGCTCGTTCTGGTCGGCGACGTTCACCGGGGCGTGTTGCCCGCCCTTCGGTACGCACGACTGATCTCGTCCTGTGCGCGCGGAGTCTACGTGGAGCTGGACCCCGAGGCCAGCCGGCGGCTGGAGGATCGCTGGGCGAGGTGGGCCAGCGGAGTCCCTCTCGTCGTGCTGCGGTCCCCGTATCGGTCGGTCCTCGGAGCGCTCCTGGAGTACCTGGAGGACCTCCAGCGGCAAGCGCCACATCTGCTGATCACGATCATCCTGCCCGAATTCGTCCCGCGGCGTTGGTGGCACCACCTGCTGCACAACCAGACCGCGCTGCTCGTCAAGGCAGCCCTGCTCTTCCGGCGCGACGTCGTCGTGGTCAACGTGCCGTTTCATCTCGAAGCGTGAGAGACAGGGAACCCGGGCGCTGAGGAGGGTGAATCATGAGCCGAGAGGAAGGTATCGGTGTCTGGCTGCCGGCCGGCGTCTTCGGAGCGATCGCACTCGCCGTAGGGCTCATACCGTTGCGCGCAGTCACGTCGGCGTCGAATCTGGCCTTCGTGTTCATGGCCTTGACGATCGTCGTGGCGGAGGTCGGAGGGCGCGGCGCCGCACTGGCCACGGCGACGGTCTCGGCGATGAGCCTGAACTTCTTTCTCACGGCGCCGTACCTGACGTTGATGATCAGCAAGACGGACGACATCATCGCGTTCGCCGCGCTGGCGGCGTGCGGGCTCATCGCCGCGGCGTTCGGCACGCGGCGCGAGCACTGGTCCGAGACCGCGAGCCGAGCCAGGCAGGAACTGGACGTGCTGGAAAGGCTTGCCGACCACCTGAGGGCGGGGACCCCACTCGACGACATCCTGAACGACCTGCGACGCGCGTTCGGCCTTGGGGCGCTCGTCTTACGAGACGCCGACGAGCATGTCTTGGCGACCGCGCCACCAGGCTCGGCATCTGTCTTGATCCCCCAGGCGCGACTGAAGCCCCGTGCGCTGCTTGCGCAAGACGAGGCTGAGTATTGGTTGGGTCTCCGTGGCTTCCGCCTTCCTGAGGGAGGAGGGCGTCTTCCCCTTCACACAGATCGAGGGCTTGTCTCGCTCGACCTCTGGGAGGGTGATCCTCAGGGCCTCGACCTCGACGAGCGCCGGACGCTATGGATCGCAGCGTCCGTCCTCGCGCTTGAGCTGTCTCACCGGTATCCCGGTTCCCGCCACAGGGCTTCCGACTGACCCGTGGGGGGCGCCTCGTGCCGGCGCCCGCGGCTTCTGACGCGGGGGCTTGGAACAGAAGCGCGGAGGCGACGCAAGCGCCGCCATCGCGTTCTTGCTGTCGGCCGCCGCGCCGGGTAGAATCATCCGGAGGAGCGAATCCGTGGAGATCATCGAGTACGCCGACTACCTCTGACCGTGGTGCTACCCGGCGGCCGTGCGCCTCCGGCAGCTCCGGACCGAACTGGGAGACCGGCTCGGCATCCGCTGGCGGGCCTTCCCGCTGCGCCCCACGCCCGATCCCTCGGCGACCTTCGCCGGCACGTATCGTGAGGAGGCGT
>JACOUH010000457.1 GCA_016177925.1 Planctomycetota bacterium | reverse complement strand
TCGGGAGCCAGTCGGCCATGTTGCGATACTGCGTCGTCACCTGCACTTCGACCTTCGCCTGCGGATACTCGGCCTCGATCAGCCGTGCCGCGACGCGAAGCAGATCGGCCCACTCTGCCAGTTTCGCTGTCTCGAAGTCGCGCAGCAGGATGCGCAGCGTCACCTCGTTGACGCCGCCCTCGATGCGATAGGGATGGAGGAACCCCTGGCGCTCCGACGTCGTCTCCGGCGAGAGCGAGAGTCGCGGCAGGCGCTCGAGGAACAGCCCCGCCAGCCGCACCGCGTTGACCATCCGTCCCCGGGCAATGCCGGGATGGACATTGACGCCCTTGACAGTGACAACGGCGAGGTCGGCGGAGAACGTCTCGCCGTCGAGTTCGCCGCTGCTGCCGCCATCGACCGTGTAAGCGACATGGGCGCCGAGGCGCTCCAAATCGAGATGGTCGACGCCGTGGCCGATCTCCTCATCGCAGGTGAAGCAGAGGCGGACCGGGCCGTGGAGAATCTCCGGGTGGCGAGCGAGGTGCGCGGTCGCCTCCATGATGATCGCAACACCGGCTTTGTCATCCGCGCCGAGCAGGGTCGTGCCGTCGGTGGTGATGATCGTCTTGCCGCCGAGGGCCGCCAGCTCGGGGTGGTCGGCGGCGCGGAGCACCTGAGTCGAGTCGCCGGGCAGGACGAGGTCGCCGCCGTCGTAGTCGCGGTGGACGATCGGCTTGACGTGCAGGCCCGTGGTTTCCGGCGAGGTGTCGACGTGCGCGATCCAGGCCAGGGTCGGGGGAGCATGCGTGACGGTCGCGGGAAGGGTGGCGAGGACGATGCCGTGCTCGTCCTGATTGGCATCGCGCAGACCCAGCGCAAGGAGTTCGTCGCGGAGCATACGGCCCAGTTCGAGCTGTCCGGGCGAGCTGGGCACGGTGGTGGACTTCTCGTCGGCCTGAGTGTGGATGCGGACGTAGCGGCAGAAACGGTCGAGCAGCGTATCCATGCGGAGGAACTCTTCGGCATTCGGCGGACTCACTACGGGCGGACCGGGCTTATTCTAGGGAGTCCCGCGCGGACACCCCGGACCGCAGGGTCAGCCCAGTCCTCCGACTGGCCTTTTCGAGCGAACGCCGAGCGGGCATGATGCGGGAGTGCGCGAGTGGATCGTGATCCCGCGCTATCTGGGTCAGGCCTCGAAGCGCATCAGCAGGTCGCCGCCCTCGACCTGCGTGCCGGCTGTCACCAGCACCTCCGCGGCCTTGCCGGCGCGCTCGGCGTAAATCGTCGTCTCCATCTTCATCGCTTCGAGCGTACACAGCTTCGCTCCTGCCGCCACCTGCTCGCCCGCGGCGACGTTGACGCGCGTCACCAGGCCCGGCATCGGTGCCCCCACGTGCAGCGGATTGCCCGACTCCGCTTTCGGTGCCACCTCCGCCTTGCCCGAGAGCAGGCGGTCCATGACCTGCACTTCGCGCGGTTGGCCATTCAACTCGAAGAACACCGTGCGACTACCGTCGTGGTGCGGGTCGCCGACCGTCAGAAACTTGACAATCAGCGTCTTGCCCTTTTCGATCTCGACCGACGCCTCCTCGCCCGGCTTCATGCCGTGGAAGAACGTCGGCGTCGGCAGCACGCTCGTGTCGGAATACTTCGCCTGGTGGGCGGCGAAATCGGGGAAGACGCGCGGATAGAGCAAGTGCGTCACCACCTCCTGCTCGCTGACCTCGCGTTTCAGCTTCTGTTCCAGTTCACGCGTCGTTGCGGCGAAGTCGGCCGGGGGCAGCATCTCGCCGGGGCGGGCCTTGATCGGTTCACGGCCGCGCAGCACGCGCTTCTGCAACTTCTCCGGAAACCCACCCGGCGGCTGACCCAGGCGGCCCTCGAAGAACTCGACGACCGACTCCGGAAACGACAGGTCGCGATCCCCGTCCAGCACCTCCTGGGGCGTCAAGTTGTTGCCGACCATGAACAGGGCCATGTCGCCAACAACCTTGGAGGTGGGCGTCACCTTGATGATGTCGCCGAACAGCTGGTTGACCTCGGCGTAGGCACGGCAGACCTCGTGCCAGCGCGTCGCCAGGCCCAGTGCCGCTGCCTGCTGATACAGGTTTGTGTACTGCCCGCCCGGCATCTCATTCTGATAGACGTCGGCCGTCGGTGCCAGCTGCCCTGTCTCGAAGGGCCGGTACAGCCTGCGCACCTCCTGCCAGTAGTTGGCGGTGTTCTGCAGCGCCGCGGCATCCAGCCCCGTTGCCCGCTCGTGGGAACGCATCATTTCCACCAGGGCGTTCAGGTTCGGCTGACTGGTCAGTCCCGACAGCGGTGCCATCGCCGCGTCGACGATGTCAACGCCCTCGTCGGCGGCAAACAGGAGCGAGGCAATCTGCCCGCCGGCGCAGTCGTGGGTGTGGAAGTGGATCGGCAGCCCGATCTCCTGGCGCAGGGCGGCGACGAGCTTCTTCGCCGCATACGGCTTGCACAGCCCCGCCATGTCCTTGATCGCCAGCAGGTTCGCCCCCAGTTTCTCCAACTCCTTCGCCAGGCCGACGTAATACTTCAGGTCGTACTTGGGACGTGCCGGGTCGAGGATGTCGCCGGTGTAGCAGATCGCCCCCTCGGCGAGCATGCCGGTGTCGCGCACGGCCTCGACGCCAAGGCGCAGGTTGGGGAGCCAGTTGCAGGCGTCGAAGATGCGGAACAGGTCGATGCCGGCCTGGGCCGATTCCTTGACGAACGCCCGGACGACGTTATCGGGATAGTTCGTGTAGCCGACCGCGTTGGCCGAGCGCAAGAGCATCTGGAAAAGGATATTCGGGCAGGCGGCGCGGAGGTCGGCGAGGCGGTCCCACGGCGACTCCTTGAGAAAGCGCATCGCCGTATCGAAGGTCGCCCCGCCCCACATCTCCAGCGAGAAGAGGCGCGCATGCCGTACCGCATAGGTCGGCATGACGCGCAGCATGTCGTAGGTCCGCATGCGCGTCGCCAGGAGCGACTGGTGAGCATCGCGGAACGTCGTGTCAGTCACCAGCAGGGACTTCTGCTGGCGCACCCAGGCAGCGAACTTCTCCGGGCCCAGTTGGTGGAACGTGTCGCGCGTCCCCGGCGGGGCCGTCGTCAGAGGGGAGGAGGGGTTGTAGGACGGATTTCCAATCCGTCCCTGCGGTGAAGCCCAGACGGATTGGAAATCCGTCCTACACAAGGAAGAAAGGACCTCCTCGCTGACTCCTGATTCCTGGCCCCTGACCCCTGACCCCTGACCCCTGACATCGGGGTGGCCGTTGACGATCACCTCGGCGATGTAGGCCAACAGCCGCGTCGCCCGATCCTGGCGCTGCGGCAGGCGGAACAGGGCGGGCGTCTCGTCGATGAAGCGCGTCGTGCAGCGGCCAGCGAGGAAGTCGGGGTTGGTGACGAGGTTGATCAGAAAAGGGATGTTGGTCTTGACGCCGCGGACGCGGAACTCCTGGAGGCTCCGCTCCATGCGGCGGGCAGCGTCGACGAAGCGCAGGCCGTGGGCGGTCACCTTGACCAGCAGCGAGTCGTAGAACGGCGTGATGACCGCCCCGCCGTAGGCCTGGCCGGCGTCGAGGCGGATGCCCATGCCGCTGGCCGAGCGATAGGTGCTGAGCCGGCCGTAGTCGGGCAGGAAGTTGTTGCCGGGGTCCTCGGTCGTGACACGGCACTGCAGGGCGTGGCCGTGCGTTACCACCTTCGCCTGGTCGCCGAGGTCGATCTCGGGATCATCGAGGGGGTAGCCGCGCGCAATCAGGATCTGACACTTGATGACGTCGTAGCCGGTGACTTCCTCGGTGACGGTGTGCTCGACCTGGATGCGCGGGTTGACTTCGATGAAGGAGAACTGCCCCGTGTCGACGTCGAGGAGGAACTCGACGGTGCCGGCGTTGTCGAGGCGAACCGCGCGGCCGACCGTCAGGGCCGCCTCGAGGATTTGCTTGCGCACGGCGGGGTCGAGGTTGAGTGCCGGGGCGATCTCGACGACCTTCTGATGGCGGCGCTGGACGGAGCAATCGCGCTCGAACAGGTGGACGAGGTTGCCGTGCTGATCGCCGAGCAGCTGCACCTCGATGTGCTTGGCCCGCTGGATGTACTTCTCGAGGAAGACGTCGGGGATGCCGAAGGCAGTGCCGGCCTCGCGACGGGCCTGGTCGAGGGCGTCGTCGAGTCGGTCGGGCGTCATCGCCACGCGCATGCCCCGTCCGCCGCCGCCCATCGATGCCTTGACGATGACGGGATACCCGAGCTGGTCGGCGAGCGCCCTTGCTTCGCCGTTGGACTTGACGGCCGAATCGCTGCCCGGGAGGACAGCCACGCCGGCCTGCTGGGCAATGCGACGGGCAACGACCTTGTCGCCGAGCTGTTCGAGGATGTGCGTGCTCGGCCCGATGAAAAGGAGGCCGGCGTCACGGACGGCGCGGGCGAAGTGCGGGTTTTCCGAGAGGAAGCCGTAGCCGGGGTGGATGGCGTCGACCTCGTGCTGGCGGGCCAGCGCGACGATACCCTCGCTGTCGAGGTAGGCGCGGATCGGCTCGCCGGGCCGGCCGACGCGGTAGGCCTCGTCGGCTTTGAAGCGATGCAGGGCGAAGCGATCCTCGTGCGAGTAGAGGGCGACGTTGCGCAGGCCCAGCTCGTGGCTGGTGCGGAAGACGCGGATGGCGATCTCGCCGCGGTTGGCGACCATGAGCTTGCGCACGGGCCTGATCGGCGGCGTTGCCTCCGGCATTTGTCCGTTGTCCTCTGTCCGGTGTCGTTCGGGCCTTCCCCATCGCCCCTCACGAGAGGGCATGCCTTGCCGGCAAGGGGCGGGTCACTGACACAGTACAACGTACGAAGTTTCGCGACACTGCGCAGAAGTACGGCGAACCCGCAGGACTCTGCCCCCGGCACTCTGGGCCTTGCCGGCATGGGGCGTCCGCTCATGTCCTCAACCAGACCCTTATGAGGGATTAGATATGTAATTAGACATCACAAGTAGCCTATTGTCTCGTCCTGAGTCTCCCCGCGCGGTCGGCCTGCCACACGCGGCCCATGGTCGTATCGAGCGCGGTCAACCAGCCCCCGCGGGCACAGTTGGTGTCGATGCAGACTAGGGAGCCCAGGTCGAGCACCTCCCCAGACAGCTGCGGCGTGTGGCCGACCACCGCCACCTTGCCCGAGTGGTTTCGTGGTCGCCCAGGAGCGGGACCAGCCGGCACCGGCCGGCCAGGGCGATTAGTCGGTCCAGTACGCCGGGGCTGTCAGGTCCCCGGTCGATGTGGTCACCCAGGGTGACGAGCGTATCCTCCGGCCCAGGGCCGATGGCGTCGATCAGGGCGGCCAATGCGTCGAGGCAGCCGTGGATGTCGCCGATCGCTATCGCGCGGCTTGCCATGCCCCCTCCGACTGGCTCGCCTGGCCTGACACCAGGGTCAGTTGCCGGGCCGACGACAAAGAATTCAACCCGCGGAACGTAGCAAGGCGGGCCCGGTCAACTGCATCCTTTCGTTAGACCCGGTTCTTTTGCACGCCCCTTTTTGCCTTCCGCCCCCCTCAACAGTGGCAGCGAGATAAACTCTATTTGCCTGCTTCTACCGCCCCGAGCGCCGTGGCCTGAGCCATAATGGCCTCGACGACTTGCTTGGTCCGGGACGATCGCAACACCGATTCCAGAAGGGCCTTGAATTGGTCCAAGGTTTGCACCGTTTGGGCCGTGTCCGCAGCAGTGAGCGTGACGGGGAAGAACTGCGGCGGGTAGGTTACCTCGAAGAGGCGGTAGGTGTACTCGCCCAGAGCCGGAGAATAGAGGTTGAAGCCCACCCAAAAGCTCCCGTCCGGCGCTGAAGCCGGCCTCAGTCCCGCTAAGACGAGCCCTTTTGTCTTTTGCTGCAATGCGGTAGCCTGCTCCTTGAGCAGGAAGACAGGCGAGTTGATCGCCTCTGGTGCCTGAAAGTCAGGCCAAAGATTCGTTGCTGGCATGGCGAACCCTCCGGCGCAGATCGAGTTGAAACCAGATCGGGAGATGATCAGAGAACCCATCACCGTTTGGCGTGCCATCTGACCTGGTGAGTGAATGAAGCCCGTCCGTTGTCAGGATCTTCAAGTTCTTGCTCCGGAACCGATCCAGCAGACCGGGTCGGAGCAACACCTGATCGTAGATGTTCCACAAGGGGTCTACTTCAGGGTTGGACTTGTCGTAGTAGTAGGTGCCTGCGGGCTGGACGGCGTCCCCGAAGTGGCTCCACATCGGGTTGTAGAAGAGCCGGAACTCCTCGACTTGGAGTCTGCCAAACCGGCGCGGGTCCTTGCGCAGTACGGTGCGGCTGTCGGCAAGGGCGTTGAGGCCACGAACGTCAAGCATGGCATCATCGAAAGGATTCACATTCAGGTCGCCGACCACGACGGTGCGGTCGTTGCCCGCCGCTTGCTCCGCGTCGCGAATGGCCTGGGCAAAGCCGATGCATCGGGAGTGCCTGGCCCGGAGATCCCTGCGGATGGGACTGGCAAGGTGAGCCATGACCAGCACGATTTCGATTCCGCCTGGGGGAGTCAACGAGCGGATGATATAGTGATCCGCCTCCTTCAGAACGGGACCAAAGCAAAGCCGGTCGAAGCGCGAATAGAGGTCGAGTCGCTGTGACGCGACCGGCGGAAGGCGACGGAACGTACCCGGACCCCCCGCATTGAGCGAGTTGAGCATCGCGCCTTCTGGGATCGCGCATTCCGCCAACATCAGCACATCAATCCCGTGTCGGGCCGTCAAGCGGCGGAGCACCGGCTCCAAAGGGCGCCCGCACAAGTTCCAGAACAAGAAGGTGGCCATCGCAACCCTACCCGGCATGAGCACTCGCCGTCGCTGCAATTCCTCCTTGAATCGTAGGCCCTGGCCCTTCCCCCGCGATCCGCTTGAGGCCGGTCAACATTAGATATAGGCAGAAGCCTTTGCTCCCTATTCTGGAACCTTTTCTACCTCTCTCGGCTCGTTTCTGCCTATCCCGACCGTCTTTCTGCCTATCCTGGTCAGCGCTACCCCGCAAGTCAAGGGAATCCAGCACGCCCAACAAACGATGCCCCGCGCTTCTCGGTGATTCCGCTGACGAATGAGAACGGTATGGTCGGCCCACCGTGGTCCGCAGCGGATCGTGACGGGCAACGGGGCATTTTCCGCATTCCGCGATCTCTCGGCTGTACCGGGACGGGTAAACGACGTTATCCTGGCAGATGGACTCATCTCCACGAGGGGACGCCCGCCGGGATCGCGCCGATGAAGAACGTGCATACCTGCCCGCGAGGCCACCAGTGGGAGGCCCCCGACGACGAGCCCCTTCGCGGCTGCCCCCACTGCGCCGCGACGTTGGCCCCTGCTGCCCCCGCCGCGCCGCTGGCCCCCGTCTCCGACGCCACGGTCGACCTGTCTCCTGTGTCCGTCCCCGGCGATAGCGAGCGGACGGTAGCGCGAGCCCCAGACGAAGAGGCCGACCTGGCGGGGAAAGTCCGCGTGCCGGGCTACGAGATCCTGATGGAACTCGGCCGGGGCGGCATGGGCGTCGTCTACAAGGCGCGGCAGCTCCAGCTCAACCGCCTCGTCGCCCTCAAAATGATCCTGGCCGGGACGCACGCCGGCAAGGACCACCTGTCCCGCTTCCACACCGAGGCAGAGGCGGCGGCACGACTGCAGCACCCCAACATCGTCCAGATCTACGACGTCGGTGCGGTTGCCACCGAGGCAGGTGTCGTCCACCCGTACATGGCACTGGAGTATTGCCCCGGCGGCAGCCTCGCGGAGCAACTCGACGGCACCCCGCTCCTTCCCCGCGTCGGGGCTCACCTGGTCGAGACGCTAGCCCGTGCGGTGCAGCACGCCCACGACCACGGCATCGTCCACCGCGATCTGAAGCCGGCGAACATCCTCCTGGCGAGCGGGGGGCGTCAGCCCCCTGATGCTGTGGGCCATCAGGGGGCTGACGCCCCCCGCTCGCCTGCCGCAACAGGAGGCTCACGCCCCCCGCTCGCCGACCGGCTCCTGAAGATCACCGACTTTGGCCTCGCCAAGCTGCTCCAGCCCGACAGCGCTCATCCTGTCCCCGCTGACGTCCTGACGGACTCGGGCGCCATCCTTGGCACGCCCAGCTACATGGCGCCCGAACAGGCCGGCGGCCGGGGCACCCGCGCGAGCGGGTCGCGGGCGATCGGCCCCACCACCGACGTGTACTGCCTCGGGGCCATCCTCTACGAGCTGCTCACCGGCCGGCCTCCTTTCCGCGGCGCCACGCCGCTCGAGACCGTCGTGCAGGTGGCGAACGTCGAGCCGGTGCCGCCGCGCCGCCTGCAGCCCGCTGTGCCCGTCGATCTGGAGACGGTCTGCCTGAAATGTCTTCAGAAGGACCCGAAGAATCGCTACGCCACGGCGCTCGAGCTGGCGGAGGACCTGCGTCGCTTCCTGGCGAATGAGCCGATCCGCGCCCGCCGCATCAGCCAGTTCGGCCGGCTGGTCCGCTGGTGTCGTCGCAACCCTGTCCTCGCCGGCGTCAGCGCCACGTCGGCTCTACTCCTCGTCGTCCTGAGCTTCCTGTACGCCTGGAACCTCAACGAGCAGGTGCGAAGGGAGCAGGAGGCCGTGAAGGAAACGGAGCGTGCGCTGCGGAGCGAACAGAAAGCCCGCGACGAACTGCACGAGGAACACCGGCGCGTCCTCGCTGCACAGGAGCAGGCGGAGGTGGCACTCGTCCATAGCTTGTACGATCAGGCTCGCGCCGTGCGCCAGTCGCCGGAGCCCGGCAAGCGCTGGCGCGCCCTGGAGCTGCTCGGCAAAGCGGAGCGGCTGCGGCGTCGGCTGCTGACGGCCCACCCCGCGGCCGACGGTGAGCTGCCGACAGAAGCCGACCTCCGTGGCGAGACGGTCACCGCCCTGCTGACGCGCGACGCTCGCCTGGTGCGCCAGGTCAACGCGGTCGGGCCGCTGGGGAGTGCCCTCAGTCCCGACGGGCGACGGGCGATCAGCCTGTGGCTGGCCGAGGACCAGCGCTCGGCGGGTGTCCGCGTCTGCGATGTGACCGACGGCCGTGTCCTCAACAGCATCCCGAGCCTGTCTTTGCTGACCGGTCGCTTCGCTCTCGGACCGCACGGAGAGGTGCTTGCCGTCGCGCGCTCCGGCCATACCGTGGAAATGCTCGAGATGCCGTCCGGCAAGAGGCAGCGCATTCTCCGTCTGCCCGGCGCCGTCGATCTGGGGCGACCCGCTGACGCGGGTACCCTTGCCGTGGCGCTGAAGGTCCACCTCACGTTCAGCAGCGACGGCCGCTATCTCGCCGTAGCGTGGAGCGGGAAAGAGCGCGCCGAGGTCGGGGTGTGGGACCTGCACGCCGCAAGCCCCGAGCCCCTCTGGCGGCACCACACCGACTCTCCTATCCACGGCGTTGCGTTTGGACAGGGGCACACGCTGGTCTTCACGTTGGGGCAACGCCGGCTGGCCACCCTCGACCCGGTTCGGGGCGGCAAGCCGGCCCTGGACGAACTGCCGCTGCCCCTGGCCACCACGGCGACCCGCGGACTGGATCTCCCTCCGCAGCGGTTGTCATGCAGTCCGCACCTGCCGCTCGCGGCAGTGGCCTGCGTCGGGACCGATGGCAAGGGCGCCGTCCTGGTCTGGGACCACGCCCGCCACGCCGAGTATCGTCGCTGGCAGGGTGGATTTGGCGGCGGCGGATTCCCGTTGGCGTTCGGTCCCGACGGCCGCTACCTGGCGGCGGCACGGGCGGATGGCTCGATTGACTGCCTCCCCCTGCGCGACCGCGATCAGCCGGTCCACCTGGAGCGCGTCCACCTCGACGGCGTCGGGCTGCTGAGCTGGGACGCCGACGGTCACCTGCTCTCCGGCGGCAAGCTGGTCGGCGTCCTGCACGTCTGGGAGCTGTCGCGGCCGGGCATTCGCTCCGCGTTCACTGCCGGGGAGGGGGAGGTGTCGGATGTCATCTTCGGTCCTGACGGGACGTGGCTGGCGGTGCTGACCGGCGCACCGAAGCCGGAGGTTGTGCTGGTGCGGCGGCCGTCGCTGGAAGTGGCCTGGCGGATCGCCCTGCCAGAGGAGCCCTCGCCCAGCGGCCGCCTGCTGTTCCGGCCGGACGGAAAGCAGGTGGCGCTGATGGATCTGTCCCGCGTGCTGGCGTGGGACACGGCGACGGGCCGCGAAGTCTTCCGGCGCAGGCCCGAGGAGGTGGGCAGGGACCGGTGGCTGCCGGGAGCATTCCTCGCCGATGGTCGACTCCTGGTCGCCTCGGGACAGCGTGCGGAGGGGGCAGACATCCTGGACATCGCCACCGGCCGAGTCGTGCGGACGTTTCGAGCGGAGCGGTTGTCCCGCAAGGCCTTCCTCAGCGCCGATGCTCGCTTCCTCGTCGTGCCGCCGCCGGGCCTCGCGGGGCTGCTGCCGGCGGTGGGTGGGGTGATCGTTTGGGATGCAGAGACAGGGCGCGTGCTGGGGCAGGGCACCGCGGGCAAGAATGTTTTCTGGGCGCGGCTGAGTCCGGCCGGCCGGCGGCTGGTCTGGCTGGACGTGCCGCGCCCCGAGGGAGGCGCGGTCGGCCTGTCTGCCGAGTCGTTGCTGACCCTCCTCGACTTGCGCGACGGCCGGACCGTGCTTCGCCTGCGCTGCCCGGTGATGCCCACGGCGGCAGCCTTCAGTCCCGATGGCCGGCTGCTGGCGGTTGGCTACACCGACGGCTCGGGACAGGTCTGCGACGCCGCCACAGGCGTCGAGCTGTTTCGCTGGGTCCCACACGGGACCGCCGTGCGCGCGCTCGACTTCAGCGCCAACAGCCGGGCGCTTGCCACTGCCGCCGGCGGCGGGGACGTCCAGGTCCTCGACCTGACGCGCCTACGGCGCCACCTTGCGCCGCTCGGCCTGGACTGGGAATAGGTGGTTGGGTGAGCCCAGGCTCCCGGAAAAGCGTGGGTCTTCTGTAGGACCTCACTGACCGCCGGGTGCAGCATCCGACGGCCCGGGTCCGCGACGGACACAGTCGCCGGGTCTGCCAGGCAGCCTGCCAACTTGGAGGGGGGGTTGGCAGGCAGGGTTCAAAGCCGGGTAACACTTTTGCATTCAGATCGTCCGTTCTGCCGAGTTCTTTAACCGTCTGCCTCCTCCCTAAGCTGGGATTGTCCAAGAACCCAGTCCTCAGGAGGAAGCAGAGAGGAGATTCTGTCGGTGGCCGGCCCCGCTTACGCGACCCGCCGGGCCCTGTTCGACTTCGTGGTGGCCCCAGGGCAGGCGCGGGTGCCGCTGGGCCCACCGGGAGTCCAGGCGCTGTGCCAGTCGCTGCCGTTCCAGCGC
>JACOUH010000456.1 GCA_016177925.1 Planctomycetota bacterium | reverse complement strand
CGGGTCTGTCCGCGCTCAGGCTGCTTTGGCGATTGCTGCTCAGGCGCTCTGGATCAGAAGAGCCGGCGGGTCTCCCGGAAGTCCCGGGCGCCCTCGATCTCGGCGCTGAGCGTGTCCAGGGCCTGCCGCGTCGCCGCGGTGTCCCCGTCCCGGGCGATCCGGTCCACCAGCTCCTGCGCCCGCTGCCCCCATCCGCGCGCTTTGGGCGTGTAGCCCCAGGGATCCGGCGCGGTCAGCTTGCTGCGCTGGATCGCGGACATGCTCGCAGGACTCCGAGCGGTAGCCGCCTGCGCGTCAAGCCTCGGCGGGCCACTCGACCCAGGTAAGGCGGGCGCTACGGGACGATCCGGATCCAGTCGCTCCCCGTGTAGTGCTGTCGCGTCGAGTCGTTGCCCGGCACGCTCGGAAGCGTCGCCGCATTCAGCACGGCCACCGTCGACCCGGTCGTGAGCTGCGTCTCGTCCGTCTGGATGTGGCAGACGAGGTCCGCCACCGCGTCGTCGTTGACGTCCTGCTCCTGGCACTGGAACCGGTTGGCCTTGCCCGCCAGCTTTACCCGCGCCCCGGCCAGGCGGCCGGTCGGTGATCGTGCGCGCCGACAAAGGGTTGTACGATCACGCGCTGGTCGAGTGGCTGGAGGATCAGCGGGCGGGCTTCGTCATCGTCGCCCGCCTGACCAGACCGATCAAACGCAAGTTGGCGCACCTGCGCTACACCCCTCCCAGCCCAGGCGTCGAGGTCGCCGAGTTCCGCTACCAGCCCACCCGGTGGCCTCACGCCTACCGCTTCGTCGTCGTCAGACGGCCGCAGCCCGAGGAGCCCAGCGAGCAACTGACGCTCTTCAAGCTCGGCAAGTATCATTACCAAGTCCTCGTCACGAACCTCCCGTTGCAACCGCTCAACCTCTGGCGCTTGTACAACGATCGCGCCGGGGTCGAGTTGCTCATCAAACAGCTCAAAGGGGATTACGCTCTCGGCAGCATCCCCGCCCGCCACTTCTTCGCCAACGAGACGTACTTCCATCTCTTGCTGCTGGCCTACAACCTGGTGAACTGGTTCAAGCGGCTCTGCCTGCCCCCGGACTTTCAGAACGCCACGCTGCAGAGCCTGCGCCACAAGATCCTCCTGATGCCGGCCCAGCTGCGCCGAACCCACAACCGCCCCCGCTTGGCGATGCCCGCCAGCGGTCCCCGAGAAGCAGCCTGGAAGTATGCCCTGCACCAGATCAAGACCCTCAAGCCGTGAAATCATCGTTTTTCACGCAGGATTCAGGATAACATGTCGCTCTTCTGATCTGACGAAGGATGCCGACGGAACCTAGGCGCTCCAATGCACGTTTTCTGGTCCCCTTCGCCGCCCCCGGTTACTCCGCTCGCCCCTGGCCCAGCGTGCCCAGACTGTAGCGCACCGCCGTCCCGCCCGGCAAGCGCGCCGGCCGGTCGCGGCGATGGGGGCCGGAACCCGGCCCTGAGGCTCGGTGGGCAGAGCTACTCGCGCGACGACCTCATCCTCAGCCCGGAGGAGCGGCAGGAGGGGAAGGACCCGTCGCGGTGGGTGGTCATGGCGCGGGAGCCGTGGGAGCTGGGCGCTTTGGCCGACAGCGCGCAGTGGCGGCGTCTCGGCGGTGAACCCGGCGTCCCGGCGTGGACGGATGACTTCTCGAACCTCTGGCGCGTCATCAGGTGGGAGGCAGGATAGCGGCCCCTGTACGGCCGGGCCACGCGGGCGTGAGCGCCTGCATGAGGACCTCGTGAACTTTCACGGACCGCTCCACCGTAGCCTGGTGGAAGTCATCCCTACCTCCTCGGTGGCGATGACAACCCGGGTGCTTGCTGGGAGCGGACAGATCATGGGCTCCAGATACTGCTCAAGTGGGCTCTTGACAGAGGCTCGTGGGCTCGCGTAGTATCCGCTCCGCATTCGCGGCAACCGCGTTTCTGAGGCAGCCATACTTCGAGCAAAGGAGGCACCCATGAAAGTGAACGTGGCACTTCGAGGCCGAGCAGGCTTCACCCTCATCGAGCTGCTGGTCGTGATCGCGATCATCGCGATCCTGATCGGGTTGCTTGTCCCCGCTGTACAGAAGGTGCGGGAGGCAGCCGTCAGGATGCAGCAGAATCCGCACCTGGCGGGCCTCGCCGGGCAAATCCTTGCCTTCACCGACGGGACTTCGGAGACCCCCGGGGCTTCAAAGAAGGCGCATAGCTTTTTCCTCAGCCTGGGGATGGACGCGGTCAAAGGGACGACGGATTCTGAGATGAACCTGGAATCCTTTGAGTCCTTTGAGTCCTTGAACTTTTTCTGCACTGCCGACACGACACTCCTGGGCTTTCAGGGCCAGATCAGCGAACTTCTCAACTCGCCGCATCTCCCGGCCGTCCAACGCAGGCTGCTGACGGACGCTCAGGACACCCTGAACCAACTGTCGGAGGCACAGGGGAGTCTGCATACGGTGCTCAAGGCTGTTGGGCGGTGCCCTCCTTTAGAGTTCCTATCCCCATAATCAGCTTATCCCGCTCCAAGGTGCTCAAGGCTGTTGGGCGGTGCCCTTCTTTAGACGGCGACTAACCGCCGAGCGTCCGGGAGGAGCCTGCGAGGCCTCTCTCGGACGCTGTTGGGTGGTGCCGGGTGTTCGTACATCGTCTGTCTGTGGATAGCCCGGATTAACGCCTGATTCATTAGCTGGTCCATGGGGAGTACGATACGCCACGTCGGTTCGGACATCCACCAGGACGCGATCACGCTCGCGCAAGCCGTCGGCTTCCTCTACTTGAGCGCTCCAAGCAGGTTGGAGAAACCGTCGGTCCAGAGCGGCGTGTCGGCATCGGGCCGCAGCGGTTCCCAGACCGTGACCGCCGGCTTGTCCGGGCCATGTGGCCAGACCAGGGGACCGAAATCCGCCTCGCGCCGGGCCAGGATTACCCACTCCGCCGGCAGCTTGCCCGGCGCGTCGCTGCCGGCGCTGTCGTGCCAGCCGCGGATCGCGAGCCGCGGCTGGAAGCGTTCGGCCAGCCGCGCCAGGATCGGCTGGAGACTGACGTAGCGATTGGAGACATGCAGGGCGATGACGCCGCCGTCGGTCAGCTTGTCGAGGTACAGGCGGAACGCTTCAACGGTCAGGAGGTGAGTGGGAATCGCGTCGGAGCTGAAGGCGTCGAGGACGATCAGGTCGAACGCGCGCGGCGGCGCTTCCTGCAGACGAATGCGGGCATCGCCGACGACGATGAGCGGCTTGCCGGCCGGGCATTCGGAGAGAAAGCGGAAGTAGTTCGGGTTCTCGGCGACGTCGCGGATGGCGGGGTCGATCTCGTAGAAGGTCCAGTCGTCGCCGGCTCTGGCGTACCAGGCGAGCGAGCCGGTGCCGAGGCCGACGACCGCGATGCGCCGGCCGGCGGGCGTCGGCTTCAGCCACTTCTCGAAGACATGGCCGATCGGACCCGTGCGGTGGTAGTAGGTGAGCGGCTCGACGCGGCCGTCGGCGTCGGTGCGATCGAGGCTTTGCTGCCCGTGGATCGTGTTGCCGTGATAGAGGACGCGGAACCGCTCGCCCGATTCCGAGCGGACGAGCGCGACTTTCAGCACGCCGAAGAAGCTCCGCTCGAGGTGCAGGAGTTTCTGGGTCGGGTTGACCGCCCCGGCCAGGAGCAACGCCGCGATCCCCAGCCCGAAGCGACGAGGCCGATCCATGAACGTGTAGACCAGCACGCAGGGCAGGCCGAACATCGCGCCGGTGCGCAGCGGCCCCGCGTCCATCTGCATCCACTCGGTGGCGTAGATCAGTCCGACCGCGAGGATCCAGATGGCGGCAGGCAGGAGGTAATCCCGCAGGGTGGCCGGCAGGGGCGCGACGGCCTGTTCGTCGCCGGGCGGCGCGGCATTGCGAATCAGGCAGGCCAGGACGAGCGCCAGCGGATACTCGGTCAATCCGGTGCGGTGAAAGATGATCGGCGCCAGCAGGGCGTTGAACAACCCGCCGGCGACGCCACCCACCGACAGCCAGAGGTAGAACTCGGTCAAGCGGTTCGGCGCCGGGCGGTCGCGGGCGAGTTCACCGTGGCCGATCATCGCGGCGGCGAAGAAGACGAGCAGGTGGAGCCCGACCAGTATCCAGGCGGGCAGCCCGCGCATCTCCGTCGCGCCGGTGAGCAGCACCAGCGTCAGGACGAGGGCGGCAATCGGAAACAACCGGTTGACCCAGTAGTGCGAGATCGGCGGCTTGCGCGCAAAGACGAGGACAAAGGTGAGCAGGTAGATCGCCAGCGGCAGCACCCAGAGGAGGGGGATCGGGGCGAGGTCGGTGGAGATGTAGGTCGTCGCCCCGAGCAGGAAGCTGGACGGCACGAACGCCAGCAGCACCCAGCGCAGCCGGCGCCGCCACGAGACTCGTGCATCGTCGCATGAGGCTCCCGCATCGCCGGCAACGGCGTCTGCGAGCGTGGCTGGAGGTCTGGTTGGCGCGTGGCCGCGCCACAGCGCGATCGCGCAGAAGAGCACCAGGACCGCGTACCCGCTGTACCCGAGCGCCCAGACTTCGCCCTGCCCTTCTAGCGGCAGCAGCGGTTCGATGAGCGCCGGATAGGCGAAGAGGGCGAGCAAGCTGCCGAGATTGCTCGCGGCGTAGAGGAAGTACGGATCGCGTGCGGCGGGATGACCGGTGTCCGCGAACCAGCGTTGCAGCAGCGGTCCGGTGGTCGAGACGACGAAGAAGGGCAGGCCGACGGCGGCCGTCAACTGGGCCACCGCGACGAGCGCCGGGAATCGCCAGGCGAAGTCGGTTTGAAACGCGGCTTCGCGGATGGCGACCGGGAGCACCAGCGCCGGCAAGGCCAGCACCAGGAGGTGCGGAAGCGCGCTTCGCCGGCTGCCCAGCCAGATGCTCCCCGCGTGCGCATAGCCGTAGCCGGCCAGCAACGCCGCCTGAAAGAACATCATGCAGACGCTCCACACCGCCGGCGTGCCGCCGAGTTTCGGCAGCAGCATCTTGCCGACCATCGGCTGCACAAGAAACAAGAGGAACGCCCCGGTGAACAGTGTGCTGGCGAAGAGGAGTTGCACGACACCCTTCCAAGCGATTCACGGCTCGTTCGCGGATGCTACGCCGCAAGCGGCGTCACTTCAAGAAGCGCTCCCGCTCCCGGGCTGGGCTCGGCAGGCGAAGGAAGGGGCGGCGCGTTCGGGTTGATAGGCGAGACAAACGCCCTGGTTGACAGTGTGGGCGTTGATCGGCATAGGGGAGGCGGTCGCCCGCCTGCCCCTGCCACACCACCGTGCGTACGGGTCCGTACCCGGCGGTTCGATCGGTTGCGCTAGGTCTCTGCAGCCAAGGAAGG
>JACOUH010000455.1 GCA_016177925.1 Planctomycetota bacterium | reverse complement strand
CACCGAAGGCTACGCCGAGGTCCGCGGCGGCAAGGGCAGCAAGGACCGCATCGTCATCGTCCCCCGAGCGCTCGCCCAGGAGCTGACCTCCTACATCGGCCCCCGGCGACGCGGGCCGCTCCTGCTCTCGCAGCGCCGAGGCTCCTTCACGACGCGCCGCATCGAGCAGATCGTCCGTGGCGCCGCCGCGGCCGCCAAGATCCCGCGCCGGGTCACGCCCCACACCCTGCGACGCAGCATGGCCACGACGCTGCTCAACCGCGGCGTCCGCGAGGAAGTCGTCTCAACCCTCCTCGGGCACGCCTCGACCGAGACCACCCGCGCCGCCTACGCCCGCCTCTCGATCGAGAGCCTCAGCGCCGAGGTGGAGCAGGCGCTCGCCACGCCGGATCCAAGGCCGGCGAGATCCGGATCCCAATGGCCCGCGTGACGCGCCCGCGTGCCGCCCTCTACCACCGGCCCTCGATCATCGAGCGCACGCCCTGGCGAGAGCTACGCGCCGCTGCCGCGGCCAGGGGCTACGGCGTGGCCATGGAGATCGAGGAGACGGAAAGCGCGCATGGTGGCTGCCCAGCCCTCGAGCGGCTCCTGACCGCGGCGCGCGAGAGGAAGATCGACGCCGTGCTGGTCCAGAAGCTCCATGCCTTCGGCTACACGGTCCCCGACCTGCTCTCCATCATCCGCAAGCTCGTTGACTCCGGCACCCGCGTCGAGGTCGTCGCCCAGCGCATCACCATCGACCCGCGCGACGAGGAAAGCACCCAGGCCATCCTCGGCGTGCTGGCCGCCCTCGCCGACGCCGGGCGCTCCGCCCGCAGCGACGCTACGCGGGTCGGGCTAGAACGAGCCCGCCGCAGGGGCCACCGACTCGGCCGCCCGCCCCTGCCAAAAAGGGACCCCTGAAACGACCCGCTGAAAGCCGCGCCAGGCGGCGAGGCCGGAAGGCTGCCGAAAACCTACACTTCCTGCGCATTGCGTCACTACACTGTCTCTCATAGCTCGGTCTTACCTCTCCCTCCACCCTCCTCGGCTACTTCCTCCGGGGTAAGCAAGCCCCAGACCGCATGGATGATGCAGAACGCCAGCGCCCCATAGAACAGCCAATCCACCACCACAAGCGCGAACGCGAAACTCAAATCGTGCGTGCCAAACTTCGATGCGACGAGAAAGGCCGGGTAATTAAGCCACCTGGAAACATGCCCGCAACCGGGGATCTTTCCCACCATGATAACGGCGCAAGGCACAGTGCCAGCACACAGAAGCTCAATCACTATGCGTGCAGACTTCGACATGTGAGGCGTTGCCGTTTGCCTAGAGGCGGCGGCGCATGTTCGTTTCCTTACCGGCTAAGGGCGAACGAGGTCCTGTAAGATAGGGTAGGCGCAGCGCGGCCCCCATCCCCTCTTCGTCGCGCCGCCAGTGATCCGTTGGCATCGTTGCCCACGCTCAAGGGGTTAAGGGAAAGCGATTTCAGGGACTAGGAACGGTCCGAGCCCGGTATTCCCAAGAGTTGTACCCCCGAAGCAAGGCGCTACACGAGGTGCAGGAGGATTCCCGCAGGGACCACCCCATGCCCCGTACCATTGTATGTAGTAATTGCGCAACAACGCCACGGTCACATCAACTTGATACTGAGTGATGTTACTCTCCCGACTTATGTGGACCAGGAGGTCCGGCACATCCGACAGGCCATACCAGGGAAGAGGAGTTCCGGTATCGTCCCTGTGCGCTGGAGAGGTGCTGTCCATTAACGCATGCATGCCGCGGCCAAGAGCATCCATGGCGAGGTCAAAGTTTTGCGGGCCCTTCCCCAGTTTGACAACCTGGATGGCAAACTCTTTCTCGTCCCTGATAAAGTTCTCATAGAGCGTCTTTCCCTGTTGCGGCGTTTGGGGGCTATCGCCATCGTACATCGCATGCTGATAGGACCTGCTTGTGTCTTGGCCACCCTCCCAGGGGTCGTCCTGCTCTGCGCTCACGGCCTTGAGAAGCTTTATCCGGTCTCTGGCATAGTCGAAACCATACGTATTGTTTCCGACAAAGGCAGCGTCTAGGAGAGCGCTGTGAATTCCTGGTGGCCAGGCCCCGCCCGGGTCCGTGGCCTGCACTGGCTCATCAAGCACATAGACAAAGCGATTCAAAGACCGTGGTGCCTTCGGAATGCCCTCAAGTGGGTCCATTCCGAGGAACCGTCCGAGTCGCGGGTTCATCCACCGGGCTCTGTTGTTGTACAGACCCACGCTCTCCTCCAACAGCTCGCCCGCGAAGAGGTACTTGTTCGGCGGCGTGCCCGCCGTTGCGAGCAGGGAACCGAAGCCCTCATACGCGTACGTGGTCGTCATGGTTTGCGCAAGGTCTGTCAGCGTCCGAGTGCTACCGATGGCGTCGCCGTGGTAGAAGGTGGGGCCCTGGCTCTGCTTCAGCAGCGCATCGCCGTACGTGTACGACACGTTGAGCGCCCCACCTGCGGCTCGCTCCTCCAGCACGCGGTAGTAGGCGGTGTTTGGGTCCATGACGTACTGCGTCGCCGCCCCATCGGCCACACTCGCGAGCCTCATCCCATCGCCGTCGTAGCTGTTTCCGAGGCTGTGCCCGCCGCCGGCAGCGCTCAGCATCCTGTTCTCGATGTCCCAGGTGTAGCTGTTGCCCTCGTCGGCGAGCGTGTTCCCGTTGGCGTCGTAGAGGAACTGCAATCCGTTCAGCTTGCTGATGCGGTCGTTCGCGTCGTACTCGAAGAACTGCGTCGTCGCCAAGCCGTCGGTGCGGGTGAGCCGGTTGCCCACGTTGTCGTAGACGAAGCCGACGTTCAGGGGGTTCGGGCCGTCGGCAACCTCGGAGGTCAGCTTGTACTCGTCGTCGTATCCCCACACGACGTCGCGCAGGCCGATCTCACCTTCCTCTTTCACCGCCCTGCGGTTGCCGACGTTGTCGAGCGTGTACGTAAACTTCGCGATGGTCTCATTCGGAGCGGGGGCGGGCTTCGGCCGGAAGTGCTCGATGGACTTCAGCCGGTTCAGGGCATCGGGTACGAAGGTGGCGACAACCCCATTTGGGTAGATTGTGTGGCCCGACGCAGCTTTCCGCTCCGCAAAGCCGCATCCCCT
>JACOUH010000454.1 GCA_016177925.1 Planctomycetota bacterium | reverse complement strand
TAGGGTGAGGGGGGAGGCTGCCTCATGCGTTTCCCCTCCTTATTCCCGAAGAATAGGGCTGCGTCTGACCGGCAGCATTCCTATCGGCCCGTCCTCGAGGGTCTGGAAGATCGATGCCTCCTCTCGAGAGGCTTCGGCCTGGTCAACCTGGCCTCGGACGTGCCGGGATTGGCCCGCGTCACGGACCTGAATCTGGTCAATCCCTGGGGCATCGCCTTCAGCCCGACCGGCCCTTTCTGGTTCGGCGACAACGGCAGCGGCGTCTCCGACCTCCTCGATGGGCGCGGACAACCCGTGCCGCTGGTCGTGACCGTACCCCCCTCACCCCTTCCCCTCTCCCCCGGGGGGAGAGGGGAAGGGGTGAGGGGCACGAGCGGCACGCCCACCGGCACAGTCTTTAACGGCGGGGCCGGGTTTGCTATTTCGGAAGACGGCGTTTCCGCACCCAGCCGCTTCCTGTTCGCCACCCAGGACGGTACCATCTCCGGCTGGACCGCCGTCGTCGATCCGACCCGCGCCCTCCTGGTGGTTGATAACTCGTCCTCCGGGGCCGTCTACACGGGACTCGCCCTCGCGGCCGATCCCGCCGGCCACCGCTTCCTCTACGCCGCCGATTTCAGCCGCGGCACGATCGATGTGTTCGACCAGGCTTTCAGGCCAGTCGTGCGCCCCGGTTCCTTTCAGGACCCGAACCTCCCGGACGGCTTTGCCCCGTTCAACATCCAGAACATCAACAACTTGCTCTTCGTTACCTACGCCCAGCAGGACGAAGACAGCCGCGAGGACATCGCCGGCGTGGGGCACGGTTTCATCGACGTTTACCACACCGACGGCAGCCTGGTCCGGCGTTTCGCCTCCGGGGGCGCGCTCAACTCACCTTGGGGGCTCGCGCTGGCTCCTGCGGATTGGCGTCCCTTCGGCGGCGCTCTGCTCGTCGGCAACAACGGCGACGGCCACATCAACGCCTACGACCCGGGGAGCGGAACCTTCCTCGGCGACCTCGCGGATGACAACGGCACCCCGATCGCCATCCCCAATCTGTGGGCGTTGACACTCGGCAACGGCCACGCGGGAGGGGACGCCGATACCCTGTTCTTCGCAGCCGGAATCGATGACGAGGAGCACGGCCTGTTCGGGGCCATTCAGGCCCCAGGAAGACGGGGGGCGGACACCGCGGGTGCGGGCGCCTTTGACCCCAACGCCCCGGGCGAGCCGGGGGACTACCCACTCCCGCCGAGCGGTGGTCCGGCATTCCGGGCCAGCAGCGAGGACCGACCCATCCCGATCGCGGCCCTTCTGCCCTTGAGGGAATCGTCCCTGGCCCTGGCTCCGACCTTGTCCACCTTCTCGCAGCCGAGTATGAGGATCGAGGCACCTGTCCCGGCCGCCCCGAGGGTGGGCGTCTCCTTGAGCGGATCTGTCTTCACGGCCGTTCCGGCTTCCCACCCCATCATGCTTCTCCCCGCCGATGGGAATTCCCAGCCAGCGAGAGGCGCCCTCCTCGAAGCCGTCGCTCTCAACACGTTTCTCGATTTGAATGCCTCGCAGAATGTTTCCCAGAAGGCCGACGTGCAACGGCCAGGCACCAACCGGCAGGCTGTTGGCGCTCGCCGTTCGCCTTCGGCGGATCGCGATGTCAGAGCCGAGGGCCTTCTTTCCGAGACGTACGCCGAGCAACTGGAGACTCCATCGAGCGAGGAACAGGGCCCAGGGGCACTGCCGGCGTCGGGCCAAGCGGACGAAGTGCTTGCAGTGGTTCCTCCGGAAAGTCGCGCTGAATCAGCGGACGAAGGTAGCGTAGGTAACAAGTCCGTTCTAACCCAGAACGGCAGTGACTGGACAACCCTGATGAATCTTCTCTTTGTTGTCAGCCTCCCCATGATCTGGACCTATTGGCTGAGGCACCAGACGAGGTCCCAGCAGTCCTCCGCGGAACATGCCAGGAGTGACCTGGCGAAAAGGCGTTCCGATCCGATGTTCGGCCAGAAGAAGGGCCGCCGCTCTGCTTTCTGGTCGACAGCCGATCGCCGACAGCCGAAGCCCGAGAGCCGCCCATGTCCCCGGTCGTGAGATAGACGCGCCGCGAACGGCCGGGCCGGCCTTCTTTCTGGAGTCCGGCCCTCTCTTTTTTCGTTTTGACCGGCCGAACGATCTGTCGCGAGGCGGGCCACTCTGCTACAATTGCTCAGTCGTCATGGTGAAGGCCACGCTCTAGCTGCGAGGCGCCCGAACGTGCCGGATTCAGTGATGCCGAAAGGCGTTGAGCAGCCGAAAGGTGCTGAGCACTCGGTCACCTCCATCCTCGCCCCGGGCGGGACCATAGCCCGGGCGCTGAGCAGCTATGAGCCGCGGCCGCAGCAGCTGGCGATGGCCGAGGCCGTCAACGCCGCCATCAAGGGCCCGCACCACCTCATGGTCGAGGCCGGCACAGGGGTCGGCAAAAGCTTTGCATACCTTGTTCCCGCCATTCTGCACGCCACCGACAAGAAGGACTTCAAGGTCGTCATCTCGACGCACACCATCAGCCTGCAGGAACAGCTGATCCACAAGGACATCCCCTTCCTGCGCGGCGTCATGGGGCGCGACTTCAGCGCCGTCCTCGTCAAGGGGCGGTCCAACTACATCAGCCTGCGCCGTCTCCGCGGTGCCCAGCAGCGCATGGGCATGCTGCTGACCGAGCAGGTCGCTGTTCAGCAGCTGCATAAGATCGGCAAGTGGTCGCGGCAGACGCAGGACGGCAGCAAGAGCGACCTCGACTTCCAGCCCTCGCCGGGGGTCTGGGACCTCGTCGAGTCGGATAGCGGCAACTGCCTCGGCCGGCAGTGCCCCGACTACGCGAAGTGCTTCTATTTCAAGGCCCGGCGGCAGATGCACGGGGCCAACCTGCTGATCGTCAATCACGCCCTGTTCTTCAGCGACCTCGCCCTGCGTCGCTCCGGCGGCGCCCTGCTGCCCAACTACAAGGTCGTCATCTTCGACGAGGCCCACACCCTTGAGGACGTCGCCTCCGACCACCTTGGCCTGCAGATCGGCCGCGGCTCCCTCGACTGGCTCTTGAACAAGCTCTACAACCCACGCACCCGCCGCGGCCTGCTCTCGGCCCTTGGTTCCGGCGATGCGGTCCGCCAGGTCGAGATGACGCGCAACTGCGCCGAGCAGTTCTTCCGCGACGTCCTCGCCTGGGCCGCCCGCCAGCCGCGCGGCTCCCGTGGGGCAGGCTTCCAGCCTGCCAACCCTCAGGCAGGCAAGATGCCTGCCCTACTCCAGCGGCCCGCTTCGGACTCGGTTCGCGTCCGTGAACCCAACATCGTCGGCGATCCGCTCTCCGAGGAACTGCGCAAGCTGTCCAGCCGAATCACCGAACTGTCCGCCAAGCTCGACGAGGAATTGAAGATCGAATTCTCCGCCGTCGCCGACCGCTGCCTCAGCGTCGCCCAGGAAGTCGAGCGCTGGCTCGGCCAGGCGCTGGAGGGACAGGTCTACTGGATCGAGACGTCGGGCGAGGCGGGGCAGCGCGTGGCCCTGGTCAGCGCCCCCATCGATGTCGGCCCGGCCCTGCGCGAGACCCTCTACACGCGCGTGCCGACGGTCGTGCTGACCAGCGCCACGCTCAGCATTGGCGGGCGACACGGGTTCAGCTTCTTTCAGGATCGGCTGGGTCTTCAGGAGCGCTGCGAGACGCTGCAACTGGGCAGTCCGTTCAACTACCGCGAGCAGGCCGAACTGCACCTGTTCCAGCGCACCATGCCCGACCCGTCGACGGCACCGCAGGCCTACGACGAGGCAGTGATCGGCCGCATCCCGGAGTACGTCGCGCGGACGCAGGGGCGGGCGTTCGTGCTGTTCACCAGCTACCAGACGATGCAGCGGGCCGTCGAGCGGCTGCGCGAACCGCTGGCGAAGGAAAGCCTGACGATCCTCAGCCAGGCCGACGGGCTTCCGCGGTCGCAACTGTTGGAGAAGTTCCGAACGACAACGGGAGCGGTGCTGTTCGGCGTGGACAGTTTTTGGCAGGGGGTTGACGTGCCGGGCGAGGCGCTGGTCAACGTGATCATTACCAAGCTGCCGTTCACCGCTCCCGACCGGCCGATCCTGGCGGCGCGGCAGGAAGCGATTCAGGCGGCCGGCGGTCAACCGTTCATCGAGTACCAAGTGCCGCAGGCGGTGATCAAGTTCAAGCAGGGCTTCGGCCGGTTGATCCGTACCTGCACCGATCGCGGCATGGTCGTCATTTTTGATCCGCGCGTGCTGACCAAGGGCTACGGGAAAACCTTCTTGCAGGCGCTGCCGCCCTGTCGGCGCTTTGTGGACGGGGCAGCCCAGGATGAGGAGCCGATGGAAGAGGAGCATCCGTTCTGAGCGGCAGGATCTGCGCCGGCGGCAGCGCCGGCAGCTCCGCCTCGAGCGAGGACAACAGCGGCGGGTTGTTCCTCTCGAAGCAGACCGTCAGTCCCGTCAGGCACGCCCACAGCCCTGGCGTCGTCACCGCCAGCGCATACGGGAGGCCGGTCGCCACCGCTTCCAGGCCGTGCCGCCCGGGTCTCGGCCGGCCCAGTTCTTCTAGCGGGACGAACTCGAAATAGATGCCATGATCGAGGGCAAGACGGAGCAGACCGTGACGCGGGTCCTCGATGGCGAAGACGCCCTCCGGCCGAACACACGCCTCCATCAGCAGGACCGGCGGACCCGCGGAAGTCCCGGCGAGGCGGGCCAGCTCGGCGCGGTCGGGGTCGTCCGGGCCGCGCGAGTAGAGGATCGCCGTCAGTCCGGGCCAGGCGTCGAGCAGGCATTCACAACCCGTCCGCTCGCGCAGGCAGTCGAACAGCCGCACCAGCCGGCGGGCACTGCCTGCCAGGCAGGTTACCGGCAGGTCGGGGCCGCGCTCGGCGAGGGCCTGCAGCGAGGCGTCGCCTGAATAGGGGGCCACGACCATGTAGGGGCGGAGCAGACGAGGCAGCTGGGCCCGGGTCAGTTCCTCGAGGTTGCCGGTCGCAACGCCGGCACTCAGGGGCGTCAGGGCGGCGCCGCCGCCGACAAAGAGCAGCGACCCGGAGAGAAGGCGGGCCTGCGGGCGTGCGCCGTGAACGAGGGCCAGCGCTGTCCAGAGGGCCTCGCGGTGTGTGGCGACCAGTTCGCGCGAGACGGGCAGAGGCGGCGACACCCGGCCGGGCGCGACGTCGCAGGTGGCGAGGTAGGAGATCGGTCCCGGCCAGGCGGCACCGCCCAGCGCGGGCAGCGCGGGGACCCCGTACTGCTGCCACAACTCGGCGGCGCTGCGCAGGGGCACCAGGCGGCGGAAGTCGTCGGGGGTACGGACACGATGGAAGTCATGTTCGCGGCCGAAGCGCGTGCCGCGGGCCCGATGGACGAGGCCCAGCAGCGTGCGGACCTGGGCACGGGGCGACGCGCCGTCGAGGGCGAGCAAACGGCGCCGGGCTCGCCGCCGGAGCAGAGCGTCTGCCAACCCGCGCGCCAGGCGCGTCGCGGTTAACCAGGAGTACAGCGTTTCCCGATCCACGATCCCTTTCGGGCTCCGGCCGTGCGAGTCCGGGCGTGTGAAGAATTGTAGAATAGCAAGCTTGGGAGGGTGGCTCAAGAAAAAGGTGTCTTGCGGAGAGAGAAAAGTAGACTGGGCGGACTGCCTGCGCCGACTGCATGGAATGCAACGAACGGGTTTGAGGGGCCGGCTGGAAAACGGGAGGGCGAGGCTCCTGCCGAGCCGTTTCCGGGAGGGCGAGGCTCCTGCCGAGCCGGCTCGGCAGGAGCCTCGCCCTCCCACCAACCACCATTCGAGGCGGCCACTGAGGCGTCCGGACATCGAGCCTTGCAGCGGGAGGAACGAGCGATGGCGAACGACGACCTGGAGGCGTACCTGGCGGGGTTGTCGGCGCGGCCGGTCGAACCGGAAGGACACGTGCCGCTGACGCTGGATCGGAACCACCTGCACTCGGCATTCAACGACTGGTTGCGCGGGCTGCGCTTTGTTCCTGGCAAGCTCAAGAAGACGGCGATGCTCGAGGACGATGCCGAGCCCATGTATGTGCCGGTCTGGCTGGTCAGCGGGACGGCCGCGGCCACGTACTTCGGCGAACGCGGCACCGACTACAAGGAAAAGGAGGAGACGACCGACGCCGCCGGCAACACGCAGACGCGCGAAGTCACCAAGACCCGCTGGGAGTACGTCTCCGGCCAGGTACAGCACCACTTCGAGAACGAGGTCGTCTGCGGCTGGTCCGGCGTGCCCGACGGTCACGCACACGTCCTGAAGCCGCGCGAGGGGGCCTTGCAGCCTCATTCCGCCGACGTTACCGGATCGCACAAGGTGCAGCCGTGCGAGGTCAGCGCCCGCGCGGCGTTCGGCAAGATAAGGGACGTCCTCGCCGCCGAGGTGCGTCGTCTGGCCGCGCGCGACATCGGCGGCGACAAGCAAAAGATCGAGCGGCTCGACGTGCGGCACGTCGGCGTGACGCTGCGACACGTCCTGATGCCGGTCTATCGTGGCCGCTACCGTTTCCGCAACAAGGACTACTGTGTGACGGTGAATGCCGCCACGGGCGAGGCGGCTGGCGACTACCCGATCAGCGCCGCGAAGGTCCTGTTCGCCATCCTGCTCGGTCTTGCGGTGGTGGCCGCCATCGTGATCGGCCTGATCGTGGCGTTCAAGAAGTGAACGGGGGCGCGGGAGAAAGACAGACGGGACAGGCGTTATCCACTCGACCGGGCCCGCAGTGTTTCGCGGCGGACATGGGCCAGCAGGTCGTCGACGAGGACCGGCTTGACGAGGTGCCCCACGATCTGGGGAACCAGGGACGGGTCAGGCAGGACGGCATCCCGGGCCGAGACGATGAGGACGGGGATGTCCGCCAGTCGACCGTCGTTGCTCTGCCGCCGGCAGAACTCCAGCCCGTCCATCACCGGCATGATGAGGTCCAGCAGGATGAGGTCGGGCAGGAGGGCGCCGCGCAGCTGGCCGAGGGCCTCACGGCCGTTGGCCGCACTGGTGGCCTGGTAGCCCTCTGCTTCCAGGAGAGCGGACATCGCACCTCGCGCGAACGCATCGTCCTCCACGACCAGGACGCGCTTGCCCGGCAGGACCATCCCCCGCGGTGGCGTCCAGCCCGTGAGTGGCCAGCCGTCTCGCAGCGGACAGCGGCTGAAGCTCCGCAGCCGGCAGGGCGTGAAGGACCAGCGGAGTGGGTGGCGATGGGGCGAGTGTTTCCTCGGGTTGAGGGTCATGGCACCTCCATCAGGACCCGAAACCACGCTGGGCGACCAGGGCCTGTCCATCGACCCTACCCGACCTGGGCTACGTCGGACGCCACCGCCTCGCCCGAGTCGCTGGTCATCGCGCAGAGGAGGTCGGCGAGGTGCAGACGCAGGTCCGCGAACTCGCGGTCCATCGTGTCCAGGGCGGCCTGGACTTCCTCGGGCCGACTCGCCGGCACGAGGCGGCGCAGGATCGCTAGCCCCAGCGACAGGTTATGCAGCCGGTTGCGGAGGAGGTGGCGCAGGCGGCTGCCTTCTCCCACCGGGGGGGAGTCGACCGCGGGCCGCGCGGCCGGGTCGGGCGCTACCTCCTCGCGGAGGACGGTGACCTCCGGCGGGGCGATGATGCCCAGGCGGACGCCGGTGGGGCGTGCCGCCAGGACCTGGACTGCCATCTGGATGCACGGGATCAGCAGCCGCTCCTTCACACGACGGGTCAGGACAAGCATGGGACTCTTCTTTCACGTTGACCACACAACAGGATTGCCAATCGGCTCGGGGGCGGCCTCTTCCCTCCGGGCGCAGCCGGAGAAGGTCCTTGGTCGGAAGCGCTGGTTCGTACCGGGGAGATCAGCGGCTGTTTGGCGGCCGCGAGAACGAGACAGGCGTTAAGAGGAGGAGAAAAGCCGCTTCCCTGCGCGGGGCCTTCATAGATCCACCTTACGCATCTTGCGTGGCAGAATACGCTGGTTATGAGGTTGTAACAAACGCCAGCAATCTGGGCAAGAGCACTTTGGGCCGATTTCTCTCGATTGCGGCGAGCGGGGGGGCGTGAGCCCCCTGATGACTTGATCAGGGGGCTCACGCCCCCCGCTCGCTCACGCCCCCGCTCGCCCTACTTTGCCGGCTTTTTCGGGTCGACCTTGGACGTCTCTTTGGGCTTTTCCTCGAAGCCGCGGATGATCTCCACCTGCGGCAGGGCCTTTTTCAGCTTCGCCACGCCAGCGTCGGTGACCTTGGTCTGCCAGAGATAGAGGCTCTTGAGCTTCTTCATCCCTTCCAGGTTGGCGAGCCCCGCGTCGGTCACGTCGGTGCCGTAGAGGTTCAGATATTCGAGGTTGGCCAGCCCCTTGAGGTTCACGAGCCCCTTGTCGGTGACCTTGGTCTTCTCCAGGTGCAGTCGCGTCAGCGACGTCACCTCCTTGACCTGGGCGAGCATGGCGTCCGTCACGGCCCGACCGCGCAGATTGAGGTGGACGACGCCTTTCAGCTCCTTCAACGGCGCCAGGTGTTCGACCGTGATCTCCTTGTCCATCAGATGGTAGGAGACTTCCAGGCGCGGATCGTTTTGGGCCAGCTCCATCGCGAAGGCGCCGAGCTGCTGGATTTTCGCGAGCGCCTTCTTCTCGGTGTCGCTGCGCGGCGGCGGGGTCTTCTCCTGGGCAGGCAGCCTGACGCCGACAAGGAACAACAAGACGACAAACGAAATGCGTTTGATCATGCCTTCTCTCCGGGATGCTCGGAACGCTGAGACGGTGAACTTCTTCTCTCGAAGCTATCCTGAACGGGAGCGACAGGCAAGCATTTTTCCCAAGGGATATGGAGGCGATGGTCAGGTCTGGGTCGCCGCCCCCTTTCTCCCCTCGCCCCCGTTTCGGGGGCGAGGGGGTTGGGGGTGAGGGGGTAGCGACGCCGACCGCCCCAGCTCACCCGGAGGTGGCATGACCCCGGCACGAAAGCAACGCACGTAGGTCAGGCTTTCCAGCCTGACGCGGCCTCAACGTCCGGCTGGAACGTAGGTCAGGCTTTCCAGCCTGACGCGACTTCAACGTCAGGCTGGAAAGCCTGACCTACTTTCGGGCCGGGGTCATAGGCGGCGTGAGGAGGGCCGGGCGGCTTGCGCCCGGCCCCCGGTGCCCCTGCTGGGATAGAAACGGTTACTACTCGTTCGCCGAAGTCGCCCGTAACAAGATGCTCGCCAGCGCGTGGCAGGCCCTTGTTGCTGGACTCGAAGTTGAGGCAGGCCACGCCGAGGTTCCGCAGATTGTTGGAACAAGAAAACGGGATGAAGCCAGACAGCCTGACTTTTCAAGGGGCCCGTTTTCTGGTGAGGAAGGGGAGTGTAATCCGGCCGCGTGTTCGTTCGATGAAGACCGTGCGGGAAACGCACAAGGGTCTCGTGAAAACGTGCCCGAAGGCCCGCGCCGCGCCGCCTCATGACGCCCCTCCCATCAGGGTCGCGAACTTGAGCTGAACGCCAGGGCCCTACGAGTAAGGTTGGACCTCTCCGGAGATCCGATATTCCTTGCCGTGGGTGATGGACTCCGCCTCGTCGGGGTCGGCGAACTGGTTGGGGCAGTGCTGGGATGGATCGATGGTGCGGCCGCGGGGGGGCGTCGCGATGAGTGTGTGGGCAGTGCCGTTGGCACTGGCCCTGGCCCTTGGAGGGGCAGTCGGGGGCGGGATGATCAGCGCCGCCCTCGTGGGTGTCGGCTTGCCTGTCCTGCTCGCGCGCCTCGGCTGGGACTCCCGGCTTGCAGCGGGACCGATGGTTCGCGTCCTCGCCGACGCCGTGTCCGTGCTGCTCTACTTCCTCCTGGCCCGCTGGCTGCTCGGCTGAGCGCGTACCAATCTTCTCTGAATCGTCGTCCCGTTCTCCCAGGTGATTCCACGCGGACGGCAACTTCCGCTCACACTGTCTTCACTTGTTCTTCTCTGAAACCTCATTCTATGAGCAACTCCAGAAGTGCCGAGACAATGGCAGCGAAGTGCTGCACATCCCACTCGTCATGGGCAACGACATCAAGTTCGGCCTGGTGAAGAACAAGGCGGGGGAGTTCATCAAGGCCAGCCTGGAGTCGGTCACGGCGGCGGCCAACGCCTCCCTGAAGGACATCCCCGACGACCTGCGCTACTCGATCACCGACGCTCCGGGCAAGGACTCCTACCCCGTCAGCGGCACCTCCTGGGCCGTCGTCTACGAGAAGCTGCCGGCGGACAAGGGACAGATGGTCGTGGACTTCCTGCGCTGGGTCATCCACGACGGCCAGCAATACACCGAGGCCCTGCACTATGCCAAGCTGCCCGAGGCACTGGTCCAACGCGCCGACAAGAAACTTGACCAGATCAAGGTCGGGCAGTGAGTGGCACCCCACGGAGAGAGGTTCATGAGCGAGACCACCAGCGCTGGCACGTCCGCCGCGGAAGCCGAACCGCGCGACGGCTTGCCCCCGGCGAGAGCACGACTCAGCCGCGTCGGAGACGCGATCTTCAAGCGGGTTTGCCAGTGCGCTGCCCTGCTGATCGTCGTTCTGGCCGCGCTGCTGGCAGCGATCCTGGTGTGGAAGTCGTGGCTGGCGATCCAGACGACGGGGCTCGGCTTCTTCACGACCTTGACCTGGTGCTGCTCGGAGTGGTCATGATCCTGAACTTCGGCGTCCGCTGGGTCGCAGGCAAGCGGGTTGTCCTGGCCAGCTCGGCGGACTGACTCCTCCTGCGGCCCCCGTCCCAGGGTCAGGCCGATCGCCCAACCATGCGATCAAGCCGGTAGGGTGTGCAGCTCCCGGCCGATGGTGGTCAGGTCTTCGTGCCCGTCGCGGGTGATCAACACCTCGTCTTCCAGGCCGATCATCCCTTGGTGAGGGAGGACGGTGACCAACTCGACCGCCAACACCATCCCGGGCTCCAGAGTCCATTTACTTCCGGGAGCCACGACCGGTTCCTCATGAACGTTCCGCCCTACTCCATGAGCGACGTACAGGAGGTAGTTTTCCAGCTTCTCCTCTTTGAAGATTCGGTCGCCGATGTCGTAGACGTCAACGGCTGCGGCACCCGGGCGCAAGGCGTCGAGCACCGCGTCCATCGCCCGCCGTACCCCGGCATGGACCTTGCAGAGTTGAGGAGAGGGCTCGCCGACCGCAATCACCGGAGAGAGGTCGCTCTGGTAGCCCCGGTAGCTAGCGCCGACGTCGAGGCGGATCATCTCGCCCGCCCTGACTTCCCCGGGGTTCGGCGCGGTGATATCGATCCCGGAAGGCCCCATCTGGGTATGACACCATTCGTGGCGGACGCCGGCCCGGTAGTGCTCGGCACCGAGCACCCGTTCCAGGTCCAGCCCGGTCGTCCCCGGGCGCAAGGACTGGATGGCGGCACTCAGCGCCCCCTGGGTCGCCTGGGCCACGCGACGCAGGCGGCGGATTTCTTCTTCCGACTTCACCGCACGCAATTCCAGGAAGAGAGCTGAGACGTCACGGAATTCCGCACGGGGCAGAGCCCGGCGCAGCTTCTCAAACATGTTCACGCTCAGGAATGACTGCTCCACGCCGATCACTGCCGCGTCCAGCTTCCGCTCGTGGAGTGCCGCCGCCACCGCCTGGTACGGGTCGGGATACAGGTTTGTGGCCGGGGGCCCGAGGGGGCTGTTGCCCGACCGCGGTAGGACATTAGGGCCCCAGATGCGCTTGTCCTTGATCCAGACGTCCCAGACGTACATCTCCCCTTCTTCGGCGCCCCGGCGGCAGGTAATGAACGGTTCGACTCCTCGGTCGCGCGGCAACCCAACCAGGAGCTGATAGGACTCGTCGACGTCGAAGGTCGTGTACGGACCGACGGTCGTGTTGACCAGATGATACCAGTGATCGGCCAGGTAGCCGGCGTTGAGAAGGGTGTGCGGCAAGAGGAGGTCGACACCTGATCGCCTCATCAAATGGACCGCCTTGTCATAATCAAAAAGGATCATAGTGCCCTCTCTTGGTGACCCGACGCGCGGCGCGAAGCTGTAGGACGGATTTCCAATCCGTCCGGGCTTCACCCCCGGACGGATTGGAAATCCGTCCTACAACAGCCTCCACGACCTCGCGCCCCCACTCAGCCCGTGCGCTTGCCGTCGAGCCATACCTGAAAGTCGCTCTGGCGCCACGTGTAGCGGGGCCGGTATCCCAACAGCCGCGTGGCCTTCTCATGCGACACAAGCGAGGTATGGCCTTCCAACGGAACTTTCAGGGGCACCCCGGGATAGTGACGCGCGATCAACGTCCGCGTTTCCACCGTCGAGCAGGTATCGTCGCCGTTGATGAAAAACACCTCATGCCGGAGGCGCTCGTCTTCGAGTGCCAGCCGGAACGCCTGTGCCGCGTCGCGGGCGTCGGTGACGGCCCACAGGTTGTTTCGGGGCGAGGGCGGTCCCGGGCTGGGCCAGTCCGTTTCCGAATCCTCGATCGACCGCTGGTAGCGGATGGTCCACAGCTCTTCCACCGTGAGTCCCTTGGCCCACCCGGCACCGACCGCCGTCTCGGCGCCCTCCCGGTCGAGATACCAGTTGTTGTTGATCCGCAGACAGAGCGTTTGCATGCCGTAGGCGTCGGAATAGCGCTTGCAGGTGATTTCCCCAAGCAGCTTGCTCAGGCCATACTCGTCCTGGGGTTCCGCGGGATGTTCTTCGTCAATCGGAAGATAGCGCGGCACCATCTTTTTGCGCGCGAAGGTAAAGCCCGCCGCAGCACCGGAGGAAGCGAAGACGACTTTTCGGATCTCGTGCCGGACGGCCGCCTCCAACACGTGAACGGTCCCGATAACGTTGATGGACAACAGCTGCTCAGGGGTCGCCCGTCGCGGTCCGGGTACGGCCGCCAGGTGGACGATGGCGTCGCAGCCTCGGCAGGCCTGCTCCAGGAGATCCTTGTCCATGATGTCCCCCGCGAGGAACTCAACGCCCTCGACAAGCGGGGGCGTCCTGCGTGCATAGCACGTCACGGCATGGCCGGCGTGCAGCAGCTCCCGGAGGATGTAGGAGCCTATTGTGCCGCTGCCTCCGGTGACCAACACTTTCATCGGGTCGCCTCACGCTTGTTCCGGACATTATCGTAGACCTCACGCTCCGCGTGAGGCTCGTGGCCGGGGCTGAGTCCGCGAAGCCCCGGGGCAGTCCGGGGCTTCGCGGACTCAGCCCCGGCCACGGGTCGCTCTAGCCATCGATCACGTGCTTGTTCATCTGCTGGACTTCTTTCGGCATTCGATCGCGCACGCTCTTTTTCATCGGCTGCCAGCCCACGGAGACGGGGTCCATCCAGAACGGGAAATAGCCGCCCATTAATCCCACGCGTGCTTTGTTCTTGGTGGTGTTGGCGCCGAACTGATGCCAGAGCCCGCTATGATGCACGAGGACCGACCCTGCCGGGGCTTCGACTGCGACCAGGTGCTTGTAGCGAACGCCCGGCCTTGGCACGCTCGGGCAGTGGTGACTGAACGGCAGGTAGAGGGTGGCGCCCATGTCCCGCGTCAGGTCATTCAGCATCCACGAGAACGCGAGCACGAAGCAAAGGTTGGGGACCGGCAGGCCGGCGCGTGCGATCGCATCGAGGGGCCGCGTCGCATGAAGGGGGCCCTCTGGCGCACCCGGTTTCCGCCAACGGCAACCGACTTCCGTCATCTGAAACCCCTCGCCGAGCAGGTCCCGCGCCAACTGCAAGCAAATCGGTTGGGTGACCAGCGGGAGGAACAGGGGATCATCCTTCGGATCGAGGGCGTTGAAGAACCCGGGAAGGTGTTGATCCGTCTTGTTGGCGTCCGGTTGCCGGCTCATGATGTCCTTCACCCGTCGCTCGACACGGGCGGCGTCGCGTCGTGGGATCAGGTTGTGCAGGACGACGAAGCCGTACTCCTCCAGCTCGGCTTTGATCGCCTGGTACGACGGCTTCACCGGCGTCTGCCCTCCTGGCTTCTGATGCGACGCGGGCGGTTCTTCGGCCGCCGCAGCGGCGGAGGCGAAGGTGAATGCGGGATAGACGCCAGGGGACTGCAGGAAAACGCGGCGGGAAATCCCCTCCGGAACCGGCGAGTTGGTCATGCCAGCACCTCCTTGACGACGCGCGCGGGGAAGGTCGAGGTCAACCGTTCCTTGAAGCCGTTGCGGTCGAACAGCAGCTGCTGGTGATCGAGACCCAGGAGGTGCAGGATGGTCGCGTGCCAGTCGGCCACGCTCACCCGGTCCTCGACGGCCGCGAAGCCGATCTCGTCGGTGGCGCCGTAAGCAATCCCTCCCTTGACGCCACCGCCGGCCATCCAGGTCGTGAACCCGTGCGGCCCGTGGCCCCGGCCGTCGTTGCCGATCTCCTTGTCGGTCGTCAGCTCGTTGATCGGAAGTCGACCGAACTCCCCACCCCAGAGGACCAACGTGTCATTGAGGAGTCCACGCTCGCGCAGGTCCTGCAAGAGGGCGGCCACCGGCTTGTCCGTCTGTTCGCAGGCGGCCCGCAGGTCCGTAGCCAATTTGTGGTGCGTGTCCCACAACTGTCCAGGGGTGTAGAGCTGGACGAAGCGGACGCCCCGCTCGACCAGCCGCCGGGCCATCAGGCAGCGACGGGCATAGTTGTCCGTCTTGGGTTCCCCGACCCCATACATCTCGAGGGTGGCTTTTGTCTCCCTGGTCAGGTCCATCGCTTCGTGGGCTTGCAGCTGCATGCGCGCGGCCAACTCGTAGCTGGCGATGCGGGCGTCGAGCCACAATTCACCGGGCCGCTGCTGGCGGTGCAGGCCGTCCAGCCGGGCCAGCAGGTCGCGCTCCATCCGGACGATTTCCGGCGGCTGCTCAACCTCGGGCCGGAGGTTGAGGACCGGTGACCCGATCGAGCGCAAGCGGCTGCCCTGGTACAGCGGCGGCAGGAAGCCGGCCTGCCAGTTCTGCACGCCGTTGGTCGGCAGCCGCTCGATGGGGTCGGCGAGCACCACGTAGGCCGGCAAGCTCTGGTTCTCGGTGCCCAGCCCGTAGACGACCCACGACCCCAGACAGGGAAAGCCCGACTGGAGCCGGCCGGACTGCATCTTGTACAGGGCCGGCTCGTGATTGGGGTGGGTCGTGAACATGGAGCGGATCACGGCGAGGTGATCCACCTGTCGGGCGAGGTGGGGCATCACCTCGGAGAGCCAGAGCCCGGACTGGCCGTGACGGGCGAACCGAAACGGAGTGGGCAGCAGGCCGCCGATGCGGTCGGTATCCAGATCGGTCTTTGCGATGGTTTCCCTGGATGGCTGTTGCCCCTGAAGTTTCTTGAGCTTCGGTTTGGGGTCAAAGAGGTCGATGTGGCTTGGTCCTCCTTGCATGACCAGGTGAATCACCGCCTTGGCCCGAGGCTGGAAATGCGGTGCGCGGGCCTTCACATCGAAGGAGTGCTCCCCCGGTTTCGGCGGAGACGCTGAGCCGTACAGGTCCTTGCCGAGCAGGTAGGCCAGGGCCGCTCCATAGGTGCCGGAGCCGATGCGATCGAAAAAGCCGCGCCGGCTCATCGGGGCGTTGGTGCTCTTGTCTCCTTGTTGAAATGTTGACATCACGCACCTCGTTTAGAACGACCGGACCCAACCCCGCCCCCTCCCCGAAGCGGAGAGGGGAGAATACCAAGCTCAGCAGCGGCCGCCGCTACAGGAACGTGACATCGCGCACAACCAGAGTATGCGGAGGCCGTCTGCTGCAACGGGAGGTTAGGAGCTGTCAAAAAATAAACTGGACAATTAGTGTTTGGGTAAGATCGTGTAGTTCCACTCGCCGTGGAACTTGTTTCGCTTGATGCGTACCCCCGCCAGTTCTTCATCGGTCACTTTGATTCCCGT
>JACOUH010000451.1 GCA_016177925.1 Planctomycetota bacterium | reverse complement strand
CGCCTCCGGGATGCCGTGGTCGCGAAAGTGCTGCCGGACCTCGGGCGCGTCGGCGGGCCGCGCTACCGCGTGTGCCGTCGCCGCGGCGGGGCCGCGCAGGCGCAGCAGCGACGGCGGCACTGCGACAGCCCGTAGAGGGCTTCGACCATATCTTGGGCGAGTTCTCGGCCCGGCGGCGCTATGCGTTCGAGCGGCTGCGCGGGATGGGGCTGAAGCCGGCCTGGCCGTCCGGCGGGTTCTTCTTCTGGGTGCCGGTTGCGGAGATGGGGCTGGACGGCCGCGACTTCGCCGAGCGGCTGCTCTGCGAGCAGCGCGTGCAGGTGATGCCGGGCGACCTGTTCGGCCCCAGCGGTGCCGGCCACGTCCGCGTCAGCTACGCGACCGAGGACGGCCGCCTGCGCGAGGGGCTCAGTCGCATGGCCGATCTCGTCCGCAGTCTGAAGGGGAGCGCCGTCGCGAAGGAGAACAAAGAGGCCGCCTGAACGGGCAATGATGAATGCTGAATGCTGAATGCTGAATAGAAGACAAGAAGAGTCTTTGCTGCATTCATCATTCATCATTCATCATTCATTCCTTGCTCAGGAGGTCGCCGAGCCGCACGATACACGACTCGTACGGGCCGCACCGATCGAGCAGCAGGACCCGCAGCCCGGCGGCCCGCGCCCCTTCCCCGTCGTTGACTGGATCGTCGCCGACGAACAGGACATGCCCCGCCGGTACGCCTGCCTCCTGGACCACGGCCTCGAAGAACCCGCGCGCCGGCTTGCGCCAGCCGACCTCCGAACTGAGGACCAGGTGTTCCAGCGGACGCAACTCGGGCAATCCCGCCGCCACCGACCGGAGACGGCCGTCGTAGTTGGACGCCAGACCAAGGCGATAGCCGCGCCGCGCCAGTTCCGCCAGCACGGCGCCGGCATCCGGATTGCAGCGCCACGCCGAGGGCCGGCTGAAGTACTCGAACAATTCGCCGAAGACCGCCTCCCCGTCCGCAACGTCGTCCAGCACCGCGCCAACGATGCGACGCCAGCGCCGTACCTCGCGTGTCTCGTCCGTGCGTAGGTCGTTACGCCGGTCGAACTCCTCCTCGGCCCGGAAGGCGGCCCGGAATCGCGTCACGATGACGTCGAGCGGCAGGCGGCTGCCGTGGCGCCGGCCGATGTCGGCGTAAACGTCAGCGGCGGGCGGGGTGGGGAAGATCATGGTGCCGACGGCGTCGAAGAAGATGGCGCGAACGCTGGCCGGGATCATGACGGAACCCCCTCTTTAGATTTTAGATTTTGGATTTCAGATTGCAGATCGGAAGAAGTGCTTTTCTTCCAATCTGCAATCTGAAATCTCAAATCTGAACTCAGAGGGCCGGGAAGGTCGCCGCCGGAGCGGGACGGCGCCACGGCACCAACGCCGGCACGCGGCGGCGGTAGTCGCGATAGGCGTCGCCAAAGCGTCTTACCAGGTCGGCTTCCTCCAGGAACAGGGCGACGGCGACGTAGGCCGTCAGGCCCGCGACCAGGACCAGCAGCGTCGGCGTCATGAGGGGCTGCGTCCAGAGAAAGCCGAGCAGGCAGGCCATCAGCGGATGGCGCACCCAACGATAGGGGCCGCGGACGAGAAGTCGTTCCGGGGTCGGCGGCTGTCCCTGTTCGCGCACCTGGCGCAGGCCGAACAGCCCCGCATGATCGAAGGACAGGTTGACAAGCACCAGGCCGGCGCCGAACCCCAGCGCGACGACCACCAGCCATGCCGGCCCGCTCCACCGCGGTTCGCCCGGCAGCGGCTGCCAGGTGGCCACGAGCCCAAGCAGCAGCACGCCGGACAGCCCCGCGTAGACCGAGCGCTCGAGGAACGGCGGAATCCAGCGCGTCCAAACGCGCTTGAACGACACGCGGGCCATGCCGCTGTGCTGCACGGCAAAGAGGACGAGCCAGCCGGCGTCAATGAGCCAGGGAGTGGGCAGGGAGACGAACAGCCAGGACGGCCGGGCGTCCATGCCGAGCAGGAGCACGAGCAGCGCCAGCGCCGCCGATCCCAGGAGGGCCGCGACGTAGCAGGCGAGCGCCACCGCGGCGGCGCGCCCTGATCCCCCCACCCAGTGCCGAACCATCTCTCTTGCCTCGCAGGGCGACAAGTCAAGGCCATTGTACGGCTTCGGCGCCGGGCCGCTTCGTCGAATAGTCGGACAGTCGAATAGTCGAATAGTCCAAATCGGGTTGTTCGACTATTCGACCCTGAACTCAAACCGTCGTGTAGGGCTGGCTGTAGGGGTCCCCCGATCCACTGGGGGAGTAGTAGTAATTGGAAGACGTGTCGCTCGTCGAGTCGGTACCCGACGTCGAAGACGAACTGGAGGTCGTCGTGCTCGTCGACGTGTCGGTCGACGTGCTGCTCGTCGACGTGGTGCCAGAGGGCTGAGTCGTCGAGTCCTGCGGCTGCGGGCCAATCGGGTCGCTCATCCCGAGCGCCTTCAGGCTGTAGTTGAGCGCCGGCACCGGCGATCCGTCGGTCGTGAAGGCCGTGAAGCGGATCGTGTAAGTTCCCGCCCCCAAGATCTGGGTCAGGGAGACCGGATCGCCCCCGCTCATCGCGATGAGGGTCGCCACCACGTTGCCCGCCGCATCCTGGATCGTGAGCTTGACCCCGGCGGTCGTGCTGCCGTTCGGCGCGTTCACCGCCAGCACGAGGTGGAACAGCTGCTGCTGCGTCACGGTCAGCGTGCCGGTGTCGTCGGGGTGGCTGCTGCTCAGCGTGCCCTGCGTGACGGTTTGCAGGTCGACCGCCTGGGTGCTGAAGTCGATGCCGAGGAAGTAGTTGCCGACGTTGTTCGGCCCGTTGGGATCGGCCGCTTCGACCTCGACATAGTAGGTGGCGCCGGCGACCGCGTTGCGCACTTGCAGCGTGAAGATGCCGTTCTCGTTGACCAGCACCTCGCCTTGCACCAGGTTCTGGTTGGCGTCGTAGACGCTGGCCCGCGGCACCAGGCCATTGTTCTCCATCCCCCACAACATGACCGTCATCACGGTCGACTGCCCCGCCGGCGCCGTCGGCGCCTGGAGCCGGTAGAAGTCGACGTCGGACTTGTCGCTGATGCTGGCGCGGTAGGCGTAGTCGAAGTGCGACGAGGTCTGGGTGGTCAGCGGCGGGATCAGCGCCGCCGTCAGGAAGCTGTCGTTGGTGTGCAGGTCGTTGTTGAGCAGCTGGAGCGCGGTCTGGGTCGTCTCCGACAAGAGGTTCGTCGTCGTGCCGAGCAGCGGGATCGACTGGATCTCCAGGTTGTAGCTGCCGATGGAGAAGACGTTGCCGCCCGCGCCCTCGACCTTGACATAGTAGGTGCCCAGCGGCTTCGGCGAGCTAATGCGGATGGTCAGTTCGTTGTTGAGCGGATCGGTCGAGACGGCCGAGCCGACGACCTTGCCGGAGGAGTCGAAGACGGTCACGCGCGCCGTCAGCAGGCTGATGCCGGCAGTGTGCAGGCGGATGTTCATGGAGCCGGCGTTCAGGGGCGCCGCGAAGCGGTAGACGTCAAGGTCGCTGGCGGTGGTGATGTCGCCGCCAACCTGGATGCCGGCCGAGCCGTCGGAGTTGCTGAGCAGGTTGAGCCGCGTGGCGGTGGCGAGCGTCTCGTTGCCGGTCGAGCCCTCGAACGAGTCGGGGTTGCGGGCGCCGTAGAGGGCCTGAAGGCGCGAGATGTCCTCGCTGGTCAGGGGGGCCGTGCGCGGGCCGAGGTAGTCTTCAAAGACGGCCGAGGCGGAGTCGCTGCTGTGGTCGAGGCCGAAGGTGTGGGCCGCCTCGTGCAGCGCTGCGGTGAATAGGTCAACGCCGCCGGCACCGCCGATGCTGAAGTTATACGACGTGTTGAACTTGACATCACCGGACCAGGTGCCGGCGGTCGCATCGAAGGGGCTGGCGGTGGCCAGTTCGTCCTGGGCCTGCGGGAAGGCGCCCAGGCGGATGTCGCCGAAGCGCGGGTCGCCCTGGGGCCGGCCGGCGCTGCCGAATGCCTGCCCGCCGTCGGCGACGATGCCGAGGTTGATGTTCGCCTGCACTGCCCAGGTCTGGAAGGCGCGCAGGATCTCGCGCTGCCAGGTCGTGGTGGCGGCGATGCGGTTCAGCGTGCTGAACAACGTGCTGGTGCGGTCCCCGACGACGGTGCTGTCCGGGGCAAAACTGAGTGTCAGGTGGGCGGCGTCGGGCCACGGGTTGTTCCAGGTGGCGGGGACGCAGCGATCCTCGAGTTGCTCGACGGTGAGCGGTTGACGGGGAGTTATCACGGCAAAATCCTCGTTCCTCTTGTGGGCCTGGGCGGGCCGGCCCGGGGGCGCCGGGCAAACGGGGCGAGTCCGCCGCGGGGGAGTCGCAATGAGCGTTTCGAGGGTGGTTCACTCTCCAGAAGGGAGGGAGACCTTTTCAGGTTCGTGAAGAGGATAGCTTATTTTTCCGGCCGAGGTGGGAATTCTTCCAATTTTTCCAATTGTGCTGGCGGGACCGATCTTCATCCGGCCGGTTTCGAGGCGTATTCCAACGATTTCCGCGGAACGGGAGGATCATTCTGCTTGGAGGAGAAAAAACGAAAAAACGGGAAAAAGCACTTGCATCGAGAAACAGACGTGGTATAGATAAGGATGTTCCGCCGTTTGGCAACTTCGGTGACTGGGCGACGCCGAAGAGGTCAGCGGCGGAACTTTTTTCTACTACACCTTGAGTTCCTCTTCTGCTTCCTCCTCCCTTCTCTCATCTATCTTCATTATTGAGTTGACAGGCGTTCACGATCGCTGCGCCGTTGGGCCTCTTTTACTCGCCAGGCGTATAGTATCAGAAAGGCGTTTTACGCCGGCACGAACATAGGTCAGGCTTTCCAGCCGGACGCGGCCTCCACGTCCGGCTGGAAAGCCTGACCTACGAGGGTACGGGAAACAGTCTCGAAGACCGCCAGGATTGGCCCGATGAGGCCTCAACGATGCGTCTCCCTTTCCAGGACGAACTCCGCCGCGTTCCTCCCCTCGCCGGCCGTGTCGCGGGATTGCGGCCGACCACCGTCAACCTGGTGATGGCCGAGGCCCGACAGCTCCAGAAGGAGGGTCGCTCCCTTCTGTCGCTGATGCGTGGCCAGCCTGACACGCCAACGCCGGCTCCCATCGTCGAGGCCGCCTGCCGGGCCCTGCGCGACGGCCGGACCGGCTATCCCGACAACCAGGGTGAGCCCGCCCTGCGCGAGGCCATCGCCGAGAAACTCACCCGCGACAACGGCCTGTCCTTCCACCCCGCGACGGAAATCCTCGTCACCGACGGCGCCACCGGCGGCATCAGCACGGCCCTGGCCGTCCTCATCGGCCCGGGTGACGAGGTCCTGCTGCCCGACCCAGTTTACGACGCCTACAACGGTCCGATTACTCTCTGGGGGGGCCGGCCGCTGCCGGTCCGCTCGATAGTGCGCGACGGGCGATTCGTCCTTGGTCGGGCTGCGCTCGAGGCCGCCGTTACGCCACGGACACGGGTGCTGCTGCTCAACACGCCGTGGAACCCCGTCGGCACCGTCCTAGCGCGGGCTGAACTGCAGGAACTGATGGACTTCGCCGAGCAGCGCGACCTGTTCGTCCTGAGCGATGAAATCTACGAGGCGCTCGTCTATGACGGGCAGCGGCACCTCTCGCCGGCGTCCCTCGCGCCAGCGGCCCGTGGACGAACGATCCTGGTCAACAGCCTGTCGAAGACGTATGCAATGACCGGCTGGCGTGTCGGCTACTGCGCCGGCCCGGCGGAGGTGGTCCGGGCGATGCTGCTGGCCTTGCAGCAATCCAGCCGCGGGCCGGCGACGTTCGTGCAGGACGCGGCAGCCTGTGCCCTGCGCTCGGACCAGGAGTGCGTTCGCCGGATGGCGGCGGAGTATCAGGCGCGGCGCGACCTCGTCGTCGGCCGGTTGCGTGGTCTGCCCGGAGTCGAGGCGCTGGTGCCGGAGGGCGGTCTGTTCGTGATGGTCGACGTGCGCCAATTGGGGCGTTCCTCCGACGAGGTGCGGCGTTTCCTGCTGCACGAGACCGGTGTGATCGTCCTGCACGGTTCGGCGTTCGGTCCGGGAGGGGAGGGGATGTTGCGCGTCTCGTTCGCCGCGGGAGGCGAGACACTGGAGCGCGGCCTGGAACGGCTGCGCGACGGACTGCTCCGATTGGTTGTCTGAGGCGGCCTCAACGTCAGGCTGGAAAGCCTGACCTACTTTCGTACCGGGGGAATAATCACTCCCCGACAGCCCTTGTGGAGAGTAGAATAATACCTTGTGTTCCGGTCCTCGTCTGCCGACCGCACCGGAGGATTGAAACGATGGACTCCCAATCGAACAAGATCAGCCGGCGCACGCTCCTGAAAGGCGTGGGGGTGACGATGGCCCTTCCCTGGCTGGAGTCGATCCCGGTCGGGGGGAGCGAAACGGCTTCCCGTGCGTCCCCTTCGGCGCATCCGCAACGGTTTGCGGCCCTGTTCATGGGCAACGGCATCAGCCCCAAGAACTGGTGGGCGAAGGGATCAGGCTCCGACATGCAGCTGAGCAAGAGCCTCGAGCCGTTGACTCCACTCCGGCCCCGGCTGAATGTCATTTCGGGGTTGTTCAACAAGGCCGCCACAGGGGTCGGCATCCACCCGGGACAGACCGGCAACCTCCTGTCGGGGGCTGCGCTGCAGAAAGGGGCCGTGCTGCGCGGCGGTGTCAGCATGGATCAGGTGCTCGCCGCCCGCTTCGGCGAAGAGACCGCCCAGCCGAGCCTGGTGCTGGGCTGCGAGCAGCCGATCACCGGCTACCACGAGACGAACTTCTCGATGGCCTACAGCTCGCACATTTCCTGGCAGGATGCCAACTCCCCGGTCCCGATGGAGGTCTACCCGTCGCTGGCATTCGACAGCCTCTTCGACAACCAGGGAAGCCGGCGGACGCTCAGTATCCTCGACCGCGTCAAGGAACAGGCGGCGATGCTCGAGCGCCGGGTCAGCCATGCAGATCGGGCCAAGCTCGATGAATACCTGACCAGCGTTCGCGAAGTGGAGAAACGGATCGAGCGCACCCGCGCCGCGAAAACTCGCGCCGAAGATCGGGCGCGCGACCGCGGCCGGCCTGCGCTCACGATGCGACGTCCCGACAACGGGCTTCCCGAAGACATCCGTGAGCACATGCGGCTGATGGGCGACATCATCGCGCTGGCCTTCCAGACCGACAAGACGCGTGTCGCCACGCTGCTGTTGTGCCGGGATCTCTCCGGGCTCTTCTATCCGTTCCTCGGCGTCCGGACGGCCCATCATCCGACTTCGCACGAAGATCAGTCCGACGCCTACGAACGGGTGACGCGCTACTACGTGAGCCAGTTGGCCTACCTGGCCGGACGGCTGGCGACGATGCCGGAGGGAGACACCACCGTCCTCGACAACTCGTGCCTGATGTTCATTTCCAACATGTGGTCGGGAAGCCAGCACGATTCGGGCAAGCTCCCCGTGCTGCTGGTGGGAGGCCTGGGAGGGACACTCGCCACCGGCCGGGTCCTCGATTACACGAGGCGCGGCGACGAAAACCGCAAACTCTGCAGCCTGTACCTGTCGCTGATGAAGCGGATGGGAGTGAACGCCGAGCAGTTCGGCGATGCCACGACGCAGCTCGCCGGACTGTGACCGCAGCCCCGAAACTTGTCAAGCGACTGAAGGTCAGGGCAGCTTCACGCCGAGGTTCTTGACCAGGAACGCCCACTGGTCGGCGACTTCCTCGATCAGCTTCGTCGTCGGCTTGCCGGCCCCGTGGCCGGCGCGCGTCTCGATCCGTGCCAGCACCGGCGCATCGCCCGCCTGGCAGGATTGCAGCTTCGCGATGAACTTGAAGCTGTGCCCCGGCACCACGCGATCGTCGGTGTCCGCCGTCGTGACCAGCGTCGCCGGGTACTTCACGCCCTTTTTCAGATTGTGATACGGCGAATAGGCGTACAGCGCCTTGAACTCGTCCGCGTTGTCCGCCGAGCCGTAGTCGTCGACCCAGAAGCGGCCGGCCGTGAACTTCTGGAACCGGAGCATGTCCATGACGCCGACCGCCGGCAGACACGCGCCGAACAGGTCCGGCCGCTGCGTCAGGCACGCCCCGACCAGCAGCCCGCCGTTGCTGCCGCCCTGGATCGCCAGCCGCGACGGCTTGGTGTACTTCTTGTCGATCAGGTACTGCGCCGCGGCGATGAAGTCGTCGAAGACATTCTGCTTCTTCGCCTTGGTGCCGGCGCGGTGCCAGTTCTCGCCGTACTCGCCGCCGCCGCGCAGGTTCGGCTGGGCGAAGACTCCCCCCCTCTCCATCCACGCCAGTCGCGCCACCGAAAAGGCCGGCGTCAGGCTGATGTTGAACCCGCCGTAGCCGTACAGGAGCGTTGGGTTGTCGCCGTCCAGTTCAATGCCCTTCTTGTGGGAGATGAACATCGGCACGCGCGTGTCATCCTTGCTCTTGTAGAAGACCTGCTCGACGACGTAGTCGTCGGGATTGAACTTTACCTCGGCCCGGCGAAACAAGCTGCTCTTGCCACTAATCAGGTCGTAGCGGTAGGTGCTCGGCGGCGTGGCGAAGCTAGAGAAAGTGTAGAACGTCTCGGTGTCGCTGCGCTTGCCAGCGAACCCGCTCGCCGTGCCGATGCTGGGGAACTCGACCTCGCGCACGAAGGTGCCGTCGGGCTGGAACATCTTGACCTGCGTGCGCGCGTCTTTCAGATAGCTCGCCACGAGCAAGTTGCCGACCCAGTTGACGCTCTCGAGCGTGTTGTCGGCCTGCGGGATGATCTCCTTCCACGCCTTGCGCTGGGGCTTGCGAACGTCGATGGCGACGACGCGGCCACGCGGGGCGTCGAGGTCGGTGATGAAGTAGAACAGCGGACCGTCGTTGTCGATGAAGTCGAACTTTGCCTCAAACCTGGTGATCAGTTCGACGGGCAGGCCATAGGGCTCATGGAGGTCCTTGTAGGCGATGCGGCTCTTGCGGCTGGTGGTGCCGTCGCCGATGTCGACGATGAGGTAGTGGCCGTCCTCGGTGGTCCAGGTGGTGAAGGTCCACGTAGGGTGTCCGGACCGGTGGTAGACGAGGACGTCGTCGGCTTGCGGCGTGCCGAGGCGATGATAGTAGACCTTCTGATTGAGGTTGAGGCTCTGGAACTTCTCACCGGCCTTCGGCGCGGGGAAGCGGCTGTAGAAGAAACCGCGGCCGTCAAGCGTCCACGAGGCGTTGCCGAACTTGCTCCACTTGATCTCGTCCTCGAGCGGTTTGCGGCTGGACAGGTTGAGGACCTTCCAGGAAACCCAGTCGGAGCCAGCCTCCGCGACGCCGTAAGCGAGGTACTTGCCATCCTCGCTGAACGACAGGCCGGACAGGGCGACGGTGCCGTCCTTGGACCACTTGTTCGGATCGAGGACGACCTTCGGCTCGCCGTCGAGCTTATCGACAACATAGAGGACCGATTGATTCTGCAACCCGTCATTCTTGGAGTAGTAGTAGCGGCCAGCGATCTTGACCGGGGCGGTGTAGCGGGCGTAGTTCCACAGCTCGGTGAGGCGCTTGCCGATGCGATCGCGCTCGGGAATCGACTCGAGGTAGGCTTTCGTCACCTTGTTCTGGGCGGCGACCCACTCGGCGACCTCCTTCGACTTGCGGACGTCCTCCTCGAGCCAGCGGTACGGGTCGTGTACCTTGGTCCCGTGGTAGTCGTCGACGACGTCGCCGCGCCGCGTCGGCGGGTACTCGATCCGTTCGGCCTTGGCCTTCTCTTCGCCGCCGGCCCGCTCCCTCGCGGTCAGCACCAACACCCCCATGAGTAGACCGCCTGTCAGCACAACTCTCCCCATTTCAAACTCCTTCTCTCCGGGCGCGAGGGGTGGGTTGGGCGTTCCCGCCTGCGACCCCATTGCCGAGTCTCCGATGGCGTCATTGTATATACCTCCGGTGCTTTCCCACGGAGCGCCCGCGAGATGCAAGCGCATGAGGAGGGGGTGATGAGCAAGGACCCCGTTGCCGTTTTCGAGGAATTGCTGACCCAGCCACCCGGCTTCCGGAACTCGCATTACTGGAAGGCGTCTCGCGATTTCTACGGCTGCGATCAGACGGTTGAGCAGGTGCGGGTGATCGAACAGGAGTTCGCCCGGGCCTTCCGGGCGGTCGTTGAGCAAGTTGAAGCGGCCTGGGGGCCTCCTGACTTCATCGGTCACCGTTCCGAATCGCCGTTCCCCGAGTGGCACGTCGCGGAGGAACTGTGCTACTGGCGCAAGGGAGATCGGCTGGCGATGATCTGGTGGGAGCATCAGGACAAGGAGTTACCCGTCCTGCTCACGTTCGCTGTGCTCAAACCGGAGCAAATCCTTGAATAGGACGCGTCCGGAACCAATTTCCGTTTAGCCGCGAGCCTCGGGCGAGCGTGGGTGTCGCGCTCGCCCGAGGCTCGCGGCTAACCTTGGAAGGGGAACACATCATGGATCGCTGGGGACTGTCGACGGGATCGGCAACGATTGTGCTCCTGCTGGGCGTTGCCTCGCCATCGCTGACAGCGGAGCCGGCCCAGGGGGTTCGCACGCTGGAGGGGCACACCAGTTCGGTGATGGCGGTGGCCTTTTCGCCGGACGGGAAGGTCCTGGCGAGCAGCAGCAGGGACAAGACGATCAAATTCTGGGACCCGCAGACGGGGAGGCTGGAACGGACGCTGACGGGACACACGGCGGATGTCTATTCCGTCGTCTTCTCTGCAAGCGGAGATTTGCTGGCCAGCGGCAGCGGAGACCGGACGATACGACTCTGGGGCCCGCCGAGCGGTAGGGCCCTGCGTACCTTGCGGGGACACACCGATGTCGTGCGGGCGGTCGCCTTCTCGCCCGACCAGAAGACGCTGGTCAGTGTCAGCGTGGACAAGACGGTGCGGCTCTGGGACGTGCAGACTGGCGAGCTGAAACAGACGCTGATGGGGCACACGGCGCGGGTGAAGTCCGTCGACTGGTCGCCTGATGGTAAGACCCTGGTGAGCGCAAGCAGCGACAGGACGTTGCGACTGTGGGACGCGCGGACCGGCCAGCTGAAGGCGGTGTTGAAGGGGCACACTGGCGATCTGGAAACGGTCACTTTCTCTCCCAATGGCAAGTCGTTGGCCAGCAGTAGCGGAGACAGCACGGTCCGCCTCTGGGACGCGGAAACGGGGAAGTTACGGCTTATCCTCGAGGGGCATCGCGGTGAGGTCGACTCGGTCACCTTCTCGCCCGATGGCAAGACGGTCGCGAGTGGCTGCAAGGACAAGACGATCAAGCTGTGGGACGCCCGGACGGGGAAGTTACGCCGGACGCTGACGGGCCACAAGGGCCGCATCGAGTCGCTGACCTTCTCGCCCGACGGCAAGACGCTGGCAACGGGAGGCGGCGGGGGCGACACGTCCGTGAAGCTGTGGGACCTGCGCCGCTTCGAGGATTGAACAGGGTGAGCGAAGCAGCATCTCCTTGCAAGGAAGACGTTTTGAAGAACCGGGCGGGGCAGCCGGTTGGGCAACGGGCCGGGGCTGCTCGACCGCCCCCATCAGGTCGACCGGCGCGTCTCACCGCCGCGGCGCCGTTTCTTCTTGCGCGGCGGCGGTGGGGTGGGGATGGAAGGTCGGTCGGAGCCCCACAGCATCCAGAGCGCGGCGAATCCGAGCAGCGGGGCGAGCCCGGCCAGGGCCAGGGCCTCGCGATAGGACCCGGTCTGCTTGACATGTTCGCCGACTACCCGGTGCAGGATGGACGTTGCCGTCCAGCTCGTGAAGGTGAGCAGGCCCGTCAACTTGCCCTGGTGCCGGGTGGTCAATTCCTGACTGAACGAGTAGTAGCAAGGAAACAGACCCAGTGCTCCGAAGCCAATGACGAGCAACAGAACCAGCAGCAGCGGTCCCGCCGGCTGGTAGGCCGCCACCACGCTCAGCGACACCAGCAGGGCACAGACCAGGAACACCGTCATCCGGCTCCCGTGAATCGAGAGACCACGCCGCGTCAGGTACAGCGTCGCAAAGCCGGCGCTCAACGAGCCGGCATCGGTTGCCCCATAGTAAGCAGCAAGGAACCAGAACGTTTGGTTCTCTGAATAATCATGTTTCTTCTGGAGGAATAACGGCAGCCAGACGCGGAAAAAGTGCCAGGCGATGTTGATGGACACGCACAGGACGAGCAGGGTGAGCAACCGCCGCACCGGCAGGCCGGGCGTCGCCGCAGGGCGAGCCGACCGCTCCCCTTTCCCCGCCGCCTCGGGTAGCGCCGGCAGGGCGAGGTCGCGCGGCTTGACCAGGAGTAGCCACAAGACGATCCACAGAGCGCCCACCGCGCCGATGGCCCAGAAGACGTAGCGCCAGTCGCCCGTCCATCCGATAATGCCGATGCACAAAAGCGGAGTGAGGATGGCCCCGAAGGCAGCGCCGCTCTGCAGGATGCTGTTGCCGAGCGTGCGCTCGCTCGGCGGCACAATGCGCTGCGTGGTCCGTAGTGCGCACGGCCAGTTGCCCGCCTCCGCCAGTCCCAAGAGCGCGCGGCACAGACACAGGCCGAGGAAGCCCTGCACGAAGCCGGTGAGGAAACCCGCCAGCGACCACACCAGCAAGGCAGCGGGATACAGCCAGCGCACGTTGATGCGGTCGGCGAGGAAGCCCGTCAGCAGTCCGCCGAGAGCGAACGGGATGCCGAAGGAGAACTCGACGGTCCCATAATCCGCCGTGTTGAGGACAAGATCGTCCATGATGCGCGGCGACATCGCGTTGAGCGTCATCCGATCCATGTAGTTAATCATGGTGGCCAGCAGCAGCAGGCCGCACACGGTCCACTTCCAGCGCTGGCTGCGCTCGGGCGGGCTGTCGACGACAGGCATGAAACCCGTTGGCTCCTGGGGTGGGAGGGCGACACAGCGCAGTCTACCCCAGCCGTGCCGGCAAGACGAGCGCCATTCTCGTGGCGAGAGTTCAGGATTTGCTCGGTTCTTCTTGCTCCGGCCGAAAAGGACGCTACCATCAACTCCAACGAAACGGTTCCGCCGAGAGCGCGATCATGGAAGCCACCACCAGCCACACCGACACGATCGCCCGCCAGCAACAGGAGCAGCGGCAGAGGGTCGCGACGCCACTAGCCACCGGCCTCGCCGCCGTGGCGGGGCTACTGCGGCTGGTGCCCCATCCATTCAACATGACGCCGATTGGTGCCCTCGGCCTGTTCGGCGGGGCCCGCCTGCGCACCTGGTTAGCATTCGTCCTGCCCCTCGCGGTCATGGGGCTGAGCGACCTGGTCCTGTGGGCCGTCCTGGGCTATCCACCGTTCAACCCGTTCGTCTACGCCAGCTTCGCCGTCTACGTTCTGCTCGGCCGACTGCTAACCCGGACCGAGTCGACGCTGCGGATCGGCACCGTCTGCATCCTCGGCACGATCCAGTTCTTCCTGCTGACCAACCTGGGCATGTGGTGGGCCTCAAGCGCCGAACTGCCCGAAGGTACGGCAGTCGTCTGGACGAAGGGGCAAGGGATGTACCCGTCGCCGACTTACGCGCGCAATGCGGCGGGGCTGATGGGCTGTTACGCCGCGGCCCTGCCGTTCACCAACACGAATGCGCCGCCGCTGGGCTTCTTCGGCAACGTCCTGCTCGGCGATCTCCTGTTCTGTGGCCTGCTGTTCGGTGCCCACGCCTGGTTGTCGCGCCGCTACTTCCGCCCCGTGTCTGCGTCAGCGCTGGTCCGCACCGGCTGAGATTGCCCCATTCGGAGGCTCCCCATGAAGTTCGCCGGCATCATCGAATACAGTCAGGACAAAACCAAGATCCAGGAAGTCCGGCCAGTGCATCGGCAGTACCTGGCGACGCTGAAGGCCAACGGGCAGCTTGTCGCCTCGGGGCCGTTCACCGACGACTCCGGTGCCCTGATCATCTACGAGGCCGCCAGCCGCGAGGAAGCCGAGAAACTACTCCAGGGCGATCCGTTCCACCAGAACGGCATCTTCGTCAGCTGGAAGATTCGGCCCTGGAATCCCGTGATCGCTAACCGCGACTTGTTCCCCGCCTGAGGCCACTGTGACCACGCTCGCGCAGCTGCACCAGGCCGTCCGCAAGGCTCTCGACAGCAAACGCCTCGGCAAGGTGGTCTTCGTCCGCTATCACCTGCAAGGGCTGCTCGATGCCGAGGGGGCGGCCCTGCCGGCGTTGGCGAAAGTCGTCCCGGTGGTCGGCGAGTGGGTCGGGCAGACGCCGCAGAAGCCTTATCACCTCGCGCCGACGAAGGAAGGTCGGCCGCAGGAAGTGATAGTGATGCAGTTCCCCGGTGGGGCGACGGCGCTGCTGTCCGAGGCGCACGGCAAGGCGGCGCCCGGCGTCAGCCTGATGGTCCTTGGCAACAGGGGTGCTCTCTACCACACCTATGACGCGGGACGTCTTCACACCTGGGAGAGCACGCCCGGCCCGAAGTCGCTGAAGCCCGCTCAGCTGAAGGGCAATTACGGCGTCCTGGTGGTCACCGGCAGCCACACGCACCAGGAGAACTACGCCGCCGCCTTCGCCGCCGACAAGCGCTGCCGGATCGTCGCCGTCAGCGACGAGAAGGACATCGACCGCCGCCGTCGCCGCCTCAACGAGCGGCTGGCCCGCGAGCTGGGCGTTCCCTACGAACCCGACCTGCTCGTCGCTTTGCAGAGAAAAGACGTCGACATTGTCAGCATTTGTGCCGAGCCGGAGCGGCGCGGGCGGATCATCGTGCGCTGCGCGGAGGCGGGCAAGCACCTGTACCTCGACAAGTCGCTGGCGCCGCGGCTGGACGAGGCCGAGGCGATCGTCGCCGCCGTGCGCAAGGCGAAGGTGCGCAGCCACATGTTCACCCTCGTCACGACGCCGTGGGCGGCCCAGGCAAAGAAGGTCCTGGAGAGCGGCAAACTCGGCAAGCTGCTGGCTCTCCATGCCGACGTGCTCTTCGCCAAGGGGCGGCCGGGGACGGCGAAGCTCGGGACGCCGCGCAAGGAGGAGTATCCGCCGAAGCGTCATCAGCTGATCGAGGCCAAGCGTGAGCTGGACAACGTTGGCGTCTACCCGATCACGCTGGCGGCATGGCTGACGGGACGGAAGTTCCGCACCGTCTACGGCGTGACGGCGAACTACTTCTTCCGCGAGCACCAGCAGGCGGACGTCGAGGACTTCGGCTTGCTGGCCTGCACCCTCGACGACGGCACGCCGGTGACGATCGCCGCGGGCCGCTGCGGCTGGACCAGCCATCCGGCCGGCGGCGTGAACCAACTCCTGATGGTCGGCAGTGAGCGCAGTGTGCTGATCGACGCCAACGCGCCGCGGCTGGAGACGTACACCGACGAGACGCCGTGGACGCCGCCGAACATGAACCCGGAGGACCCGATGGGCTTCTGGACGAGCACGCAGGCGGCGGTCCACCTGCGGCCGAAGCAGACCTGGCTGCCGTTCGGCCCGGCGGCGCAGAGTGATGCCTCATATTTCCTCGACCGGCTCGACACGGGCAAGGACAGCGAGCTGTCGGTGATCGAGGCGGCCCATGCGACGGAGGTGCTACTGGCCGGTTACCTGTCCGCATCGAAGGGCGAGGCGGTGAAGCTGCCGCTGCCACGCTGAGAGGCGGAACGCCCGGCAACGCACCCCGGTAGGAAGTCTCGTTGGCGCAACGGCAAAATGGATTGCATTGTGCTTGCGCGTTTTACACACACCCCGCTTCCTTCCGGGGTCACCTCCCGTCCCGACTGTTGAGCTATGCGAAAAAGTGTAACCGTCCGCGGCCATTCGTCCACTGATCGGGGAAAGGGCCCTTTCTTCCGGAGACCCTACTATGACCGCCGGACCACTTGCCCCCGTGCTGCGACACATCCACCTGCTCGCCGGCGTCGACGAGGCCCGTGCCCTGTCCGATGGACAGCTCCTGGCCCGCTTCGCCGCGCGACGCGATGAGGCGAGCTTCGGCGTCCTCATCGAGCGTTACGGCGCCCTTGTGCTGAGCGTTTCTCGCCGTATCCTCGAAGCCCACGAGGCCGAGGATGTCTTTCAAGCGGTCTTCCTCGTCCTGGCCCACCGAGCGGCGACGATCAGGCGCAGTGAGGCACTGGCCGGCTGGCTGCACCGGGTCGCCTGGCGGGTGGCCCGGTCCGCGCGGGACCGGCGCGGGGCCGACGTGGTGCCGCTGCCCGAGGTCGCCGATGAGCGGCAGCAGGACGCCGCCCACGAGGCCGGGCGGAAGGAGATCTGCGCCCTGATCGAGGAAGAGGTGCAGCGGCTGCCTGAGAAATATCGCCTTCCCGTGATTCTTTGCTACTACCAGGGCAAGACGTACGACGAGGCGGCCCGCGAGCTGCGCTGGCCGCGCGGGACCGTCGCCGGCCGGCTCAACCGGGCCCGCGAGCACCTGCAGCGGCGGCTCAGCCGGCGCGGCGTGACCCTGCCGGCCGCCGCCCTGGCGACGCTGCTGGCGAGCGAGGCGGTGGCCGCTGTGCCCGCAGGGCTGGCCGGTGCGACGGTACGTCTTGCCGGCCTCTTTGCCGCGGGCACCTCCTCGACAGCGACCGCTTCGCACGTCGTGGTCCTGGCTCAGCGGGGACTGTCGGCGCTGGCCGCTGCTCGCCGGAAACTGCTCTGGGGACTGGTCGCGCTGCTGGGGCTGCTGTTGACGGGCGTGGGGACGATCGCGCAGGTGTCCGTCCCCACCGCGCCGCCAGAAGCACGGGAGTCAGCCGTGCCGGGGAAGCCACCGAGGCGGTCCACCCCCGCGGAGAAGAAGAACCCGCCGGCCGACCGCCACGGCGAGCCGCTGCCGCCGCGCGCCGTTGCCCGCATCGGCACCGTGCGCCTGCAGCACAGCGACGGGGTGAGCTGCCTCACGTTCTCACCGGACGGCAAGACTCTGGTTTCGGCCGGTTCCGAGAGCGTTCGCCTCTGGGATGCGACCACGGGAAGGGAGAAACATCGGTTCCCCTGCGAGGAGCCCTGGCGCAGAGATGTCGTCTTCCTGCCTGACGGCAAGACGCTTGCCAGTGTCGGGGCGGAGTTCCTGGTCCGCTTCTGGGACGCTGACACCGGCAAGGAGATCCGTCGAGTACCCCTGAAGCGCCAGGGATCGAGGCGCCCCCTTGCGATTTCCCCGGATGGAAAGACAGTGGCCGCCGGAGGAGCCGACCTTTACCTGTGGGACCTGGCTAAGAACGGGGAGGGGCGAACGGTTAACAGGGGTGGCCTCATCGCCTGGTCGCTCGCTTTCTCCCCCGATAGCAAGAAGGTCGCCGTGGCGTGGACTGACGGGACCGTTCGCCTCCACGAGGCAACGACAGGCAAGGAAACGGGCCAGTGCCTGCAGAAGGTAGACCAGAAGGAAGCCGCGCTCGCCTTCTCGCCCGACGGCAAGCTCCTCGCCCTTCCCGCGGCCGACAACGCGATCCGTCTCTGGGAAGTGGACACGGGTAAGGAACGTCCGCCGCTGAAGGGACACCGCAAGGGGGTCTATGCCATTGCCTTTGCCCCCGACGGCAAGACGCTGGCTT
>JACOUH010000450.1 GCA_016177925.1 Planctomycetota bacterium | reverse complement strand
TTCCTCGGCCTGTCCAAGATTCGGCCCACGTCCGCCATGGACGGCGTCCCCCTGGCGGAGCGGCGGGACCGCCTGAAGTGCGGCGTGGCCGTGGTCGACCTGCGCGATGGCCGGGCCCTCGCCCTGCTCGAGTTTCAGACGGCGGTGGAGGAGATCTTTGACGTGCAACTGCTACCCGGCCTGCGCTTCCCCGAGGTGATCGGCTTTCAGAAGGAGGCGGTCCATCATACGTTCCTTATCCCACCCGAGTAATGCAGCGAATCGCCAGCAGCAACGTTAACGCCGATTCATTTCGGCAGGCTTGCCTGGATGGATCGGAGAGATCGCAATCTCATCAGCCTTGGTGATGATTCGAGCCGAAGGCCCGCCTCTGCCGCGCTGAGCGACCCCTGTGGCCAGTCAGGCAGGCTCGTGAAGGAAGCGGAATCCGTGCAGGCCGAGGTTGGCGAGGCTCCAGACCTCGTTGGCGCTGGACTCCATCCTGTTACCATGCAACTCCCAGACAAGCACCCTCTGCCCGTTTGTATTGCGCTCCAGCTTTGCCCCCTCGGGCGCGGCCACCACCCAGTCGATGCCGGTTTGGGCGGGGTATTCCTTGCGCTCCCCCCTACTCCCGACCGTGAGTTTAGAATGCGGGTTGTGCGGTTCAAACGACAGGTGCAGGGCACCCACAGGGTCGCCGCGAAAGACCAGGCCGTAGATGGTCACCTCCACTTTTCCCAGCGGGTACACGTACACCTCTTCGACGGAGATTCCCCAGAGCAAGGAGCGCGGGGATCGAATCGGCCCCCTGTGGGGGAAGCGCCGCAGGATGTCGCGCGCATCCTGCACGAGCGGGTGCTTCTCGCCGACGAGGGTGACGTCGGAACTGGTTATCCAATCGTCCCCCAATGAGCGCAGGACAGGATTGACCTGGCGGTACGCCTCCAACGTCCCCTTCTCATCCACGCTGGGGGTGGCGATGTAGAGCGACCACCGGTCTTCCTCGAAGGGCTTCACCCAGCAGGCCGCACGGACGATGACGCCTTCCTCTCCGAGTCGGTCGAGCAACCGCTGACCGTCGTCGAGTTTATTCTCTACCAACGGGACTGGATCCATCGGAACACTCCATCCGGCTTGTGGCTGACCGCTTCGTACAAACGCTTCGCCTCGGCCTCGGTCTTTTCCTCGTACCGGGATGTCTCTTTCCAATCCTTCGTCACTGTCCAGAAGTCATTCAGCACCGCATTCACCCCGCGGGCGGCCCCGAACTCCGCGTCCAGCCCCGCCAGGTTTACGAGCTTGACGAGGTCGTGCGTCCAGCAGTCGGCCAGCTTCTTGAGGTAGCTCTGCTCGCCGAAGACTGCCCCCGATTCGCCCAGGTATCGGAGGAGGCAAGCCTTGAGGGCGCATTCGATGGCATAACCGCAGAGGTAGTACGCGCCGGACCACCTCTTCCTCCCCAGAAGAGCCTTGGCATCCTTGAGCCTCGTCTTGGCAAGGTTCTGCAGCTTCTTTCTGTCCACTGCCTCCCCCACCGCCCTGGGATGGCAACACCCGGGTTATGATCGATTCATGGGAATGTCGAACCCTTGCTTGCGCGTGGGCTGGTGTGGGGCCCGGCGGGTCAGCGCGGCCGGGGACGCTCCCAGGAAGGATCATACTCGATCGAGAAAATCTGCTGAATCCGTTCGGCCCGGCCGCCGCTCTGGTCGTGCAGTACCTCCAGCGCCTGGCGAACCTTCGCCAGCCGTGGGTCGGCCTCGGCACTCGCGGCGTCCGCGCCGCGGCCGATGCGGTCGAGGATGCCCGCCAGGTCGAGCAGCTTGGCGCGAGCCTCCAGGAAGTACGTGTCCAGCGCCTTCGCAGCGGGGACGGGACTGGCGGTGGAACCGCGACGCGAGCGGTCGTTGGTACTCATGATTGTTCGGTGCCGGTGTAAAGTTTCCGCGTTTCCAGGGACACGAGCGAGTTCAAAGATCCCGAACGGAATCCTTCGAGGTCGAGCGTCACGAAACGAAAGCCGAGTTCCTTGAAGCGCCGGGCCAGCCCTTCGCGGACGGCGGGGTCGGCGAGACGAGCCAGTCCCTCCGAGGGCACCTCGATGCGGGCCAGCTCGCCCTCGTGCAGGCGGACGCGGCACTCGCGGTAGCCCAGCGAACGCAGGTACTCCTCGGCCGCCTCGACCCGAGCGGTGCGGTCGTGCGTCACCTCGACGCCGGGGGCCAGCCGGCTCGACAGGCACGGCGACGCCGGCTTATCCCAGGTCGGGAGGTCCCACAACCGGGCGAGGGCACGGACGTCGGCTTTCGTGAAGCCGGCCTCCTGTAGCGGGTGACGCACCCCGTGCTCGGCAGCGGCCCTCAGGCCCGGCCGGTAGTCGCCCTGGTCGTCGAGGTTCGCCCCGCTGCACACGATCGCCGCGCCCCTCACCCCTTCCCCCTCTCCCCCGGGGGGAGAGGGGGAAGGGGTGAGGGGCAGCAGCGCCTCGATGCGGCCGTACAGTTCGCTCTTGCAGAAGTAACAGCGCGTGCCGTCGTTGCGGACGTAATCGGGGTCGTCGAACTCTTGCGTCTCAACAATGCGATGACGAATGCCGATCTGTTTGGCTAACTGGCGCGCATCGTCCATTTCGCGGCGCGGGACGCTGGGACTGTCCGCCGTGACCGCCTCAGCCCGGTCGCCCAGCGCAAGCAAAGCGGCCTTGGCGACGACGGTGCTGTCGATGCCGCCGCTGAAGGCGACGACGACGCGGCCGAAGTCGCGCAGGATCTCCAGCAGGCGATCACGCTTGGCGAGCAAGTTCGGCGGCAGGGACTCCGGCATGGCACGGTCCGTCCGGGAAGGGCTTCACAACACCCTCATGATAGGATATCGTCCCGACCGCCTCAAGCGCCCGAAGAGCGGCCGTGCCTCGAACCCTTGTCTTGTCCTACCTGGATTCGTGACGTAGAATTCTCAAGCCTTCCCCCTTCGCACCGAAAGGAGGCCGACGATGTTGGTCATTGCACGTTCGATCCGGTCGTCGAGCCTCGCCTCGCGGAACGGTTGATCCAACCGACCGGCCCCTGCCGGCAAACCGCCGCGGCCGGGCTCCCACGCAGTCGCTATCGTTGAATTTCCTGGAGACGTGACGCTCCGGGCTGCGGGTGCGTCGCGAAGATCCTTTGTGGGAGTATCATGAGTCGGAAGAAACCTTCACGGAAAGACATGCGTCCGCTCTGCTTGGAACTCGGGCCCGAGGATGGGCTCGACCCGCGCCTGGCGCCGCGCGATTTCTCGTCGCGCGGCCCAGGCCGCAAGGTGTTGCAGCTGTGCGGAGAGGTAGCACGGACGCTGAACGGTGCTTTTGCCGACAGTGCCGACGAGGTCCTGCGTGACCTCGCCGTTGTCGCGGTGACGCCGGCCCCGAACTCGACGCGTCTGCTGGTGACGGTGGGCGCGGCGGGATCAGGCCGGGTCGAGGATGCCGAGCGAGTGCTGGAACGCCTGCACCAGGCGGCGGCCCGGCTGCGCACGGAGGTTGCCGCCGCCATCAACCGCCGTCGCGTGCCCGAGCTGTCCTTCCGCGTGCTGACCTGATCGTTTGCCGCCGTCCCAGGGTGTTGCCGGGCAACGCCCTGGGACGCTACGAACAGCGGCGCTGCCAGACGGGACGGAAGTGGTCGAGCGTCTCGAAGGGCTGTGCCCGCGCTTCGAGCGTCTCGCCGAGTTGTTCGATTTGTCCCGCGGCGAGAAGGCCCAACTTCTTGCGGGCACCCATCGCCAGGTAGCCAACCTTTTCCGGATCGAGTTGCATCAGCCGGCAGCAGGTCGCGTCCACGGCGACCAGGTCGCAACCCATGACAAGCAGGCCCATCGGTTTCGGCGTGCCGTTCAGCGGACCGTCGCCCTCCATGCCGACGATGCCGTCGACGAGGGCCAACTCCGGCGTCCGCGTCAGGGCGATGTCGACGATGCTGTTGTCGATGCCGCGCCAGTGCAACTCGTTCTTGGGCCAGCCGTAACAGATGCCCGGCAGCGTGCCGAACAGGTTCTTCAGCGCCAGCGTCGCCACCGCCCAGTGGTGCGTCTTCAGCTTCGGCAGCGAGATGACCACGTCCGCCGAATCGATCGTGTGCGACAGGTACAGGTGCGACAGGCCAGTGAGCCGGCCGAGGTTGGGACGCTTGACCGGTTCGTCGTGGTTGAGGTCGACGAACGGCACCTTGTAGTGACGCAGTACGTCGCCCAGTCCGCTGGCGGCGACGAGATATTCGACGTTGCGCCAGTGTCCCGGCCCCTCGGCGACGATCACTTCAGCGGCCCCCTCGCGCTTGCACAACTCGATGGCCGCGGCGACCACGTGCGGGTGTGTGTTGATGACCTTGTCGCGGTGGTATTCGACGAGGTTCGGCTTGAGGACGACGCGCTTGCCCT
>JACOUH010000061.1 GCA_016177925.1 Planctomycetota bacterium | reverse complement strand
GGGCGTGAGCCCCCTGATAACGTTATCAGGGGGCTCACACCCCCCGCTCGCCTTTTGGCTTTCGGCTTGTTCTAGTCTTCTTCACCGTTGATGCCGAGCAGGTCCATCACCTTCCGGTGCAGCTGCTTCAGAGTAACGCGGCGTTTCTCGGTATCGACGAGTACGGCGGCGGTCGGCCGTGGATGGACGCGGTAGGCCCAGCCGGCCTGCTCGTCGGAGAGCAGCAGCACGCCGACGAGCGACTGGCCGTGACGATCGGCCTCGGCCATGATCCGATCGAACGTCATCAAGCCGTCTTCGCCGGTCGTCCGGGCGTCGATGATCAGCCCCTGGTAGGGCTGCTGCCGGTAGCGGTCGAGGGCTCGTATCGGATCGTTGGCGATCAGGACGCGGAAGCCCAGCTCCTTGAACTTGGTGCGGATCTTCGCCATCAACCGCTCGTCGGTCTCGACCACGTAGATCGACTGCGGCCCGCCGGTGCCCGGCTTGCTTCCCGTTGCTGTGTTCTCCAGTTCGCGGCGCACGGAGCGGATGCTGTCGAGCAGCTGCGAGGGCGTCTGGTAGCGGCGCTGCGGCGACAGCGACATCATCGTCTCGACCAGCTGAAAGACCGACGACGGGGCGTCGACCTCGTCGCGGCGCATCGGCTGCACATCGGAAAACCGCCGCGGGTTCATCCGGGCGTGCTTGTCGCGGATCCTCTCCAGGGGCGAGCGGCCGGTCAGCAGTTCGTACAGGACGCAGCCAAGGAAGAAGATGTCGCTGCGGACGTCGCCCGACTTGACGCCCGTCGCCTTCTCCAGGCCGGCGTACTCGACGGTGCGCTCGACGCGGTCTACCTCGCGGGCGACGTTGGCGTAAATCTGGGCCAGGCCGAAGTCCACCAGCTTGGCCTCGCCCTGCGTGGAGATGAGGATGTTAGTTAGCTTGATGTCGCGGTGGGTGATGCCGCGGGCGTAGGCATGGGCCAGGCCCTGGACGGCGTCGTCCATGATCCGCAGGGCTTCGCGCGCCTCCACCTTCTTGCGGATGGCGAGGAACTCGCGCAGGTTGCCGCCCTCGACAAATTCCATGACGAAGAAATACTGCCGCGTCGTCACGTCCTGGTTGATCGCGAGGATTTCAACGATGTTGGGGTGCTGCAGGGACATGCCGACCCGGCCCTCGCGGTTGAACAGCTCGATGCGCTGCTTGTCGTCGCTCCAGCGCCGGCGCAGCACCTTGAGGGCGACGACGCGGCCGGTGCGCGGGTCGTCGGCGCGGTAGACGCGGCCGAAGCTCCCCGAGGCGATCTTGTAGAGCAGGCGGTAGCCGGCCAGGAAGTAGCCGTCCGTATCCCCTTTGAGCAGTTTGGCGCTCTGGAAGGGCGTCAATTTGTCCTTGCGTTCGAGGGCGTTGAGAAGTTTGTTGAGGTCATTTGTCTTCTCGCCGATTTCCTCGTACGCTTCCTGCAGCTGAGCCGGCGTGATCAGCCCGACCTTGATTGCCAGCTGGGCCAGCGCGGCGGCATCGAGTTCTGCCATGGTCTTCCTGCTTCCGAGTGCCAACGTCGGAGGAGCGTACGCCCGCCGAAACAGTCTTATTTTATCCGCGAACGTGGCTCCTGCACAAGCAGAGGCTCTCGTTCTTCTCCCATCTTTCCTTGGAAAGAAGGGAGCAATCGTCAGGCGAACGCGATCGGGTCCAGCCGGCGGTCGAGCGTCTTGAGGAGGTCGCGGAACGCTTCCTCGCCGAGGACGGGCACGGCGCCCTCGGTGGGCAGTTCCCGATCCAGTTCGACCCAACTCTTGCAGCCGGCATCCGCCGGCGCGTCGGGTACCTCGGCCGCGCTGGCGGCGCGGTAGACGCGGACCGGCAGGACGAAGAGCCCCGGCCAGCGGTAACGGAAGCGTGCCTGGGCGGTCGTCTCGGACCACAAGTGCAGGTCGGACAGTTTCAGCACGGACACGAGGTCGTGGACCTGGTAGATGCCCGCCACCTCGGCGAAGTGGTCGAGCCGCAGCGTGCCCTCGGGTGGGCGCTCCACCTCGGCCTGTTCCAAGAGCGGCAGGGCCTCGGGCTTGACTTCGTCGCGCTGCTGGTGGACGTAGGTCGGCAGCAGCCAGAAGCGCGTGTGTTCGACCTGGAACGCGCCGCCGGCCTCGGCGATCCCGCCCTTGCGCAACAGGATCGCCTGCCGGCCCTCGGCCAGCGCCCGGCAGATGACGGCCCACTCTTTCAGTGCGTGACGGAGCATGACGACCCCTCGCGCGGCCCGTCGTCTTGAGGCGGAATAACAGCAATCGCGCTCACACGACAACGCCGCCCCAGCTATGATAAGCTCATCCCCCGCAGAGGCGAGATGCTGGCACAGAACCGTCGGTTTATACCCCCGCTCGCCAGAATCGAGCGGGATGCCGAAGAAGTCGAGGATTTGTGGTCAGGCGGCTGGTATACTCATCAAACGTCTCCAGGAAAGAACACGAGACCTGTCGGCTCACCCGGTGAGACGCGCACGCCGGTCAATGATTCCGGAACTCGCTCAAGAATTGAGCGAGGACGTGCCGCGCGAACCTTCGAGCCTTTCGGTGCCGCCGATGACTGAAGTCACCCGCATCCTGAGCGCCGTCGAGCAAGGTGATCCCCAGGCCGCCGAGCAGCTGTTGCCGCTGGTCTACGACGAGTTGCGTAAGCTGGCGGCGCAGAAACTGGCCCAGGAGAGGCCCGGGCAAACGCTCCAGGCCACGGCGCTGGTTCACGAGGCCTACCTCCGGCTCGTGGATGTCGAGCAGGTCCAGCACTGGAATAGCCGGGGGCACTTCTTCGCTGCCGCGGCCGAGGCGATGCGGCGAATCCTCGTGGAACGAGCACGGCACAGGCGGAGCCTGAAAGCGGGGGGAGACCGCCAACGGCTGGAAATGGCCGACATCGACCCGGCCATTGCCGGGCCTGACGACGAGCTGCTCGCCCTGAACGAGGCCCTGGAAAAACTCGAGCGACAGGACAAGCGCAAGGCCGACCTGGTCAAGCTGCGCTTCTTCGCCGGGCTGACCACCGAGCAGGCCGCCCAGGTCCTCGGCATCTCCCCTTCCACCGCCGACAACGACTGGGCTTACGCCCGCTGCTGGCTCCGCCTGGCTCTCGACGGGAGCAGGGACGACTCGACGCCCTGAGCGCTGGCAGAAAAAATCAGGAATCCGTTGGGGAATCCGCGCGCGCTTTTCGCACTGCATCATAGGAGAGGACTTGCGTTCCTCTTCCCGAGGTGTGTCATGGTGATGCCGAAGCTCGATGAAGAGGCGATCTTTAATGTCGCACGCCAGATCGAGGCGGCGGAAGCCCGTCGTCTGTACCTGCAGCAGTCCTGCGGCGACGACGCGGAACTGCAAGCCCGGGTCGAGGCCTTGCTCCGCGTGCATGAGGAGGAGCGGAGCTTTCTGCAGCCCCCGGTCGAAGAGTTGCGGGCCACCGTCGATGAGCAGCCGATCAGCGAGCGCCCCGGCACGGTCATCGGTTCGTACAAGCTGCTGGAGCAGATCGGCGAGGGCGGCTTCGGCGTCGTCTTCATGGCCGAGCAGCAAGAACCGATCCGCCGCAAGGTGGCCCTCAAGGTCCTCAAGCCCGGCATGGACACGCGCCAAGTGGTTGCCCGCTTTGAAGCCGAGCGGCAGGCGCTGGCCCTGATGGACCATCTCAACATCGCCAAGATCCTCGATGCGGGGGAAACCGCCAGCGGCCGGCCGTACTTCGTCATGGACCTAGTCCGCGGCGTGCCTATCACCGACTACTGCGATCAGGCCCAGTTCACCCCGCGGGAACGCTTGGAGCTGTTCGTGTACGTCTGCCAGGCGGTGCAGCATGCCCATCAGAAAGGGATTATCCACCGCGATCTCAAGCCGAGCAATGTGCTGGTCACCCTCCAGGACGGCACGGCGGTGGTGAAGGTCATCGATTTCGGCATCGCCAAGGCGCTGGGCCAGCAGTTGACCGACAAGACGCTGTTCACCGGCTTTGCCCAGATGCTCGGCACCCCGCTGTACATGTCGCCGGAGCAGGCGGCGCTAAGCAACGTCGATGTCGATACCCGCAGCGACATTTACTCGTTGGGCGTGCTCTTGTACGAGCTGTTGACCGGCACGACGCCGTTCGACAAGGAACGCTTGCAGCAAGCGGGCTACGACGAGATGCGGCGCATCATCCGCGAGGAGGAGCCGCCCCGGCCGAGCACGCGGATGAGCACGCTGGGACAGGCGGCGACTACCGTCTCGGCTCAGCGCAAGAGCGATCCGAAGCGGCTGAGCCAGTTGTTCCGCGGCGAACTGGACTGGATCGTGATGAAGGCGCTGGAAAAAGACAGGAACCGGCGGTACGAGACTGCCAGCGCCTTCGCGGCGGATGTGCAGCGCTACCTGCACGACGAGCCGGTACTGGCCTGCCCGCCGTCGGCGCTGTACCGCTTCCGGAAGTTCGCGCGGCGGCACAAGGCGGCACTGGCCGTCGCAGGGCTCATTCTGTTCTTCGTGCTCATTCTTGGCGGTGGGGCCGGGTGGGTGATGCGCGATCGGGCGGCCCGACAGGCAACCCTGGAACAGGAGGTAGTCCGGGCGCTCGCAGACGTGGAAAACGCCTCAAAGAGCGAGAGGCTGCCGGAAGCGTTGGCGGCGGTGAAACGGGCCGAGGGGCTGCTGACCAGCGGCGGAGTAAATGACGAACTCCAGGACTGCGTCCGCCAGTGGCGGGTCGACCTGGGCCTCGTGGCCCGGTTGCAGGAAGCGCGGATGCTGGGCCTGCAGGTAAACGTCGCGGAGAACCACTTCAGCCCGGAGCTGGCCGTGCCGGCCTATGCGGCGGCCTTTCGGGACTATGGTCTGGAACCCACCACGGTGACCGCCGAGGACGCCGCCCAGCGGATTCGCAGCCGGCCTCCGGAAATTCAGCTGGCAGTCGTCGCGGCGCTCGATGCCTGGATCGACTTGACGCGTGGGCAAGCGTCGAAGGATCAACACCAGCAAGCCTGGCTCCGGGACATCGTCCGGGAAGTGGACACGGATTCCTGGCGGCTTGACATGCGTGCGGCCTTTGAAGGAAAAAACCTCCAGAAGCTCATCGATCTGGCGGCCTCGCCGGACCTGGTCAAGCAGCCGCCCTACACGCAACTCCGGCATGGAGTGCTGCTGTATGCGAATGGCAAGATCGAAGAGGGACTTCGGGTGCTGCGCCGGGCCCAGCAGATGCACCCGGGCGATTTCTGGATCAACCACGGCCTGTACATGCAAATGTCCCAAGCAATTCCGACGCAGCGCGAGGAAAGGGTTCGGTTCGCTTCAATTTGCGTGGCGCTCCAGCCGGATAACGCCGGGGCACACCTTAACCTCGGCAACGCCTTCAAGCACCAAGGCAAGCTCGAAGAAGCGATGACGGCATACCGCCAAGCCATCGCGCTGAAGCCGAAATACTTCGCCGCCTATTACGGCCTCGCCTTCGTCTTTTATTACCAAGGCAAGCTGGAGGAAGCGATCGCGGAGTTGCGCAGGGTGATCGATCTGAAACCGGACTTCGTCGACGCCCATCGGAACCTCGGCATGGCCCTTTCAGAGCAAGGGAACTTGGACGAAGCGATCGCCGAGTATCGCAAGGCGATCGACCTGGAACCGAACAACGCCTCGGCCCACCACAGCATTGGCATTGTCTTTGAAAAGCAAGGAAAGGGGGACCAGGCCATCGCGGCGTATCGTAAAGCAATCCGGCTAAAAGCGGCCTACCCTGAGGCCCACTACGACTTGGGCCACACCCTTCAGGAACAGGGCAAGCTGGACGAAGCTATCGTCGAGTACCGCAAGGCGATCCAACTGAAGCCAGACTACTCCCAGGCCCACAACAACCTCGGCAGCGCCCTGTATCGCCAAGGCAAGCTCGGCGAAGCCCTCACGGCCTACCGCGAGGCCATCAAGCACAAACCCGACAACGTCAAGGCCCACAATAACCTCGCCAACGCTCTTGCTGACCAGGGCAAACTGGACGAAGCCATCGCCGAGTACCGCCAGGCCATCAAACTAAAGCGCGACTACGCCGACGCCCACAACAGCCTCGGAGTCGCCCTCATGAGGCAAGACAAGCTGGACGACGCCATCGCGTCCTACCGCGAGGCTATCAAGCACGAACCCGACCACGCCGACGCCCACAACAACCTCGGCAACGCCCTTTCTCGCCAACGCAGGTGGGACGAAGCGATCAGAACGTACCGCCAGGCCATCAAACTGAAACCCGATTACCCCGAGCCTCATAGGAACCTCGGCGACGCCCTTTATGCCCAAGGCAACCTGGCAGAAGCTATCGCGGAGCATCGCCAGGCCATCAAGCTGAAAGCCGACTATGTCGAGGCCCACAACAGCCTGGGGATGGCTCTAACGAGACAGGGCAAGGTGGACGAAGCGATCGCTGCTTTTCGAGGCGCTCTCCAAGTGAAACCGGATCACGGGGCGCCCCTCTGGAACCTTTCCTCCCTCCTGGCCAACGGTCCTGATCCGATGCTCCGCGACCCGCGCCAGGCGATCGAGTTGGCTAAGAAAGGGATGGCATTGGGCGGAGGCGCCGGCTGGTGGCAAACGTTGGGTTGGGCGTATTACCGGGCTGGGGCCTGGAAGGAGAGCATCGCGGCGCTGGAGAAGTCCATTGAGTTGGACCCGGTCGGCGCCGACCCGGCCCAGTGGTTGTTCCTGGCCATGGCCCACTGGCAGCTTGGCCATAAGGACAAGGCCCGCCAGTGGTACGACCGGTCCGTCGCGTGGATCGACAAGAACAAGGAAGTCGTGGAAAAGCAAAAGGCAATGCGGTTCGTCACTGCTGCCTGCACCCTCCGCGCGGAAGCTGCGAAGTTGCTGGGTGTGCCCGAGAAAAAGTAGAAGAACAAAGCGGCCGGTGCGTGTCCGCCGCCAAGCAGAACCCGCACCGCGGACCCGCTCGCGCGGGTGCCCCCAGTCGCCCCGGTGCTCGGTCTGCGCGCCGGGGGTGAGGGCCTTGTCATTGTAGCGCAGACCGCCTCCTCGAACAGGAGACACGCACCATGTGGTTCCCCTCGCTGCTGCTCTCGCTCCTTCTCTCGCGGAAACCGGGGGCCGGGCGCCGCCCGAACGCACGCCGCCACTCGGCCCCGCACCGGCGGTCGTTCGTGCCGCGGCTCGAAGCCCTGGAAGATCGAACCGTCCCCAGCACGCTGACGGTCCTGAACAACCTCGATCACGGGGCCGACTCGCTGCGGTATGCGATCGGCCACGCCCGCGATGGCGATACGATCGTCTTCGCTCCCAGCCTCGCCGGCCAGACGATCACGCTGACCAGCGGCGAGTTGGACATCAAGAACAGCCTGGACATCGAAGGGCCAGGCGCGAGCCTGCTGGCCATCAGCGGCAATGATAACAGCCGGGTCTTCGACATCAGCGCCGGGCTCACCGTCACCGTCGCGGACCTGACGATCACCCACGGCCGGGCGGCGGGAAACCAGGGCGGGGGCGGCATCTTGAACGTCGGCAGCGCGCTGAACCTCGTCAACGATGTCTTCTCCAACAACCGAGCGATCGGCTCTAATGCCGACAACTCGATGGGTGGCGGAGCCATTACCAATCGGAACGGAGGGGTGCTCACCGTCATCGCGAGCACGTTTTACGACAACCAAGTCATCGGTCGGGACGGCGGCTTCGGCGAGGGCGGCGCCCTTTGGAACCGTGCGTCGGCGACGATCACCGGCAGCACATTCACGGGCAATCGGGCGGTGGGCGGAGATGGCGGGCGGGTAACCGGCGGCGCCACTATCATCGGCGTTGCCAACGGCGGCGCCATCTTCAATCAAAGTAGTGGGGCTACCCTCACGGTCGCGAATACTGTGTTCACCGGCAACGAGGCGCTCGGCGGGTACGGGGGGAGCGGGGGCGCGGGTGCAAGTTTCTACATCGTTGACGGGGCGAGCGGCGGCGCCATAACGAACGGCGATCACGCCAGCCTTGTCGTCAGCGGATGCACGTTCACTTCCAACCGGGCCATGGGCGGTTCCAACGCCACGGGCGGCGCCAGCGGCCAGGGTAGAGTCGGCACCGCCAGCGGTGGGGGGGTGGCGAATGTGCTTGGCTCGGTGGCGACCGTCACCAGCAGTATCTTTGATCATAACGAGGCCGTCGGAGGCAGCGGCAACAGCGGCGGCAGCGGCGCCATCGAGTTCTCTCGGGGCGCCGGCGGAGCTATCTCGAACACCTTGGTGGCCACCCTCACCATCAGCGGCTGCACGCTCACTGCCAACCAGGCCATTGGGGGTGCGGGAGCCATCGGCGGCAACGGCGGCAACGCCTTCGGTGGAGGCGTCTGGAACGACGACCAATGCGCCCTCACGGTCACCGGCAGCACGATCACCGACAACCTGGCGACCGGCGGCGCGGCCGGCGAGGGTGGCGCGGTCGGCCTCGGTCAGGGCGGCGGGCTTTATCTCGCCTCGGGCGGGACCGCGTGCCTCGACGCTTTCACGCGGGACCACGCCAAACACAACTACGCCTCAACCAGCGATGACGACATCTTCGGGGCGTTCTCGATTTGCTCGTGAAGACGGCAACCCGCGAGCGCGATGGCCCTCCATGCCGACACGCTGGCTGCGGGCACCCGGCTGGTGCCAGGGAGCGATGCGGACACGACCAGGTTCGCCGCCGACGCGCTCTTCGCCCTGCTCACGGCCGACGAGGAAACGGCCTGGATCGGCAGCAGCCTCTTCGGCCGTGGGCGACCGAAGCGATGAATCCAGCAAACCGCCGGTGAGGGCTTGCCGCCAGGCAACGTCCTTACCGGCTCGGCGATGACTGACGCGCTGCTCACCAACCCGAGCGGGAAAGTCTTGTCGCGAGACAGCTATTGTCTGCGCCGGCCCTGGGATTACAATGAAGTTGCGTTGCGAGAGGGCGCTATGTACGACATGCACCTGATTCGTTTTCCGAATCACAAGGAACTCGAGCGGGGGCTGATGGCCCTGCTGTCGGTTCCCTGGGAATCGCTCGGTTTGCCGGATTTGCAGATGGTTGTGAGGACGGAGCATATTAAGGCCCTCGAACAAGCCAAGGTCCGTTTCAAATACCTTTCCAAAACGGCTCCGGATGGTACGCAGTCAACGTCCGTTTAATCCCGGAGCCCTCAAGCGGTTTGCCATCCCCGAGATCCGGGCGCGGTTGGGCCCGGAGACACTGGTGCGCCGCTACACCGTCTTGGTTCCGGTGGAAGAGCTTAAAGCTGGACAGGCACCAAGAACCCTAGCGACTCCGAAGGATCTCCGGAAACTCCACTTGATGTTCGTCAAGCATTTCGGTGGCGTCACCTATGCCGCCACGGTCCCGAGTCTCGTCGGCTCGGGTGCCCGCGATCCCCGGAGGCCAGTGCAGACCCAGGAACTGAACAAGCATGCGTACTTCAGCGTGTATGCCGCCGCCGTTCGCGCTTCCGATGAGTATTTCCTCGCGCTCCAGAAGGAACTTGCCGAAGCCCTGGCCGAGGGGGTCATCCTCATCGAGCGGCAAGACGTGACCATCCTGTAAAGAACATGGGGCTGATGCTGCTGAACCGCAGCGCCCTCCACGCCAACGCAATTGCCTCGCTCCCGACGCGGCCATACAGTGGGAGTATCCCATGAATGAAGGTGCGAGCGTCGGGAGCACGAGATGGCAACCAAGAACGACCGCAAGAGTCTCATGACCACAGGGGGCCTTGGCCGTGCTCCCAACCGGGCGATGCTGCGAGGTGTCGGCTTCCTCGATGAGGACTTCGACCGGCCGATGATCGGCGTCGCCTCGCTGTTCAGCGACATCACGCCCTGCAATGCTCACCTCGACCGCCTCGCCCGCAAGGGCTGCGAAGGCGTCCGCGCCGGCGGGGGCGTGCCGCAAATCTTCGGCGCCCCGACCGCGTCCGACGGCATCATGATGGGCCACCAGGGCATGCGCTACAGCCTGGTGTCGCGCGAGGTGATCGCCGACTCGCTGGAGCTGGTCGCCGCCGGCATGAACCACGATGGCCTGCTCGCCTTCGGCGGCTGCGACAAGAATTCACCGCCAACACCATGTCCTCCGCCATCGAGGCGATGGGCATGTCACTGCCCTACGACGCGAGCAACCCGGGCGTCTCCGCCGCCAAGGAGCGCGAGTCGTTCCAGGCCGGACAGGCGCTCGTCCGCCTGATCGAGCGGGGCATCCGGCCGCGCGACATCATTACCCGCAAGTCGCTGGAGAATGCCTACACGTTGGTACTGGCGCTGGGCGGCTCGACCAACGCGATCTTGCACTTGATGGCGATTGCCAACGAGGCGGCCGTCGAGTGGTCGCTCGCCGACTTCGACCGCCTCGGCGACCGCGTGCCGCACCTCGCCGACCTCAAGCCGGGCGGCCGCTTCGTCATGTACGACCTGCACAAGGTCGGCGGCACCCCGGCGGTCCTCAAAGCCCTGCTTGAGGCTGGCCTGCTACACGGCGACTGCGTTACCGTGACGGGCAAGACGATTGCCGAGAACCTTGCCTCCGTGGACAGCATCTTCAAGCGCCGCCAGGAAGTCGTGCGTCCGCTCGACAAGCCGTTGCACCCGACGGGACACCTCGTGGTGCTGCACGGCAACCTGGCGCCTGAGGGGGCGGTGGCGAAGGTGGCGGGGTTGAAGAAGCACACGATGACGGGGCCGGCGCGCGTCTTCGACGGGGAGGAGAGCTGCTTCGCAGCGATCGAGCGACGCGGGATCAAGCCCGGTGACGTGGTCGTCATCCGCGGCGAGGGGCCGATCGGCGGGCCGGGCATGCGCGAGATGTTGGCGGTCACGGCGGCGCTGGTCGGGCAGGGCCTCGGCGAGGGCATCGGCCTGATTACCGACGGCCGCTTCTCCGGCGGGACGCACGGCCTGGTGGTCGGCCATGTCGCCCCAGAAGCGTGGGTCGGCGGGCCGATCGCTTTCGTCAAGGACGGCGACTCGGTCACCATCGACGCCGACGCCAAACGCCTCAGCCTCGACGTCGACGACGCCGAACTGGCGCGGCGCCGGCAGGGCTGGCAGAAGCCGGCGATCCGCGTTCAGCGCGGCGTCCTGGCCAAGTACGCCCGCACTGTTGGGTCGGCATCGCAAGGGGCCGTCACGGGCTGACTTGTGGGGTAAGTTGCCAACTTGCCCGATTCAGTCCGGCAAGTTGGAAACGGGCGCAACCGGCCGAGCGCTAGGCGGCCTGGACCAGCGGCCAGGGCACGTTCTGCAGGAGTTGACGATGCGGGTAGAGGAACTCGCACTCACGCTGGTGGTAGAAGTCCTGGAACGCGTCCCAGTC
>JACOUH010000449.1 GCA_016177925.1 Planctomycetota bacterium | reverse complement strand
GGGAGCTTCACCCGATTGGTGGAAACCCCGTTTATCGGGTGTCAGTGCGGCAGCAGGGGCCGGGAATCGTTTCCGGGGACGGCAGGACCGACATCGGTCGAGAGAGAATGACGCACGACCAGCAACGAACAAGCGCTCGGAGCGCAACGGCTTTTCCACAAGGCCGGTTTCGTCCGAACTGCTGGAACAGACAGAAGAACGGATAAGGCGCGTGAAACCATCCACAGGACCGCCCGACTCTTTGCTACTGCTACTGAGGTTAAAGATTAGCTTGAGATTGGTTCTGAAAGTAGACGGACCGGCGACGGTCCTCGATGTTTCCAAACAGACGGCGCTCACACAGGGAGGAGTAGAATGAAGGCACTATGCCCGCGTGACTCGTTGCTGTCAGCGTTTCAGCTCGCCAGCACAGCGATCTCGACAACCCGCGAGCCGGTCAAGCCGATCCTGCGCAACTTCAAGGCCATCGCCGACAACGGTCGCTTCACCCTAATGGCGACCGACCTGGAGCTAGGCATCCGGCTGGACGTGATGGGCCTGACCATTCAGGACCCCGGCGAGGCAATGCTGCCGTATCAGAAGCTGCACAACATCCTGCGCGAGGCTCGCGAAGAGACGCTGAGCATCGAGGCCGATGCCAACGGCTGCATCGTCCGTGGTGAGGACATGGAGTTCGATCTGCTCAGTGAGGACCCGGCACCGTTCCCCGATCTGCCGACGTTCAACGAGGACAAGTACCACGAGATCTCCGCTGATACCCTGCGCGAGATGATCCGGCGGACCGCCTTCGCCACTGCCGGCGAGGAGGGGCGATACGCCATGACCGGCGTCCTGTGGGAACTCGATGGCGACACGGTCAAGCTGGTCGCCACCGACGGCAAGCGATTGGCGCTGGCCGAGGGCAAGGGCAAGGCGCACGGCGGACACAGCACCAAGGGACAGACACCCATCGTGCCGACCAAGGCGATGACGCTGCTGGAGCGCAACCTGGCTTCCGACGGGCAGGTGGTGCGCGTGTGCCTGCGGCCCAACGAGGTGCTGTTCCGCACCGAGTTGGCGGTCATCTACAGCCGTCTCGTCGAGGGCCGCTTCCCCGACTACCGCCAAGTCTTTCCCAAGAAGCAAGGAGTCAAGATCCCGCTGCCGGTCGGCGGTTTCCACGCCAAGGTGCGGCAGGCAGCAATCACCGCTGATGAGGACAGCAAGAAGGTGACGTTCCGCTTCGCCAACGATCAGTTGACGCTGCTGGCGCAGGGGGCGCGGTCGGGCAAGTCGAACGTGCGGATGCCGATCACCTACGACGGCAAAACGGTTGACATCAACTTCAACCCGGCCTACCTGGTCGACATGCTCAAGATCCTGCCGGAGGACGGCGAACTGATACTCGACCTGGTCGATGGCACGACGCCGGCGCTGTTCCACAGCGGGCCGAGTTACTCGTACCTGGTAATGCCGCTGACCTGACGGCCACCGGCGATCGGCTGTCGGCTATCGGCCTTCAACCAGTAGCCATCGATCTCGGAACAAACGGGGAGGTGGTTGAATGGCCGAACGCCGAACGCCGAAGGGCGAAGGCCGATCCGGGCCGGAGTTGCTCAGCGAGGTGCTGGCCCGCCTGTTCACGGCCCGTGGTTGGGGGAGGCGACAGGACCGTCTGCATCTGGAGCGGGCCTGGGCCGAGGCGGTGGGGCCGGAGTTCGCGGCGCAGACGCGCGTCGTCTCTCTGCGCCGCGGCGTGCTGGAGGTGGTGGTGGCCAATGCGGTCCTGTTGCAGGAGTTGGCTCACTTCCATAAGCGACGGCTGCTGGAAGGACTGCGCGGCCGGCTGTCCGGCACCACCCTGACCGACCTGCGCTTCCGCGCGGGCGTGATAGAGAACAAGGACTCTTGAGGATAGCAACATGACCGACAAAGTTCTGACCGACGCGGCCGATTCCCGGACCACGCCCGGTGTGGGGATCGACGCCTCCGGGGAGAACGGCCAGGCCAACGGAGTGCTGACCGATGAACAGTTGGCGGCGGGGCTCGCGTCGGGCAAGTACACGCCGGACAACGTCAAGGTGTTCCGCGACACGGCCCACATCCGCGAGCGGCCCGGTATGTACATCGGCGACACGAGCTTCAAGGGGCTGCACCAACTCGTCTATGAGTTGGTCTACAACAGCGTCGACGAAGCGTTGGCCGGCCACTGCAAGAACATTCACGTCAAGGTGGATGCCGCGGACGGCAGCATCAGCGTCAGCGACGACGGCCGCGGCATTCCCGTCGATGAGCACCCCTTGGAGAAACGGCCGACACTCGAGGTCGTCATGACCACGGTCGGCGCCGGGGCCAAGTTCGACAAGGACACCTACAAGGTTTCCGCCGGCCTGCATGGCATCGGCGCCAAGGCGGTCACTGCCCTGAGCGAGTGGGTCGAAGCCGAGGTGCGCCGCAATGGCCGGGTCTACGTTCAGGAGTACGAGCGCGGCAAGCCGATCACGCCGGTCAAGGAGCGCGGCACCTCGACGCGCACGGGCACGCGCATCAAGTTCCGCCCCGACCCGGACGTTTTCCACGACGCGTCGTTTGACTTCACGACGCTGGACTCGCGGCTGCGCGAACTGGCGTTCCTGAACAAGGGGCTGCGCATCACCCTGACCGACGCGCGAGTGGGTAAGGAGGAGACGTTCAAGTACGACGGCGGTATCTCTGAGTACGTGCAGTACATCAACAAGGACGAGACGGGCCTGCACCCGGTCATCTACCTCGACAAGACGCTCGAGCACGTGCGTCCCGATGGGAAACGGGAGTACGTGCGTGTTGAGGTGGCGATCCAGTACAACACGACCGAGGTGGAGCGCGTCTTCTGCTACGCCAACAATGCCTACAACTCGATGGGCGGCACGCACCTGAGCGGCCTCCGCCGGGCGCTGACATCGACCCTCAAGGACTACGGCACTCAGGCGGGCGGCTTCAACAAGGTCGAGCCGATCGGCGACGACTTCCGCGAGGGCTTGACGGCGGTGGTAAGCGTGCAGCTGCCCGAACCGCAGCTGGAAGCCCAGACCAAGGTCCGCCTCAATAACCCGGAGGTGGAGGGCTTGGTCGCGACGGCAGTGCGGGAGTTCCTGGCCGAGTACCTGGAGAAGAACCCCAAGGAGGCCAAGAAGATCATCCAGAAGGTGGCGCTGGCGGCTGAGGCCCGCGAGGCGGCGTCGAAGGCCAAGAAGGCCCTGCGCGATCGCAAGAGCATCCTGTCCGGCGGTGGATTGCCCGGCAAGCTCATGGACTGCACAACCGGCGACCCGGACGAGTCGGAGCTGTTCCTGGTCGAGGGCCAATCGGCCGGTGGCTCCGCCGAGAGCGGCCGCGACCGCCACTTCCAGGCGATCCTGCCGCTCCGCGGTAAGGTGCTGAACGTTGAGAAGGCGCGACCGGAAAAGTTCCTTGGCAACGAGGAGATCTGCAACCTGATCTCCGCCGTTGGCGTCGACATCGGCGAGGACGGCGACCTCGAGAAACTGCGCTACGGCAAGATCGTGATTTTGACGGACGCGGACGTTGATGGCCAGCACATTCGCACTCTGCTCTTGACGTTCTTCTACCGGCAGATGAGCAAGCTGGTCGAGCAGGGGCACATCTTCGTTGCGCGGCCGCCGCTGTTCAAGGTGACGCAAAGAAAGACGGTCCGCTACATCCACAATGCAGAGGATATGCAGCGCGAGTTGCTGCAGCGCGGCCTCGAAGGGACGAACTTGACCGTCCTGCCACGAGCGGCCGACGGCTCTCGAGCCGAGGGCCAGGAGCGCACCTTCGAGGGTGAAGCGCTGGACGCTTTGCTGAAGGCCATGAAGCCGCTGGAGGAGGCGCTGCAGATCCTCGAACGGCGCGGCCTGAACCTGAGTGTGTTCCTGTCGCGCCGGAGTGAGAAGGGCCTGCCGACGTTCCGCGTCGTGTTCCACGGGCAGGAGGAGTGGTTCCACACGGCTGACGAGGTAGATGAGTTCCGGCGGTCCAAGCAGGAGCAGCTCGGCCGCGACCTGGTGGTCGCCGACGAGGACTCCGGGGAGGAAGGGAAAGGGAACGGCCACGCCAACGGCAATGGCCACGGCGTCACCTTCTCGGTGCAGGAGCTGCACGAGGTGAAGCGCATCAATCACGGCCTGGAAGAGCTGCGCCAGCGCGGACTGTCTGAGGCGGACCTGCTACCGCCGCCGCGCCTCGCTGGCCGTGAGCCAGCACCACGTTTCGTCCTGACCCACGGCGATCAGCGCCGCATCCTGCCGCACCTGCGCGACCTGATGACGGAAGTGCGTCGCCTGGGCGAGAAGGGACTGACCATCACGCGCTTCAAGGGACTGGGCGAGATGGACGCCGAAGAACTGTGGGAGACGACGCTCGATCCGGAAAAGCGGACGCTCTTGCGCGTGCAGCTGGACGACGCCCTGAAGGCCGACGACATGTTCCGCACGCTGATGGGTGAGAAGGTCGAGCCGCGTCGCGATTTCATCCAGGAGCACGCCCTCGACGCCAAGGACATCGACCTGCACGGGGCGTGATGCGAACGGATGCCGCTGTCAACCTGTCATTCCTTCCGCGGGGGGGCTTCGTGCCCCCCGTTTGCGTAGAATGGGAACGACGTGAGCCGAGAACGCAGGTGTCCCATAAATGCCACCAACAGGGGAGAGCTTCTCGTGGAACCGATCACCGTTGAACTCGAGGGGACGCTACAGCCAGACGGATCGCTCCTCCTCGACCGCAAGCCCGACCTGCCTCCCGGACGGGTCCGCGTGATCCTGCGGAGTCAGGTGACGGCGGAACAACGTTTCTGGGACACCATGAACGCCATCTGGGAAGGGCAAAAAGCCCGCGGTCATGTCCCGCGCTCGCGCGAGGAGGTCGACGCGGCACTCGAGGCGGAGCGGCAGGGGTGGGAGGAGCATCAGCAGACCCTTGAACAGATTCAGGACGAATCCCGCAAGCGCTGAGCCGATTTCCTGGCTTGACTGTCGACGTCTTGCCCTGCCGGGCGAAGCATGCCTTACGAAATTGTGGTCCACGAACTGGCGGTCAAGGAGTTGGAGCCGCTTCGTGCGTTCGACCGGCGTCGCGTCCTTGCCGAGATTCGTGAGCAACTGACGGACCAGCCGACCACTGCGACCCGGCGACGCAAGTGCCTCATGGACCTGACACCAGCGTTTGAACACCAGCTGCCGATTTGGGAACTTCGGGTCGGCGCCTTTCGAGTGTTTTACGATGTGGAGGAGGACGAACAGCGCGTCCACGTGCGTGTCGTGCGACGCAAAGAACCTCCCCAGAAGACGGAGGACATCGTATGAAAACGATTCCCGCCAACGAGCTACAGACCAACCTGGACGCCGTTCTCAACTCGTCCCAGGGCGAACGCATTCTCATTTCTCGGGAGGGCAAGCCCTGTGCGGTGCTGGTCGGAATCCAGGACTATGACGCGGAGGACTTGCAGCTGGCGACGTCGCCGGATTTCTGGCTCCTGATCCGCCAACGGCGAGCGGAAGGGGCTTCTCTCCCGCTGGCAGAGGTGGAGGCGCAGCTGAAAAACCGCCGCAGGAAGTCGGGTGGCCAACGCTCCGCGACCCGAAAACCGCGGCCTCACCAGTAATCCCAACTTTGGAAAAAGGCCGGTGTGAGTCTTGCCCCGTGGTTGGCCCGAGGGCTCGACAATGCCGGAATCGCTCCGACTCCGCATCCTCGAACAGGGCACGGCCGTGTTTGAGGGCCCGCTGGCCGAACCACTCGAACTGGGCCGCCAGCGCCAGGACGAGCTGGCCCACGACCTCTACGCCCTGCTGCCGTCCGCTTCCGGTCCCGCCCGCCTGCTCGTCGCCCGCCAGTCCGAGGGCAATGTCTCGCGCCAGCACGTCCTCCTCGAGCCGCTCCTCTCCGGGGCCGTCCGCGTCAGCAACCGCAGCCAGATCCCGCTGCCCACCGGCGACGAGCTGATGGCGATGTGGGGCGTCCCCGAGCCGCAGCCCGACCAGGCTGCCCGTGCCGCCCGCGCCAGCCTGGCCATGCGCGACACGCTGGCCCCGCTCAACCAGCGTCGGCGCGACGAGCTGGGCAAGCACATGGCGATTGGCGTCGGTATCAACAGCGGGCCGGCCCAGGTCGGCAACACCGGCTCGCGCTTCAAGTTCAAGTACGGTCCGCTGGGCAACACCGTCAACCTCGCCAGCCGCGTCCAGGGGCTGACGAAATACCTCCGCTGCCGTTTCCTCGTCACGCGGCCCACGCGCGAGCAGCTCGGCGACGGCTTCATCGCCCGTCGCGTCGTCAGGGCCCGCGTCCTCAACATCGAGGAACCGGTTGACCTCTACGAGGTGGAGCAGGCGACCACGCCCGAGCGGGACGCCTTCTTCCGCGCCACCGAGGCTGCCCTCGACGCCCTGGAGGCCCGCGACTTCGCCGCGGCCGCTCGCGCCGCCGGCGGACTGCTGCTCCAGCACCGCGGCGACGGCCCGCTGCTGCTCGCCCTGTCCCGCGCCCGCGCCGCCCTGATGAACGACGGCGCCGACTTCGACCCCGTTTGGGCGCCTCCCGGCAAGTGATCCCGAGTTGCGTTGATTGGTTTCCGTGAGCGGCGGGCTGGGGGCACCCGCACAGCGGGTCCGCCGCCGGTGCGGCGCTGGCCTGCGCCGCGCCGCTGTCGGAAGGGAACGGGTCAGGGCGACCTGGCAGGGGAGGGGTCGGCACGGCAGCGCGCACCCCGGACGGGAAATGATGAGAAGCCGTGTGTGGCGCGAATGCAATGCAACGCAATCCTCCCCTCATCCTACTGCACAAACCAACCGATTGCGAGAACAATCGGTTGTCCTTTGGAATTTGGAAGAGAAAGGTTGTAGCTCTCTTCCAAATTCCAAAGGACAAAGCGAAGGGATCAAATCTGGTAGTTGGCCACGAAGTCCTGCGGGCCGGCGCCCTTGATGCGCAGGGACGGCTTCTCCATCGATACCACCGTGTACGGGGCAACGCTGTGTGTCAGCCACACGCTCGAGCCGATCACCGCATGGTGGCCGACGACCGTGTCGCCGCCCAGGAGGGTGGCGTTGGCGTAGACAACCACATCGTCCTCCAGCGTTGGATGGCGCTTCATGCCACGGATGATGTTGCCCGCGGCGTCGCGCGGGAACGACAGCGCCCCCAGCGTCACGCCCTGGTAGAGCTTGACGTTAGTGCCGATGTCGCAGGTCTCGCCGATCACCACGCCGGTGCCGTGGTCGATGAAGAAGCCCGGCCCGATCCGCGCCCCCGGGTGGATGTCGATGCCCGTCCGGGCGTGGGCGTTCTCGGTCATCATGCGCGGGATCAACGGCACGCCCAGCAGCAGTAGCTCGTGGGCGACGCGGTAGACCGTGACCGCCTCCAGCCCCGGATAGCAGAAGATGATCTCGTGATAGCTCTTGGCCGCGGGGTCGCCCTCGAAGGCGGCCCGGGCGTCCTCCTCCAGGACCATGCGCAAATCGGGCAACTTCTTGAGCAGCTCGACCGCCTTTTGCTGGGCCAGCGATTCCAGGTCGATCAACTCGGCCTCGCCCTGGGCGAACTGCTCGTGCCGCAGCGCCCGGACGATCTGCTGAATCAGCGTGTCATGCAGCCGGTCGATCAGGTCGCCGACGTGGTACTCGACGTTGCCGATGTGGAGGTTCTGCCGCCGCCAGTAGCCGGGATAGAGGACGTCCATCAGATCGCACAGGACGCCCTCGATGGCCTCGCGGCTTGGCAGCGGACGGTGGCCGAGGTGACTGGTGCGGCTGCACTCGGTGTAGGTGGCGACGATGCCTTCGGTGATCTCCGGCAACGCCTCTTTCAGACGGAAGTCGGTGGCCATGTCCGGTTCCTCGTCGGTCCCTCATGCTCCTTTCCCCTCGACATTCTACGGGGACGGGAGAAGCGGGACAAAGTGCCCTCCTTCATCTTCGGTCGCAACATCGGACAGGTCGAGAAAAAGCGGAGAGCGGGAACACCTCACGGGGCGTGGTTGAAAAGTCGGGAGATTGACCCCAGAAGGAAGTTGGGTGTGTGTGTGCGCGCGCAATGCAATCCATTCGCCAGCGCGGGGACGCCCCGTCGCTGGCGCTCCGGGCTTGTAGCAACTCGCCCCGCGTGGAGTAGAACCCGGCCATCGCCTGTGTTCTCAGCATTCGCCGCCCTGCCTCTGAGCACAGCCGGGGCGACGGTGACGGAAGGGCGTCGAGGGGGGACTTTTTCAGGTGTACCCAAGGATAAGGGGAGCAAGGACTTGTGACACAGCGCCCGGCGTTGCAAGCGGTGGACGGCGCGATTGGTCCGTCTCTTGCAATCTTCCTTGCCGTCCCGCGACTTCCGTCGGGGACGGGTTGAAACTTGCTCTGCTCGTGGGCATTGTCCGCAGGCCGTGGAGCAAGCGAGTGAGAGCCATCCGGTTCGTGCTGGCCATGGGAGAGGTGGCGCAGTGCGGCCGGATGGCTTTTCTTTTGTTGCCGGTGGTGATGCAGAGAACGGCTGAGGGGACCCAGAAGGGTTGGAAAAGGAGTCGCGCCGGTTGGAGGAGTCAGAAGGGAGAGAATGTGGGCATCAGGGAGAATAAGGGCGAGGATCTCTCCTCCTCGGACTCCTCCACCGACGGAGTCCCCCCCTTGGTGGGGAATGCTCTTCACGTTCCGAAAAGGGCGGTGGTGGGCGATCCACCGCCGCGCGATGGTGGACGATCCACCGCATCCACCCCTGGGCGAGTGCGGGTGTTGCTGAAAGGCGCCGCAACGGCTTTCAGCGGATGATCGCTCTTCCCTCGCAACAAGCAAATGCCTCTTCCCGCTTGTGCGTTTCACCTAACGCAAGGGTCGTGCCGGAACGCGGTCGTGGCCACCGAGAGCAGCGCAAACGCTTGGCGGGATTAGACTTAACAAAAGAGGTGCGAGCACGGACGGGGAACACTGCCGAAAAACACCTGCCGGAGAATCCGGCGAGTTGCGGTATTCTCCGGCAGGATGCGTTTGTTCATAGAGCCGTCTCGCTGCGCCAAGGCCGACGAGGAGCCTCATCTGGTGAAGCGCGCTAACCGGGCGGCAAGACGCGCGGCCTCCACAAGGCTGCCAGCGTCGGCGACGCCCTTGCCGGCGATGTCGTAAGCAGTGCCGTGGGCGACGCTCGTCCGCACCAGCGGCAGGCCCGCCGTGATGTTCACTGCACGCCGGCCACTCAGCAGCTTCAGTGCGATGTGCCCCTGGTCGTGATACATGGCCACGACCCCGTCGAACGCACCGGCCCGCGCCCGGGCGAACAGCGTGTCGCTGGGCCACGGCCCCGACACGTCGATGCCCTCGCCACGGGCCGCCTCCACCGCGGGCCGAATCGTCGTCTCCTCCTCGTCGCCGAACAGTCCGCCATCGCTGGCGTGCGGGTTGAGTGCCGACACGCCGAGCCGCGGCCGGCGGCCCAGGATGCGCGTCAGCATCCCGTCTAGCAAGCGCGTCTTGTCGAGCACCGCTTCAGTCGACAGGTGCCGGAAGACGTCGCGCAAGGCCATGTGCAGGGTCACGTGCGCAACACCGAGGCCGTCGCCGTAGAGGAGCATCGCGTAGTGCCGCACCCCACAGCGTTCGGCGAGAATCTCGGTGTGGCCGGGGTAGCGCAGGCCCGCGGTGTGCAGCCCCTCCTTGTGCAGCGGTGCCGTCACGATGCCGTCCGCCTCGCCGGCGCGAACGCGATCGATGGCCGAGCAGAGGAAATCGTAAGCGGCCCGGCCGCCCGCCGCCGTCACGATGCCCGGGCGAACCTGCGTGAGGTCCGTGGACGTGCCCTGCAAAACGGGGACGATCTCGGCACTCGCTTCCGTCTCCGCGGGGTGATCGACGAGGCGAACGCGGCCGATCGAGCCGACGAGGTCAAGGGCGCCGCGCAGCCACGCGACATCGCCAACGACAACGGGCCGGCACAATGGCAGCAACTCGGGCCAGGCGCGGGCGACGATCTCTGGCCCGATGCCGGCAACGTCGCCCAGGGTGATCAGCAGCAGCGGCAGGTCAGCGTGGTCGTGGTTCATGGCGGCTGTGGGGCAAGTTGCCAACTTGCCCGACTTCATTTGGCAAGTTGGCAACTTGCCCCACAAACGGATCAGCGGCGGACGCCCGTGGTCCGCGGGCCGAGTGCCCTGCGCCTTGGCAACTCGACGGCAGGGAACGCCCCGCGCGTGTCCTCGAACGTGGCGGCTCGGCGGCCAAGG
>JACOUH010000060.1 GCA_016177925.1 Planctomycetota bacterium | reverse complement strand
GCGGTAGCCGAAGCCGTCGGCGCCCAGGACAGCGTGCGCATGGACGATGACGCGGTCGCCGAGCACGCAGTCATCGTACAGGACGGCATGGGGGTACAGCGTCACGTCATCGCCGAGTCGGCAGTGGCGGCCGACGACGACGCCGGGGTAGAGACGACAGCGGGCGCCGAGGACCGTCCCTTCGCCAACGCTGACAAAGGGGTGGATGCTGACGCCCTCGCCAAGGACTGCGCTGGAGTGGACAACGGCGCGGGGGTCGACGCCCAGCGGCGTTTCGCCCTCGCCGGACATCGTGCCAGCGGTCGCGCTGGCGCGGGTACCCCGCCGCAGGTGTTCGACGATGGTAATGAACGCGCTCAGGGGGTGGGCGACGCGGATGACGGTGAGGTCGTTTACCGGCAGGTCTTCGGGGACGACGACCGCGGAAGCGCGGCAAGCGGCCAGGTGGCGGGCCTGCCGGTCGTTCTCAACGAAGGTGATGTGGCCAGCGCCGGCCTCGCCGAGGGAGCGGGCGTCACGGATCAGTACGTCGCCGTCTCCGTGGAGGCGACCGCGAACCAGTTCCGTCAGCTCGCGGACGGTGGCAGTCACGTGGCACCTTCTCTCTCTGTTCCGTGACCAGAGGGAATGCGGCCACGCGTCCCTCTGGGCGAAGGGACGCGTGGAGTAGAGACGGTGGCAGTCACGTGGCACTCTCTCATCCCTGCTTCAATGTGGCCACGCCTCCTCTGCGGGCGCGGGGAGGCGTGGAGAGTCAAACGAGCCATCAGAGAGACTGCTACCGGGGCAGAGGGCGGAGGCTTGGTCCTTCCGCCACGGGGGAGGATCATAACGGCCAGCCTGACCGCGGGCAAGGCGAGTCCGAGAGCCGACAGCCGATGGCTGAGTTCATCGTTTCTTGGGGGTCGGGGCGGCGGCGTGGAGGCGCATCTCCTGAATGATTGTCTCCCGCATCGACAGGAAGGCAGCGCCGAAGGTTGGGTCGAACTGCTTGCCCAGGCCCTTCTCGATCTCGCCGAACGCGACCTCGACCGGCAGGCCCTTGCGATAGGGACGGTCGGACGTCATTGCGTCGAAGGCGTCGGCGACCGCCACCACCCGCGCCAGGGGGTGGGTCGCGTCGCCAACCAGCTTGTCGGGATACCCCCGACCATCCCAGCGCTCGTGGTGCGAACGAACGATCGGACGGATCGGGTGCAAGTCGCGGATGGTCGCAACAATTTCGTCGCCCTTGACCGTGTGCGACTTCATTTCCTCGAACTCCTCGTCGGTCAGCTTGCCCGGCTTGCCGAGGATGGCGTCGGCGATGCCGATCTTGCCGATGTCGTGCAGCGGCGTGCCGGTGCGGATCAGTTCCAGGTCGGCATCCGACATGCCGAGCTTCTGCGCCAGCAGCATCGAGAACGCCGTGACGCGGTGCGTGTGGCCGCCGGTGTACTCGTCGCGCAACTCGACCGCTTGGGCCAGCGTCGTGATCGTCTCCAGGAAGAGGTCCCGCTGCCGGCGCAGCAGCTGGGCGCTCTCAATGCCCGCGGAGACGTTCGCGGCCAGGGCGTCGGCCAGGTCCAGGTCGTCCTGGCTGAACGGTTTCTGCCAGGGACCGCGGTCCAGGTGCAGGACGCCCAGGCGCTTCCGCGGGGTGCGGAGCAGCACGCACAACACCGACGCCATCGCTCCCTCAGCGATGCTCTTGGCCAGCGCCAGCTCCGGGTCCTCCTCGACGCGGTGGCAGAGGATCGACTCGCCCTTGGAGAACGACCGTTGGGCAAGGCTCTGACTGAAGCTGAAGCGCCCGCCGGTCCCCTGGCGGTCGATGACGTTCTGCACGCTGCCGAGTTCGTCGAAGGGGCGGCCCGCGACGACGGACCGCGGCTCGCCGCGCCCGGTCACCCAGGTCCGCAGCTTGAGCGCCCACCCGCCCTCGGGGTCGGAGCCCTCGGCGAGGACGATGGCGCCGCGCTGAGCGTCGAGGACGCACACAGCGTCCTGCAAGATCGACTGCAGCAGCTCTTCCTCCCGCTCGATGTGGCCGAGATGATGGCCGGCCCGCACCAGGGCCAGCAGCTGTTCGCCGGCGCGCGGGCGGCGGTCGCTATCGAAGGCCAGGTGCGCGAGGGCCTCGTCCCACGAGGAGCGCGAGGTCGCCTCGATACGCATGTTGTCGCCCGCGTGCTCGGGCTCGGGAGCGTGCTGGTCGACGAGGGCCTCGACGACGACCGCGACCTCGCCGAATTGCAGCAGGTCGCGCTCCTGCAGCGGCCACTGCCCCGTGCCCAGGCGGACGCCGTTGAGGCGCGTGCCATTGGTGCTGCCCAGGTCGCGGATGCGCCAGCCCCGCTCGGTCATGCGTATCTCTGCGTGGTAGCGGCTGACCGAGTTGTCGTCGAGCACGATCTCGAGCGGGTCGAGGCGACCGACCCGGAGGAGGTCAGGCGACTCCCAGCACCGGCCCTTGATGGACCCGTTGAGACCTTTTAAGCGGATACACCGCTTCACAGCGACCCCCTCCAGGAAAGGATGAAGGATGAAGGATGAAGGATGAACAAGTTTTGTTCATCCTTCATCCTTCATCCTTCATCCTTCCGATTTGTGCTTTCCCCGGTCCGGCGGGCCAGCTATCATCACCAAATGCCCCATCGACACCTTAGCACAGGGAAAACCCGCGTGCCACAACGAGGTGTCGCTTTGGACCTTTTTTTACCCCCTGAGCCCCCCGCCGACCGAGGAACAGCATGTTTGTCAAGCGACCAGTCTTCCTATCTCTGATTTCCCTCAGCTGCGCCGCCGCCCTCGCACTGCCGGCCGCGCGGAGCGGCGCCCAGGTGCCCGCTCCGCCCCTGCCAGCCAACCCGCAGGCACCGACGCTCGCCCCGGTCGTCCCGCTCGGCATGCAGCGCGGAACGAAGCTCGAACTGACGCTGACCGGGACCAACCTGGCCGAGCCGACGGGGCTGTGGACCAGCTTCCCCGCCAAGGTGACGATCCCCACGGACGCGAATAACGGCAAGGACAACGCCAAGTTGCGTGTCGTGCTGGAGGTACACGCGAACGCCGAACTGGGTTTCCATAGCCTTCGGCTGGCGACGACGCGCGGCATGTCGAACCTGCGTCCCTTCTGCATCGACGATTTACCCCAGGTGATGGAGGAGGCCACCAACCATGCCGCCAGCACCGCCCAGGCCGTGAAGGTGCCGTGCGTTGTGGTCGGTCGTGCCGACGCAGAGGTCAGTGATTATTTTAAGGTGTCGGTCAAGGCCGGGCAGCGCTTGAGCTTCGACGTGCTCGGCCGGCGCCTGGGCAGTGCCTTTGACCCGCAGCTGCAACTGTACGATGCGCAAGGCCACGAACTGTCCGGCGGGCACAGCAACGACGCCCCTGGCCTGCAGACCGACCCGCGCCTGACCTACACCTTCAAGGAGGCCGGCGACTACCTCGTCGAGGTGCGCGACGTCTCCTACCACGGCGGTCCTGACTTCCACTATCGCCTGCGCATCGGCGATTTCCCTTGCGCTACCACCCCTTATCCGCTCGCCGTCAAGCGCGGCAGCAAGACCAAGGTTGCCTTTGCCGGCCCGGCCGTCGAGGGCGTTGCCGCCGTCGATGTGGCTGCCCCCAGCGATCCGCTGATCCACACGCTCTGGCTGGCCCCGAAGGGCGCAAGCGGACTGCACGGCTGGCCGGTCGCCCTGGCGCTGAGCGACCTGAACGAAGTGACAGAACAGGAACCGAACAACGAGCTGGCCAAGGCGACACGCGTTCAGATGCCGTGCGGCGTGAGCGGGCGCTTTCTGGAGAAGGGAGACGTCGATCACTACGTCTTCGCACTCAAGAAGGGACAGCGGATCGCCATCGAGGCGCAGACGCAGGAGTGGTTCTCGCCAACCGAGGTCTACATGGTCCTCAAGGACGCCAAGGGCGGGCAACTGGCAACGAACAATCCAGCGCTGCCGCCGCGCATCGACTACACCGCGCCAGCCGACGGCGACCTGGTGCTGGCCGTCGAGCACCTGCACTACTGGGGCGGACCGGAGGAGACCTATCACCTGACGATTGCGCCCTACGAGCCGAGCTTCGACATCTCCGTGCGGCTGGACCGTTTCGACGCCGCCCCGGGTGGGACGTTCTCGACGCCGATCTTCCTCACGCGCCGCGAGTTCGCGGCCCCGATCGAGGTGAGCGTCCTTGGCAGCCCGAACCTGACCGGCAAGGTGACCATCCCGGCCACTGCGGCGCCGAACCCGGCGGCGCCCGTGGCAACGCTGACCGTCACCGTCAAACCGGACGCACAAATGGGGCCGATGCCCTTCCTCATCCAGGGCAAAGCGACGGTCGCCGGCAAGACGGTGGTGCGGACCGCCACGGCCAGGAGCGTGTTGAACCTGACCCTCGCCAACCTACCGTATCCGCCGCCGCAGTACGAGACCAACCTTGGCGTGGCGATCAAGTTGAAGCCGCCGTTCACGCTGGCCGCGAAATTTGACGCCCCGCAGACAATGCCGGGCCAGCCGATCACCGCGACCGTGACGGCGATTCGCACTCCCGGTTTCGTCGACGAGATTGTACTGGGCGTCGCCGGCCTGCCGCCGACCGTCAAGCCCATGCTGAAGAACATTCCCAAGGGACAGAACGAGGTGAAGGTGCAGTTTGTCCCGGTGCCCAAAGCCCCCCCCGGACAGTTCGGCGTGACCTTCACCGGCCGGGCTCGCTTCCAGGGCGCCGACGTATCTGCGAACACGACCCCCGTGTCCCTGGTCCTCGCCCTGGTGCCCTTCGATCTCAAGGTCGAGCCGGCGCTGTTGCAACTGGCGACGGGGGCGAAGGCAAAACTGAAGGTGACGGCGACGCGACGGACCTACCAGGGGCCGATCGTGGTGGAGGTGCGCAACCTGCCGGCGAACGTGAGCGCCACCAAGGCGACGATCGCACAGGGACAGGTTGTCGCGGAGGTCGAAGTGACGGCGGCGGGCAATGCGGTGGCGGGCAACAAGGCGGACGTCCAGGTCGCCGGCATCGCGACGGCGGCCGGCAACGCAACGCGCCTGTCGCCCAACTTCACCCTCAGCGTGCTCAAGAAGTGATCGGTTGATTAGCCCGACGCGCAAGCGAGGATTAAAGTCGTCCCTTGCTGGCGCGTCGGGCTGGTGCGGCAGGATTCATTTCGGCTCGGGGCCCTGGACGACTTCCATCCCCTTGCCATAACGCGGCCCCAGCGCCTCGGTCAGCGCCTCGACGCTGAAACTCTTCCTATCGTTGACCCCGAACTTGACCTGCTTCGTTTCCCCGTCTGGCTCGATCGTGCGATACTCTACCCACGGTAGAGCGGCTAACTTGCCTTGGACCGCGTCCGGGCAAGACGCTCAGGTCATTCCCGGGACATAGATCGTCACGTACGCCTGAACGTCCTTCTCCGGACGGTTGGGGGGCACGTTCTTCCCGCCTCGGTCCGTGCATCCCGCTAGGAGCACTGCCAGGAACAGGATTTGCGCCGGTCTCTTCATCCACTATTCTCCTTCCTCTCAGGGGCATTTGGTGGAGATTTTTCGATTGTAGATTTTCGATTGCAGATTTCAAGGTTCCCTTTCACCAGAATCGGCTCCAGCGCGGAACCACCGAGTTGTGGGCGGAGTCGTTTTGCTTCGGCGCGTCTGGCCTGCTATCCTCACACAATAGCGCCCGCCGACGCATTCTTCCTCCCTCTCCTTCGCGAGAGGAGAAAGCGAGAGGAGCCTCCTCCATGCTCGTCGTCATGAACCGCCAAGCCACGGCGGAACAGATCGACGCCGTCGTCGCCGCCATCCGGCGCATGAACCTGACGGCGCACCCCATGCCCGGTTCAACGCGCACGGCGATTGGCATCACGGGCAACCTCAGCGCCGTCGATCCGCGCTCGCTCGAGGTGCTGCCGGGCGTCGAGGAGTTGCTCCGCGTCACCAAGCCTTACAAGCTCGCCAGCCGTGAGATGCACGCCGCCGATACGTATGTCCGCACGACGCAGACGACGGTCGGGCCCGGCACGTTCACGCTTATCGCGGGCCCCTGCTCGGTCGAGAATGAGGAGATGATCCTGCGCACGGCCGACTTCCTCGTCTCGAAGGGAGTGCGGCTGATGCGGGCCGGCGCGTTCAAACCGCGCAGCAGTCCCTACTCTTTCCAGGGCATGGGTCTGGAGGGCCTGGAGATCCTTGCCCGAGCGCGGCAGCGTACCGGCATCGGGGTCGTCACCGAGCTGATGGACACCGACAACGCCGATGCCGTCGAGCAGGCCGCCGACATCATCCAGATCGGCACGCGCAACATGCAGAACTTCAGTCTGCTCAAGCGCGTCGCCCTGACGTCCAAGCCGGTGCTGCTCAAGCGGGGCCTGTCGGCGACGCTCGAAGAGTGGCTGATGGCCGCCGAGTACGTGATGGCCGGCGGCAATTACAATGTCGTGTTGTGCGAGCGCGGCGTCCGCACGTTCTCGGACCACAGCCGCAACACGCTCGACCTGTCGGTGATTCCGCCGGTCAAGCACCTGTCGCACTTGCCGATCCTGGTCGACCCCAGCCACGGCACCGGCAAGCGCGACTACGTGCCGGCAATGGCGCTGGCTGCGCTCGCCGCCGGCGCCGACGGCCTGTTGATCGAGGTCCACCCCGACCCCGACCGCGCTCTCTCCGACGGTGCCCAGTCGCTCAACTTCGCCGGCTTCGGCCGGCTGCTCGATTGGCTGCGTCGCCTCGCCGAGCCGCTGGGCCGCACGATCAACTGACCGGGCGAACGGCCGGCGTCAGCCGGCTGGTCAACTGACGGGCGAACGGCCGGCGTCAGCCGGCTGGTACGCCACGCAGTCAGAGACTGGATGATGCACCAGCCGGCTGACGCCGGCCGTTCGCCGGAGTAATGCCATGAACCGCCGCTCCGCGATCCCTCTGCCCGCCTTGCTGCTGATTACCGTGTCCGCGCCGGCCCAGGAGGCGCCCAGCTACGCCAAACAGGTCCGGCCGTTCTTCGCCCGCTACTGCGTCGAGTGCCACCCTGCCACGGACCCCGACGGCGGACTGAGCCTCGACAGCTACAAGGGCCTTCTCGCCGGCGGCGACAACGGCGCCGTGCTCATGCCGGGCAAGCCGAACGAGAGCCGCATCGTCCTCATGGTCGAAGGCAAGGCAGCACCCAAGATGCCTCCCAAAAGGGCGAAACAGCACCCCAAACCCGAAGAGATCCCCGTCCTGCGCACCTGGATCGCCGCCGGTGCCAAGGATGACACCTCTTCCGTCGGCGTGCTGCTGCCGGCCATCGCGGCGCGGCGGAAGCTCGCGGCCCCGGTCGCCGCCCTCGCCTACGACCCCGACGGCGCCACCCTGGCGGCCGGCGGTCAGCACGAGGTACTGTTGATCGATCCCAAGGACGGCGAAGTCCGCGGACGCCTCGCCGGGCCCGGCGGAAAAGTGACGGTGCTCGCCTTCAGCCGCTCGGGGGGACACCTCGCCGTGGCCGGTGGCGAGGTCGGCACTGCCGGCGAATTGCTGCTCTATCCCGTCGGCCGTGTGGCATGCTTTCGCGGCGAAAGCATGCCACCCCCCCGCGCCCAAACTGCTTCCCTTCTGAAGGGGCATTCCGATGCGATCTACGCGGCGATCTTCAGCCCGGACGGCAAGATGCTGGCAACCGCCGGCTACGATCGTCTTGTCAAGCTCTGGGACGTTGGGACGAGCAAACTGTTGCGCGACCTGAAGGACCACAGCGATGCGGTCTATGGCCTGGCGTTCAGTCCGGACGGCAAGCTCCTCGCCTCCGCCTCGGCCGACCGTACCGTCAAGGTCTGGGACGTCGCCACCGGCACGCGCCTCTACTCGCTCGGCGAGTCGACCGACTGGGTCTACGCGGTCGCCTGGGGCCCGGACGGCAAACACGTCGCGGCGGGCGGTGTCGACAAGAGCATCCGCGTCTGGCAGGTCGACCGCGACGGGGGACGGATCGTCCATTCCGTCTTCGCCCACGAGGGGCCGGTGACGCGCCTGGTCTACGCGACGGACGGCAAGACGCTCTACTCGCTGGGCGAGGATCGCCGCTGCAAGGCGTGGGACGCCGAGAGGATGATCGAGCACAAGGTCTACGACCTCCAGCCGGAGACGCCGCTCGCTCTCGCCGTTCGGCCCGATCAGCAGCAGCTCGCCATCGGCCGCTACGACGGGGCGCTCGTCCTGCTCGAGGCCACGACAGGCAAGGTCCAGGCTCAGCCGCTGCCGATCAAGCCGAAGCCGCCCGTGCTGAAGAAACTCAGCCCGACTGCCGGGGCGCGCGGCAAGCCGCTGGCCGTCACCTTCGAGGTCGACCGACCCGACGCCGTGATGGGAGTGGTCGTCAGCTACCCCGGCGTCACGGCGACGCGAGAGCGGGGCGAGTCTGGCGGGACCGGCCCCGCCCGCTTCCGATTGACGTTCCCGCCGGACACGCCGGCCGGTGTCTACCAGGTCAAGCTGAAGAACGAGGCCGGCGAGTCGAAGGCGCTGCCGTTTACCGTTGACCTGTTCGACGCGACGACAGAGGTTGAGCCCAATGACTCGCCGCGCACGGGGCAGAAGATCGTCCTGTCGACCACCGTCGTCGGGGCCCTTGACCGGGCCGGACAGGTCGACTGGTTCCGCTTCGAGGCGAAGGAAGGACAGCAGGTCGGCGTGCTGGTGCAGAAGTCGAACGGTGGAGTGTTGGAGCCAGTCCTCGAACTGGTCGGTCCCGACGGGCAAACCCTGGCCGAGAGCACCAGCAGCGTCCTGGGGCATACCTGCGCCGCGGCCGGGACTTACGCGCTTGGGGTGCGCGACCGCGACTATCGCGGGGGTGCCACCTATCGGTTGCACGTCGGGAAAGTCCCCGTCGTGACTTCCGTCTTTCCGCTTGGCGTGCGCCGCGGCGGCGAGGCGGAAGTCGCCGTCGAGGGCGTCCATCTGGGCGATCTCCGCTCCGTCAAGGTGAAGGTGCCTCCTGACGCCGCCGTCGGCTCGCGCGTGCCGCTGCCGCTGTCGACTTCGCTGGGCAAACCACTCGGCGAGGCGAGCGTGGTCGTCGGCGAGTTCCCCGACGTGGTACCACGGCTGTCACAGCCGTGGCACGAGGGGAAACCTGTGGTGGGAACGATCCCCCTCGATGCGACAGCCGACGGCCGCCTCCGCACCGCCGGGGCGTCCGACACCTGGCGTTTCACGGCGAAGAAGAGAGAACCGCTGCTGCTGGACGTGGAGGCTCGCCGCCTTGGCTCGCCGCTCGACTCCTTCATCGAGATTCAGGATGGTAAAGGGAACCCGGTGCCGTGGGCGGTGCTGCGGAGCGTGGCGAAGACCTACACAACCTTCCGTGACCACGATTCCGTCGGACCGGGCATCCGCCTGGAGACGTGGGGCGAGCTGGCGATCAACGATTACCTCTATGTCGGCAGCGAGTTGCTCCGCATCCACACCCTGCCGCGCAACCCCGACGACGACTGCCAGTTCTTCAGCGAGGGCGGGCGGCGCAAGGGCTACCTCGGTTCGACGCCGGGGCAGCTCAGCATGGGGACGCCGATGTACAAGGTGACGCTCCATCCGCCGGGGGCGCCGTTCCCGCCCAACGGCCTGCCGCTCGTCACTCTCTTCTATCGCAATGACGACGGCGGCGCGCGCTTCGGCAAGGACTCGTTCCTGCGCTTCGACCCGCCGGCCGACGGCGACTATCAGGTGCGCATCAGCGATGCCCGCGGCCAGGGCAGCAACCAGCACGCCTACCGTCTGACACTGCGCCGGCCGCGCCCCGACTTCAGCGTCAGCTTCAACCCACCGGCGCCCGCGGTCTGGCAGGGCGGTGCCCTCCCGGTGAGCGTCAACGTCGACCGCCGCGACGGCTTCGAGGAGGAGATCGCTCTTAAAATCGAGAACCTTCCGCCTGGTTTCCGTGCCCCGGCGACCAGCATTCCCGCCGGTGAGACCAGCACGTCGTTCGCGCTGTACGCCGAGGCAGGGGCATCGAGCCCGGTGAAGGGGAGCCCGTTGAAGCTCGTGGCCCGTGCCCGGATTGCGGGCAAGGACGTGGTGCGCGAGGCGACGGGGGGACTGCCGCGCGTCGTGCCGGCCGGCGTCCTCGTCACGACGACGGAACAAGCGGAGGTGACGGTGCGGCCCGGCGGGAAGGTGCGCCTGACGGTACGGATCGAACGGCGCAACGGCTTCAAGGGACGTGTGCCGCTCGACGTGCGCGGTCTGCCGCACGGCGTCCGCGTGCTCGACGTCGGACTGAACGGCATCCTGGTCATTCCCGGCGAGTCGACGCGGACCATCGAGATCTACTGTGAGCCGTGGGTGCGGCCGACGGAGCATCCCTTCGTCGTGCTGGCGCGTCACGAACAGAACAACACCGAGCATGCCGCTCGGTCGGTGCTCCTGAAAGTCGTAAGATGATCGCGCCAACGATGCAGCGTGAGGACCACCGGACCCAACCCCTCCCCCGGCCCCCTCCCCTGCAAGGAGAGGGGGTGCAATCCCTGTCTGTCTCCCCCTCTCCGTTTCGGGGAGGGGGCCGGGGGGAGGGGTTGGGTCGCAAAGTCCTGAGCGTCACGCTCGCCCGAGGCTCGCGGCTACACGACGATCGGACGCTGGACTCGTTTCTCGTTTCGGCCTGTCGCGGACCATGAATCCTCCGAACCCCGAGGCTGAACCGGCCGGGGCCGCGAAGCCAGAGCCGGCGGACGCCCCGCTGGGGGCCGGCTTCGACTTCACGGACCCGAACTCTCCCCTGGCCCCGTACTATCTGCGCGCCAGTCATGTCGTCGCGGCCGGGCTGTTGGCATTCGCGCTGCTCTACCTCAGCGCCCAGCCGCTGGTCCACCCCGCCGTCTGGGGGCACCTGGCCCTGGGGCGCTGGACGGCAGAGCACGGCAGCCTGCCTCACGGAGATCCCTTCACCCCCTTTGCCGCTCCGGATCGCCCTGTCTCTTCATCCTGGCTCACCGAGGTCGGCTACCACGCGTTGTACAGGGTCGGCGAGATGCTAGCTGGGGGGGACGAGAAACGCCGGATGGCGGGCGGCGTCGAGATGTTGCGGGTGGGGCACGCGCTCCTCGCCGTGGCGTCCCTGGCCGTGCTTCTGATCGCGTTTCGGCGCGTCAGCGCATCGATGCCGCTTGCCTGCGCCGGCATCGCTCTCATCTTCTTGTTGACGCTCTTGACATCGAGCGTGCAAAGCCCGCGGGTGGTGGGAGAGTTTTTCTTCGCCTGCCTGCTGCTTGCCCTGAGCCGTCCGGTGCTGTCGCGCCGAGCGGTCCTCGGCGTGCCCCTGCTGATGGCCGTGTGGGCGAACATGCACTGGTCGTTTACCCTGGGGCTAGCCGTTCTGGCGGTGTTCCTGATCGGCCGTCTCGTCGAGGCGGGGTGGGCCGACGTGCCGGGGAGGCGCTTGCTGCTGGCGCTGGCGCTCTCGGTTGGGACGACCATGCTCAACCCCTCAGGACCACGACTGTACGCGGACCTCTGGCAACTCGCGCGCGATCCCAACACGGCGACGCTGAACGGCTGGCAGTCCGTGGACTTCCGCCTCGGGCTGTGGATGCACTGGCTGTTCCTCGTCCCGTTGATCTTGCTGATCGTCAGCCAGGCCCTGAGTCCGCGGCCGCTCACCGTGGCACAGGTCCTGCTGGCAGTCGGGTTCGCGCTTGCGGCCTGTGTCTGGCGAGGGATGCTGGCCTGGTGGGTGGCGATTGCACACTGGCTGGCGCTGTCCGAATGGCCCGCCATCCGGGAGCGCTTCGGCATCGCCGGCTACCAGAGTGTCCTCAGCTTTCGCAAGACATTGGTGGCTGGTCTGCTGATCGTGGTGTCCCTGATCTGGTCCTCGCCGGTCCAGTGGCTGATGCGGGGGCACCCGCCCGCCCTGGAACGGATCGTTTCCAGGGGCACACCCTGGCGGCTGGCCGAGGAACTGCGGGGAGAAGAGGACCCGGGCCAGTGGTTGCCGGACCTGGCCCAGGGCCTCCAGAAGCACTATCCAGGAGGGCAGTTCGAGGGACGAATCCTGGCCAGCGAGACACTGGGCGGTTTCCTCGTCTGGGCCCTTCCTGCCGACAGGATGCCGGTGCTTGCCTACATGCAGCCACACCTCTTTTCCGCCGACCACTGGGACGACGTTCTGAACGCACTGGCAGGTGGCCCGGGGTGGTGGGAGGTACTCGACCGCTATCGGGTCAACCTGGTGGTCCTGGAGCGAGGAGCGGATGCGAAACTCGCAGATTTTCTCGACAAGGATTCGGCCTGGCAAGTCGTGCGGAATGAGAACGAGAGTGCCGGTCGAAGCCCCGGCGGCAGCTTGTTCATCGCCCTGCGGAAGGAACCGCTCCGCCAGCCGAATGTCCGGAAGAGGGAGCAACGATGAGCGGCGAGGAGCAACGGCGGGAGGTGGACTGGCGCAAGGCGATGCCCCTGATCGTCCTTGTCGGACTTCTTGCCTACGCCAACAGCTTTGACAAGGCGTTCGTCTTCGACGACTCCTTCTGGATTCAAAACAACCTGGACATCGCGTCGCCGTTTCGCTACCTGCGTCAGGCCCCTGCTCGCTGGGTCGTGTGGCTGTCCCTTGCCTTGAACTACTGGGCCGGGGGGTTGAAGGTCGGAGGGTATCACTTGGTCAACTGGGGTATCCACGTCTGTGCCGCCCTGGCCCTGTTCGGCATCGTCCGCCGTACGCTGCTGCTGGAATGCTGGCAGGGGCGTTTCGAGCGTTCTGCTCCCTGGCTGGCGTTGGCGGTTGCGCTGTTGTGGGTGGCCCATCCCCTGAATACGCAGAGCGTCACGTATGTCGTCCAGCGGTGCGAGTCGCTGATGGGGCTGTTTTACCTGCTGACCCTTTATTGCGTGGTGCGCGGTGCGGGCTCGCCGGCCGGAGGCTGGTGGTACGGGCTGGCCGTCGTGTGCTGTGCCCTGGGAATGGGGTGCAAGGAGGTCATGTTTTCTGCGCCCCTGGTGGTCCTCCTCTATGATCGTGTGTTCCTGGCATCCTCGTTCCGCGAGTTGCTCCGCAAGCGCTGGGGACTGCATGTCGGGCTGGCGGCCACCTGGGGACTCCTGGCGGTGGAAATGATGATGCCCTCCACCTTGCCCGGGGCAGGGAATGCGGGCTTCGATTACCAGGGCATCCCTCCCTTGCAGTACGCGATGACGCAGGCGGGTGTGATCCTCTACTATGTGCGGCTGGCGGCCTGGCCGAACTCGCTCTGCCTGGACTACCAGGATTGGCCCGTGGTAACGCGTTTGCAAGACTGTCTGATCCCCGGACTCCTTGTACTGTTCCTCCTGGGGGGGACGGCCTGGGCCTTGTACCGCCAGCCGTGGCTGGGGTTCCTCGGGGCCTGGTTCTTCCTCATCCTGGCGCCGACTTCGAGCATTATGCCGATCGCCGATGTGGCCTTCGAGCACCGGATGTACCTGCCGCTGGTGGCGCTCGTCGTTCTGGCGGTGCTGGCGGGCGACTGGGCCCTGCGCCGCTTTGTCCCGGACGGCGCGGGGCGGCGCGGGCTGGCCGTGGGCTGTGTCGTGCTCCCTGTCGCCGTGCTCGCCACGTTGACTCTGGGGCGGAACGACGACTACCGTTCGGTCGTCTCCATCTGGACGGACGCGGTCGCCAAGCGGCCGTCCCTGGGGCGGGGTCATGGCGCCCTGGCGACGGTGCATCTCAAGCTGGGGCACTTCGAGGAAGCGGTTCCCCATTTCGAGGAGGCCGTTCGACTGCTTCCCGCCGACGGTCTGTTTCGGACTGCCCAGGCCGTGAACTGGCTGAAGACCGGGCAGCTTGACCGGGCAGTCGCTGCCCTGGAACGGGTAACCCGGGAGGGCCCTGGCTATGCGAGCGGCCACGACGCCCTCGGCCTGGCTCTCCTGTTACAGGGAAAGGGGAACCGAGCTGTGGAGTGCTTCCGGCGAGCTGTGGAGATAGCCCCTCGATCGGCAGCATTTCGATACCGGCTGGCCACCGCCCTGTTCCGACAAGGTCATCGCAAGGAGGCGGAAACGGAGTACGAGGAGGGCCTGCGGCTTGATCCCACCTTCCCCGAACGGACCGCCCGTCTTGCCTGGCGGCTGGCCCTGGCGGCAGAGGCGGAACGCGGTTGGACGACCGGAGAAGTCGTCTTTCTCGCCGAGCAGGCGTGCGGGGCAACAAGCTTCCGCGACCCGAACTTGCTGGACGTGCTGGCCGTTGCCTGCGCCGCGGACGGACAGTTCGACCGGGCCGCGGCGACCGCCCGCGCTGCCGTGGGGTTAGCGGAAGCTGCTGGAGCCCTGGAGCAGACGGCCCGAATCGCGGAGCGAGCACGCCTGTTTGAGAAGAAGAAACCGTTCCAGCATGGCTGGGCGGAACAGGGCCAATGACGGTCTGACACAAGCCCGAAGCGTCAGCCAGGGAATGTCCCCGCGCTGGCGCTTGGGGCTTGTCTGTGCCGGCGCTTGGGGCTTGGATCAGCTCTCCCCGCGTTGACTCTACCCCCCCTGTCGGAAGTGCATCTCCTTGAACCGCCGCACGCAGCCCGTGATCGCCACTTCGGTCGGCAGCCGCTCGATGCTCGACGCTCCGAAGAAGCCGACGACGCCCTCGGTGTGGGCGAGGATGTACTGGGCGTCCTCGGGCTCGGCGATCGGCCCGCCGTGGCAGAGGACGAGGACACCGGGGTTGACCGCCTTGGCGGCGTCGCACAGCGCCTGCACGCGGCGGGCGGCCTCGTCGAGGGTCAGGGCGGTACGGGCACCAATGGTGCCCTTGGTGGTCAGTCCCATGTGTGGGATCAGGACGTCGGCGCCGGCCTTTGCCATGGCGCGGGCCTCGTCCTCGTTGAAGACGTAGGGGCAGGTGAGCAGGCCGGCCTCGCGGGCGGTGCGGATCATGTCGACCTCGAGGCCGAAGCCCATGCCGGTTTCTTCGAGGCCCTGGCGGAACTGGCCGTCGATCAGCCCGACGGTGGGAAAGTTCTGCACGCCGCTGAAGCCAACCGCCTGCAACTCGCGCAGGAAGTACGGCATCAGCCGGAATGGGTCCGTCCCACACACGCCGGCAAGGACAGGCGTGTTGCGGGCGACCGGCAACACCTCGCGGGCCATGTCGAGGACGATCTGGTTGGCGTCGCCGTAGGGCATCATGCCGCTGAGGCTACCGCGGCCGGCCATGCGAAAGCGGCCCGAGTTGTAGAGGATGATCAGGTCGATGCCGCCGGCCTCGGCACACTTGGCGCTGAGGCCGGTGCCGGCGCCGCCGCCGACAAGGGGCCGGCCGGCAGCAACCTGGGCGCGGAGGCGCTGCAGGCATTGCTCGCGAGTGAAAAGGCTCATGGCTTCTCGGTCCTCACGATGGAGTTCACACGGGCAGAGCACGCGGCGGGACACGGCGACATTCTACTCGGCCGCGTGGTTTGGGTGGAAACCGCTTGCATTCTGCCCGCCGGGCAGTAGATTATTATGTTATCTCTGTTTCGTCTCGCCAGCATTCCCTCTCCGCGAAGAGTTTCCGAGATGGACACCGCCCCTGTGGAAGCCTCTCCTCCCCCGCCAACCCGGCCCGGCAACCCGGACGTCTGGGTGGTCGTCGCCGCCTACAACGAGGGCAAACGCCTGGGAGAGACGCTCCGCCGCCTGTGCGAGCGTTACCAGAACGTGGTGGTGGTCGACGACGGCTCGAAGGACGACACGCGGGAAGTGGCGCTTCATCACAGGGTTTGGGCCCTTCGCCACCTCATCAACTGCGGTCAGGGGGCGGCTTTGCAAACCGGCATCGACTTTGCCCTCGCCCGGGGGGCTCAGGTCCTCGTCACCTTTGACGCCGATGGTCAGCACCGCCTGGACGACATTGAGCGGCTCGTGGAGCCGGTCCAGGCCGGCCGCGTGGAGGTGGCCCTGGGCTCGCGTTTCTTGGGTGGGTCCGTGGACATGCCCCGGTCGCGCTGGCTGGTGCTGAAGCTCGGCGTCCTGTTCACGCGCCTCTTCTCACGGATCAAGGTGAGCGACACCCACAACGGCTTCCGGGCCCTGTCGCGCCGCGCGGCCCAGACAATACGCATCACCCAGAACCGCATGGCGCACGCCTCGGAGATCCTCGATCAGATCCGGCAACACGACCTGTCCTTTTGCGAAGTGCCGGTGGTGATCCGTTACACCGAGGACACGCTGGCCAAGGGCCAGAGTTCCTGGAACAGTCTGAAGATCGTCGCCGAGCTGCTGCTAGGGAGGTGGGTCCGATGAACGTATTCCAGGGGGTGACGCTGACAATCCTGGGATTGGCCATCGTCCGCGAGCTGATCCTTTTTCGCCGCGGGCCTGTGTCGCGGGGGGCATGGCTGCTGCGCGTCTGTGTGTGGCTGGGGGCGGCCGTGGCGATCGCCGACCCGGGCCTGACATCCAGGGTTGCCCAATCTGTCGGCATCAATCGCGGCGCGGACCTCATCTCGTACAGTTTCATTCTTGCCTTCCTCGTGGTGTCCTTCTACTTTTACGCCCGCTGCGCGCGCTTGCAGCGACAGCTCACGGAGGTGATTCGGCATCTTGCCATTCAGGAGGCGCGCCGGGGCGAAGAAGGCAGCCGGTAAGGAACGATTTCCACAACCCCTCTTCACTGCCCCCTCCCCGAAGCGGAGTGGGGACAGTGAAGAGGGCTTTTGTCCGACAGCCGCGGCGGAGGGGGCATGGCCAAGGGCAGACCAGGCGGGCGCCGTAAGGAGAACGCGGCGGCACCAAAGCGGCCCTTCGAGGTGGAAACTGCCGTCGAGCGGTTGCGCGAGGCCGTTCGTCCTTATCCCAAGGCGGCGTTGTTCGAGTTGTCGGCGGAGGGCCACGGCTCGCTGTTCGAGATCCTGGTCGCCTGCATCATCTCGATCCGTACCCTCGACGAGGTGACGCTGCCCGTGGCACGGCAGCTGTTCGCGCGAGCGCGGACGCCTGCCGACCTGGTCAAACTGTCCCCGGACGAGATCGACGAGCTGATCGGCGCCTGCAACTACCACGAGCCAAAGGCAAAGCAGATCCACGAGATCGCCCGCCGAACGGTGGCCGAGTTCGGCGGCACCCTGCCGGGCGACGCGGACGTGCTGATGTCCTTCCACGGCGTCGGCCCGAAGTGCGCCAACCTGGCACTCGGCATCGTGTGCAATCTGCCTCTGATCGGTGTCGACGTCCACGTCCAGCGCGTGACCAACCGCTGGGGCCTCGTCCACGAGTCGACGCCTGAGAAGACGATGGGGGCCTTGCAGAAGAAGTTGCCGCAGCCCTACTGGGTCGAGATCAACGCGCTGTTGGTGCCGTTCGGCAAGCACATCTGCACGGGCACCGCGCCAATGTGTTCGACCTGTCCGCTGCTCGACATGTGCCGCCAGGTCGGCGTCACCCAGCATCGCTGAGCCCGTCTCGCCTCCATCCGGCCGTTGCGGTATAGTGTGCCCGCCCGAGCATACATGGAGGTGCGTGATGAGACGAAGGATCGTCTTTCTGACCGCGTTGGCGTGCGGTGCGGCCGTCAGCGTGTGGGCCGGTGAGGCCGACGAAGCTCGCATCCGCGAGCGCGTCGAGCAGGTCAAGCGCAGTAACAGCGAGGCGTGGCAGAAGGTCCCCTGGGTGGCGTCGCTGACGGAGGCGCGACGCCTGTCGGAAAAGGAGAGGATTCCGATCTTTCTCTTCACGCACGACGGCAACATCGAGACGGGCCGCTGCTGAAACGGCGCCCGCGACATGAGAGTGAGTTCACTCTCCAACGAGCGCGTCATCGACCTGGTTTCGGCCTATATCGTTCCGGTCTGGGTATCGCGTGACAGCTACCAGCTCGGCCCCCGTCCGAAGGAAGAAAAGGCGGAGCTGAGCCGCGTCGACCGCGAGCGCTCGGCTCGCCACCTGGATGGCGGCGCCGTCTGCGTCTACCTCCTCGCTCCCGACGGCACGCTGAAAACGACACTGAAGGTCCAGAAAGCCTCCAAACCCGAGATCCTGATCCCGTTCCTGGAGAAGCTGATCGAAACCGACCGGCTTCCGCCGCGCCAGCCCGAGGCCAGGCGGGCAAGCGCCGCCCCGAAGCGCGCGCCGCGCCGGTCCGAGAAGGACGGGTTGTTCCTCCATGTACTGACGCGGTTCACGCAGCACAGGACGAACTACGGGGTCAGCCAGGACTGGGCGGAGCTGACCGCCGAAGAGTGGCGGAGCTTCGTGCCCGCGGCAGACGTGCGGGCCGGGGCATCGTGGGAGGTTCCGGGCAAGGTGGCCGACAAGCTGTTTCGGTACTTCTACCCGCCGGGCCCCAACTGGCGGGCCGCGGACAGCACCGTCCTGAATCGCTCCCTGACCGCGACGGCCGTCACGGTTTCGGACAAAAAAGTGCGCGTCTCCCTGCATGGCACTCTGGAGTTGAGCCATCCGTTCGGCATCGGCACCGAGGGCCGCGTCCGAGCGAAGCTGTCCGGCATCCTGACCTACGATCCGGGGCGGAGGGTGCTCACCTCCTTCCTGATGGCGTCGGAGGAGGCGGAGTTCGTCTGGCAGGGCAAGGGCCCGCCGCATCCCGACAAGATGGTCATTGCGGTGGAAATGGAACGCGCGCCGTAGGAGGACCTCCCGAGGGCCGGTGAGATCAACTTTTGGAGGATTTCTTGAAACGGGCTCGCGGTGTCAGCATTCGAGCAAGTCGGTTGCGCGCTGCGCCCCCACGTTGACCAGAACGGTCAACGTCAGTTCGCCCGCCATGATGGGGAACGTCAACTGTGGCACAGGCGCACCGACACGCAGCGGAGCAACGGTTCGCGTTCCAGGACCTGATGAACGAGAAACGCCTGGCAAGGAACTATTTGATACCCGGTACTCAGAGTGTGGGGCAAGTTTCCAACTTGCCCAATTCAGGTCAGGCAAGTTGGAAACTTGCCCCACTACGCCGGCGGGAGATTCTCGATCGGGACGGGTTCCACGGGATCTGCCAGGCCGAAGCCGAAGATGCGGGAGTAGAAGTAGAGTTCGCTGTCCAGGGCGCGCTTGATGTTCGCGGCACGGCGAAAGCCGTGCTGCTCGCCCTCGAAGGGCACATACGCCACCGGCAGCCCCTTGGCCCGCAGAGCATCCACCATCATCTCCGCCTGGTTGGGCAGCACGACCTTGTCCTCCAGCCCCTGGAACAGGATGACGGGGCAAGAGAGCCGCTCCGTGAAATGGATCGGCGAGCGCTCGCGGTACAGGTCGCGCCGCTGCGGATAGGGGCCGACCAGCCGGTCGAGGTAGCGCGACTCAAACTTGTGCGTCTCCTTGGTGAGCGCTTCGAGGTCGCTGACACCGTAGTAACTCGCTCCCGCCCGGAACAAGTCGCGGAAGGTCAGGGCGCACAGGGTGGTGTAGCCTCCCGCGCTGCCGCCGCGGACCGCCAGCCGTCCACCGTCCACCTCGCCGCCCCCCACGAGATACTTCGCCCCGTTGACACAATCGTCCACGTCCACGAGGCCCCAGGCGCCGTCCAGCCGCTGGCGATAGGCGCGGCCGTAGCCGGTGCTGCCGCCGTAATTGACGTCGAGCACCGCGATACCGCGGCTGGTCCAGAACTGAACGTCGAGCTTCAGCGTGGAACTGGTCGCCGAGGTCGGGCCACCGTGGCTGCGCACCACCAGGGGCGGCTTCTCCCTGTCCGGAGCGACAAAGTCGCGATTGACCGGCGGGTAGAAGAAGGCGTGCGCCGTCTTGCCGCCCTCCGTCGGAAACTCGATCGCCCGTGGCACCGATAGGTAGCCCGGATCGACCGCTTGGTCACTGGAGCGTCGCAGCACCTCAAAGCGGCGCGAAGCGAGGTCATAGCGCACCACCGCCAGCGCCTCGGTCGGCGAGCCACCGATGAAGACGACCTTGTCGGCCGAGGCACGCAGGTAGTTGATCTCGGTGTAAGGACAGTCGAGAACCTCAAGCGTGCCCTTCCGGGTGTCGAGGGTCGCGAGCCGCCAGGCGCCTTGCTCCGTAAAGGTGCAGAAGATCTGGTCCGCCGAGGCGAAGGCGTACGTGCTGTAACTGAAGAGCCACTGCGGCCGGCCGAACTCGGCCTGGCGCGGGCAGACCGCCTCGACCTGGCCGTCACGCCAGCGGTAGAGATTCCACCAGCCGGAGCGGTCCGAGACGAAGTAGAGGATGCCGTCGGGCGACCACTGCGGCTGAAAGAGGGACTCCTCCGGACCACCCGCTACCTTCTTCCGGCGCTTTTTCACTCCACCGGACACGTTGAACTCGCCCACCCACAGCTCCGTTCCGTCCCAGGGCATGTTGGGGTGATTCCAGGTGAGCCAGGCGAGGTGCTTGCCGTCAGGACTGAGGCATGGCGACGAATAGAAGTCATTGCCTGTCACCACCTCGATGCCCGGGTGATTGCCGGCCAGGGCCAGGTGAACGAGCGTGTTGACTGCCTCCCGGCCACCGGCCCTGTGGTCCTCGCGCACGCAGACAAGCCGATGCCGTCGGCGGTCGATGGCGGCGTCGGCGAAGCGCAGCTCTGCCTGGGGCGAGAGCGGCACGGGAGCCTCCCCTGGTCCCTGGCAGTAAAGACGCTGGTCGTTGAAGTGCGCGAAGTAAACCACGCCATCAACGACCGTGTAACTGCCGCCGCCATACTCATGCACACGAGTGCGGGCGTTGAAGGGAGCTGCAGTGACGTCGCTGACACGGCCGTCCGGCGTCCGTTTCACGATCACGTTGCGCCCCTCTTCCCACGGCCGGCCTTCGACCCAGTAGACGTCCTCACCGTCGAGGACGACCTGGTCCAGGCTGACCGTGGCGGCGACGATGAGGTCGGAGGTGATCGGCGATTTCCACGACCCGTAGGGGACTACTTGTGGCGCTGTCATCGTTACGAACGAACTCCCTCAGCGATCCAGCTTGTCGAAGGGAGAACCAGGAAAGCCCGGTTTGCCCCGCCCAGAATACCTCAGTTTCTCGATCCGCTCGAGGAAAACCTGGACACGGGCGCTCCGCTCCTTGTCCTCTCCATCATCGGCGGTATTGCGGGCGATCATCTTGCCGTCGGGACGCATGATCAGCAACTCGACCGCGGACCTGTCACTGACGACTTCCGTCCTCATCGTCGCGCCGCTGCCTTCGGTCTTGTTGTACCGCTGTTGGCCACCGTCGAAGTCGATGAGCAACGACTTGTCCCCGAAGTCGACGGACATCAGGTGCTTGTCCTTGCCGAGCTTCGCCTTGGGATTGGTGTCCAGGTCGTGCCCGGAAGCGTCGAGCGGTTTGACAGGAACAAGGACACGATATTCGGGGTCGCGGACGTACTCGCCGCGCTGGACCAGGACGCGCGCCGCGACCAGCCACTCGCCCACGGTTCGCCGCGTCTTCTCGTCGGCGGGGTCGGCGAGGTAACTATCGACCCAGCGATGGATCTGCACCGCGGCCTGGCTGCTCTCCTGCGGTGGCGGATACCCCTGCGGGCCCACAAAAGTCCAGCGCCAGGGCTCCCACTTTTTCATCGCGGTGTTCAACGGATACCCACCGTCCGGCAGGTCGAGGGCATAGACAACCTGGTCGGGCGGGACGGTGACGGTCTGCGGGACGCGGGCCCAGTCGGACTTCAGCCCCTTGTCGCGGGCCTGTTCGGGCGTTGTATCCTTGCGCTTGTCGGGCTCAGGTGCGAAGTTGGGGTTCATCATCCGCACGCGCAAGCGATACCGGTAGGACTTGCCCGCCTCGACGTCGAGGTCGACAAAGCGCAGCAGGCAGTATGTGATCGGCGTATCGGATGACTTCGTCGGGGTGCCGGGGCCGGGGATACCACCGGGTGGCGAGGTTGGACCGATAGGTCGACTCGGAGGCGGCGCCGAAATGGGACCGTCATTGCCATGCGGGTCGAACGGGTCGAACTCGGTGCGGGGGCCCTGCGTGGGAAGCATTCCGCTGCCCTCGGATTTGTTCAACTCTTCGAGTGTCTGCCGAATCTTCTCCAGCCTCCTCACCAGGTCGGGGAAGAACGCGGGGCTGTCGCCGCCCATGGGCCCCATCATGAGACCTCCCTCCGCGGCTTGTCCGCCCGGGGGGAACGGCGCGGGGACTCGCATGACCAGCCCGCGGCCCGCTGCGACGACCGGCGACCCATAGAACGAGTCGTCTGCCACGAGGCTCCTGCTGGTGAGGAGAGCAAACTTCAGGTAGTCGCTGCGAAGGTCGAGCGGCTGCCACCGGCCGTCGCTGCCGTCTTCCCGCAGCGTCATCCGTTCGACCTCCAGGCCGTCGAACTGGAACGATGGCCAGCTCTTCCCCTCCTCGCCGCGCACTTGCTCGCTGAAGACGGCGTTGTGGTCGGGTAGGTGCAACTTGCGCCTGAACTCCTCGACCTGCCGCTTGAAGGGAAAGCTCGCTGCGACAACGGCCATGCGAGTCGGCACGACGCCGTAGACCGGCATCCTTCCCGACGCCTTGCTGAGCGGGACTTCCTGGAGTTTGTTCCGCCCCGCGGAAGAGAACGGGCCTTGCTGCCGCGTGAACGGCTCGAGGGCGGCCCCGAGATCTCGAAGGTCTCGAGCCCCGGGCGCAGCAAAGGGAGGGGTTTTCCGAAGCAGCGACAACAGGTCGTCCGAGAGCCCCCCGCCCGGCGCCCTTCCACCGAGCACCACCCCACCGCCCGGTCCGGCGCCGCCCGGCCCTCGCACGTCCGCGCCGTCGGTCACCCACACGTTGCGGATCGCTCCCTGATTCCCGGCCTTCTCGGTCGTCAACTGTAATATCGGAAACTGTCCGCGGAGGACGGCGACCTGGAACTCGTCGGGCACGAGCACCTCGGGCCGCTGCCGCAGGGGCCCTACCACCGCGGGCGGCTCGCGGATCTCGATGGTGAGCTGCAAGGTCGTCTCGGCGCTCAGGCCGCCGCCGGAGGCCCGCAGCCGGAGCATCTGGGGACCGGATGGGGCGTTTTTCTCAACCCGCAGCTCGAGGCTTCCGTCTTCGGTGCCTGCCGGGACCTTTCCATTGTGGAGGGTAATGCCGGAGGGAACCCCGAACGCCGGCAGCACCAGCTGGACCTCGACGTGTTCCGAACAATTCCGACGGCGCATGTGTAGGGCGATCGTCCGGGATTCTCCAGGCATCAGGGTGACCGGGGCCGGCGGGTCGAGCGTGAGGGAACGGGAGCCGGGAGCGATTGTGAGCCGCACGGCCCCCTCGCCACGCACCCGGTCGCCAACCGCCAGGAGCCGGATGTCCCGATCGCCCGGTGGGGCGCTGCTGTCGACTTCGACGATCAGCGTCACGGAATCGACCCCGGCAGCGACGGTGCCTGCACGAATCGTAACGCCAGGGGTCGGTGCGGCCGGGTACACCTCGATCTTTCCCGGGCAGTTCCGCCGCACGAGTCGCACTTCGAGGATTGTCGTCGCCCCCGGCCAAAGGTCGAGCCTCCCCCCCTGGACGATGGGGACCAGGCGCAACGAGGCGGGATCATCGGCCCCAGGCGGTGTCTGGTCGCTGCGGCCGCGCAGCAGGAGCCACGCGGTCAGGCCCACGGCGACACTGAACAGCGTCGCCCAACCGACGAGGACCATCTGCTTCTTGCCGAACGGCGACGGCTCTTCCGCCGCCGTCACTTCCGGCAAGTCCGCATCGTCCCGCGCGGGCCGAGAGACTTGAGCCCCGCGTCCCGCGGGCGAGGTTCCCGTCAAGGGCTTTCTCCCTGCGCCGGCCGGATTGGGCAGCGTTTGCTTCTCGGACGGGACGTCCACCAGCGTCTCGCAGTACAGACATTTCGCCTTCTTGCCAGTCGGCGGGGTCTTCACGACCTTGCCGCAGCGCGGGCAAGTCAGTCGCACGGGGGTGGCGACACCCGATGCCTCCGGAGTGGCGACGGAGGGCGCAGCCGTTCCCGCCGCGACGGGAGACGGAGCAGGCACCTGTCGCCGCAGGCAGGCCTCCAGCGCGGCGGCGAAGTCACTCATGCTGGCGAAGCGCTCCTGGGGTTGCTTCGCCATCGCTTTCAGGCAGATCGCGTCGAGTTGGGCGTCGAGTTCCGTGCGCCGCACGGACGGGGCCTCCGGCGGGGCGTGCAGGATTTGTCCGTAGATGGCAGCCAGGGGCCCCTCGAAGGGCACCTGCCCGGTGAGCAGCTCGAAGAGGATGACGCCGAGGCTGTAGATGTCGGTGGGCGGGCCGATCTTTCGGGTTTCGCCGAGCACCTGCTCGGGAGCCATGTACGCCGGCGTGCCCACCAGCGCCCCCGTCCGGGTTATCCCGCGGCCCTGCGCCGTGAACGACCGGGCAAGTCCGAAATCCATGAGGATCGGCTCGCCATCCGAGCGAAGGATGACGTTGGACGGCTTGAGGTCGCGATGGACGACCCCCTTGTCATGCATCACCTGCGTCGCCAGGGCGAGCTTGCGGGTGAGGACGAGGGCTTTTTCCGGGTCCCACGGCCATTCGTGCCCGACGAGGCGCGACAGGGGCGTGCCTTCGACATAGGGCATGCTCAGGTAGTGGACGCCCTCGACATGACCAACGTCGTAGACGGGGCACAGGTTGACGTGGCTGACGCCGGCGGCGAGTCGAGCCTCGCGTTGGAAGCGTTTGATGATCTCCTCGCCGTCGTCCTCACCGAAGTGGGGCACCTTGAGGGCGACGCGGCGGCCCAGCTCGGTGTCTTCGGCGAGGTAGACAGTTCCCATGCCGCCCTCACCGAGCTTCGAGAGGAGACGATAGCGGCCCAGGTTGGAGGGCAGAGGCAGGTCGCGCGGCACGGGCAGTCCCTCCTCGGACGAGTGGTTCGGACGAGAAAGTCACTCTGTTATACCTTCTCGAACCGTCACCCCGCAACGGGGACGAGACCCGCCGACGAAAATCGGTTTCCCAGCCCTTCCGCCCTTCCCCTGACAATCCTCTATCGCAATCCATTGCATTAGCGCACTATCTTATAATGGCCCGATAGGCAGGAGGCAGCAACCGTGTGGCAACAAATCATCTGGAATGAAGAACCCGGCGGCAACGTCGAACACGTCGAAGAGCATGGACTGACGGTTGACGATGTCGAGCTCGTGCTGGCCAACCCCGACAGCGAAGCGGTCAGCCGATCGTCTCGCCCGCCTTGCGTTTTCGGCACGGTGCCCGATGGCAGCTATATCATCGTCGTGTATGAAGCCGTTGATGCAGACACGATCTATCCCGTCACCGCCTATGAAGTCCCCGAACCCTGATGCGAGTAGAGGGTAGTCCCATGGCAGAGAAGCGATTCAAGCGAATCGTGCGACCAGCGACGGCGGAAGAGCGAGAACGCCACGCGACCATCCGGCGAACGATCGAGCAGGAATTCCCGCCGGTCGAAGGTGCTGGACGCCCGGAATCACCCCCCGGCATCCCCGCTCGGATTCGTCAGGCGAGGGAAGCCCGCGGCTTGACCTGGTACGCGCTCGCCAAACTGGCCGGGATTCCCAACGCCAACACCGTCCGCGATCTCGAATACGGGCGGGATGCGCAATTATCGACGGTGCAGGCGGTAGCCCACGCGCTCGGGCTACGTCTCGAACTGATGGAAGAGAAAGTGTAAGCGAGAAACGAGCTTGCCGCATGGCGGAATACCGCCTCCGGAAAGAAACAGGGAAAGCAAAATGGTGTCCGCGACACCGCTTGGCGACCCAGAAAGGAGCGGCACATTGCACGCTCACTCGAAATCCACATGTCTCGTATACCGACAGTAATTGTACTCATCAAGGCTTTTGAGGGGGTTGTCAATAACTGACAGGAAATCGCCAAGGCCGCGGATTTGATCCTTCGTAATCCTGATAATGGGTGAGTGTGGGCATGGGATACTTCATGGGGCGCTGTCCTCGATACCGTGAAAGCATGCGAACCCCGCGGCGATAAGCTCATCCATCCAGACTCGGCAACGGATCGATCTCGGGCGACACGCGTCTCTCCCGCTCTCATACCGGGAACCCGAGCAAAGCCAAGCCGTCGGCGTTTCGACCAACTCGAAGACGTTGCGGTCGTAACCGCCGCCACGTTCATGAGCCGTGGATCACGATGCTTTCGCGAGCTTCAAGCCGAGTGCCTCGGCCAGCTTGTCCGCCGTGGCCATGCGGATGTCGCGTTCGCCGGAGAGGAAACGCGACACCACGATCTGCGATACGCCGGCGTCCTGCGCAATTTGATACATTGACTTGTCGCTGGCCCGAAGGGCGTCCCGGAGGGCCTGGCTCAGCCGCCCCGATGCGCTGCCGCTCGGCGCCGCGGGTGGAAACTCCGCCTGCACCTTGCGGCGAACCTCCTCATCGCGAGCGACTTCTTCCGCCGACAGCCGGCCTTCGCGGAACACGCGTTCGATTTTCTTGCTCATGGGTTGAACCTTACCGAGATTCGGGAACCTCATACGCCGTCACGACGCGAATGGTGTCCTGATCGATTTCGTCGTAGACGACAATCACGTAGATGCCCTCGAGCGTGTAGCCCCAGACGCACGGTCGCCCCGAGGAAGCGCTCGTGCCTGTGCTGGTCGGGTTGGACAGCACCTCCTCGACATCTTCGATGGTCAAACCGTGCTCCGCGATGTGCTGAACGTTGCCATCCGGATCATCCGGGTCGTCCCAGAGGATGCGGAAGAGGTTCATGATCGCCCTGTAATTCTACGTGCGAACCGTCGCCAAGGCTAGTCAAATGACTACGTTCTCAGTCACGGGCGTTTGCGCCGGGTGCGCTGCTTTCGCGGTGTCGATGCACAGCCTGCTGTGCGCGCGAGGGCCGCGACAGCATCGCACCCAAAGCCGATAAACTCAGCCATCCGGACTCGGCAACGATTGCGAAACGGTCCGCGACAGCGTTTTTCCCGCGACACCGCTTTTCCGCCTGGAGGTTGGCGGCGACAACCGTAGGATCGGCGATCCCGAAGCCGTCGAGCGTCCTCTGCACTTTGGCGGACGTGCGTCAGCCGTCTGGAGTGTCGAGGATCTTTTCCAGCCGCTGGGCGAGCAAGGGCGGCAGCCGGGCGAGCCAACCCCGGTCGATCAGGCCAACGCCGATCAGGTCGCGCACATGCGTCCGATCCTTGTCGCGGTTCGACAGCAACTTCATGTGGACCAGTGCCTCAAGCGTGATGACGCGAAAGCCGGCGGGGTCGTCGATCGCGGCGAGTTCCGGGGACGCCAGGGGGTCCTCGGCGCGGACCTTCTCCCCGGCAAAGAGAAGATGGATCGACTCACTTGGCTTGGCCGCGGGGCCATCCAGGAACATCGTCCCATCGAGGACTTCCGCCCGCACGAACCCCGCTTGTTCGAGAGCCGCGGTGAGCGCGGGCAAGTCCTCACGGCGGATGAGCAGGTCGATGTCGCGGGTGTTGCGCACCGCTCCTTCATCAACGGTGGCCACCCACGAGGCAACTGCGTGACCACCCACGACGGCGTACGGAACGCTGGCCTTGTTGAGGACCGCGGTGGCTCGCAACAAACGTTCGCGCACCTTGGCCACGGCTCGCTCCATGCGGTCCAGGATTTCCCAGGCCATCGTGACGGTCGAATTCATCGTTGTTCGTGCAAGACCCCTGGCAACCACAGGGCGGCGCAAGTCCCCCACCAAGGGATGGTAACAGGGCCGAGACTCGCCTCCAACACGAAGTAGCTGGCTCGACCCGCGAAGCGGCGTAGCCGGTCATGCGGGCGATAACTCGACGTCCAGTTTCTGCCCGAGTGCTTCCGCCCACTTGTGCAGCGTTGCGAGCGTGGGGTTCAGCATCTTGCCCGTTCCCAAGCGGGATAGAGCCGGCGGGTCGATCTGCATCCGCTCGGCCACCTCGGCCAGCTCCAGTCCCTGGCTTTCCCGCACGGTTTTGAACCGCGCCACCAGGCGCCGAGGTAGACGGTTCCCGTGCCGCCCTCACCGAGCTTCGAGAGGAGACGATAGCGGCCCAGGTTGGAGGGCAGAGGCAGGTCGCGCGGCACGGGCAGTCCCGCCTCGGACAAGTGGTTCGGACGAGAAAGTCACTCGGCGATACCTTCTCGAACCGCCCCCCCGCAACGGAGACGATACGCCTGGCCCTGTTCGCCCACAAGAAACGGCGTGGTCGTCGGGGACGATCGTCCCCGACAACCACGCCGTTCGCTCTCAGAAGGGAAAGTCAGCTTCTGAACACGCCGACCGGCTTGAAGGCGCCACCAAGGACGTCCTTGCTGCTGACGCCCAGCCACTGGTCGAGGACGGCGGCGTAGACCTGGCGGAAGTCGGTATGGTGTTCCAGGTTGCCCATCGGGATCTTCTCCAGGCTCGGATGGGCTCCCACCAGCCCCGGCTTGACCTTGCCGCCGATCAGGAACATCGGCGCCGCCGAGCCGTGGTCGGTGCCCTTACTGCCGTTCTCCTTGGCCCGCCGCCCGAACTCGGAGAACGTCATCACCAGCAGCCGATCCTTGTGCCCGCGCGCCGACAGGTCCTTGAAGAAGGCCGCCACGGCGCCGGATAGCTGCTGCATCAGGTTGGCGTGTGCCCCTGCCTGCTGCGCGTGCGTGTCGAAGCCACCCAGCGACACGTAGAAGATCCGGGCACCGAAGTTGCCATCGATGAGTTGGGCCGCCAACTTGAGCTTGTTCGCCAGCTGCGTTTGCGGGTAGGTCGCTTTCGGCTGGTAGTTCTTGCCTATCTCCTGCAGGCGACGGCTGCTGGCGTAAGTGTTCGAGGCGGTCCGCTGCACGAAGTCGAGCAGCCCCGGCTTCCGCGTGCCGCCTGGCTTGGCCGATCCCTCAATGACCTCACGCTGAGCCTTCGCGTCGGTGCCGCCGGCGACCTGCAGCTGGAAGTCCTGTAGCGAGGCGATCGACGGCACCCGCGCCGGGGCACCGTCCAGGGCCAGCGGCGCGCGCTCGCCGCTGTTCTTGAGGTGGAACGACGGCGCTCCCGGGATCTGCCTGAGTGCCTTGCCGATCCAGCCCTCGGTGGGGTTGTCGACCTTGCTCGCCGACTGCCAGATGTCCATCGAGCGGAAGTGCGACTGGTCCGGATTGGGATAGCCGACGCCCTGCACGACGCAGAGGTGGCCCTCCTGGTGCAGGTCGGCGAAATCGGTCAACTGCGGGTGCAGCCCGATCTCGTCGGTGAGTTTCTTGATCTGCGAAGTCGACTGCTGCAGCGTCGGGCGGTACTTCGCGTACAGCGGATTCTTGAACGGAATGACGGTATTGAGACCGTCGTTGCCGCCATTCAGTTCGACCACCACAAGGATGGTGTCCCTGGCGCCGGGCTTGTGGGCGGGCGCGGCGAGGGCGGCGGTGCGGCTGACGAACAGGGGCGCGTTCAGCCCCAGGGCCACAAGGCCCGTGCTCTTGAGGAAGTCACGTCGCGTCTGGCTCATATCAGCTCCCTTTCGGCGGTGACCGGCGAGCGGGGGGTGTGAGCCCCCTGATTACGCCGACGAATCAGGGGGCTCACGCCCCCCGCTCGCTGGGGGTCAGTCGAGCTGGAACTCGGGCTGCGTCAACACCAGGTGGCAGAGGGTGCGGACGCGGTTGTCGGCGGCGTCCTGGGCGGTCCAGTAGACCGGCACCTTCATCTTGTGGGACTTTTCCTGGAACAGCAACAGGCGACTCCGCGATTCCTCGGCGACGTCGCCCTGCAGGAACAGGTCGAGGAAGAAGTCGACCAGTTCCTTGTCGTCTTTCTTGCCGTACTTGCGGGCCAGCGCTGCCGGGTCGCAGCGGTGGCCGAAGCGGATATCCTCCGTCGAGGTCAGCGCCAGTGCCAGGTTCTGCCGGAACAGCAGCGTCTGCCCATTCAGCCAGGCCTCCCCGCCGTCCCAGCCCTTGACCGACGGCGGGTACAGGACGCTCTGCCCCAGCTGTTCCAGCACTCCTGCCAAGGGCGTCGAGCCGATCCGGCCCTCCAGGCCGCGCACGATGCCCAGGGCGAAGTCAACCGGCGCCTTGATGCGCGTGCGATAGACCTGGTCGGAGAAGAACAGGTTCGAGCGCAGGACCGTCCGCACCAGGTCGCCGAAGTCGTAGCCGCTCTTGCGGAACGACGTCGCTAGCGGCTCAAGCAGTTCGCGCGACGGCGTCATCGTCTCGCTGACCAGGAAGCGGAACAGCTTCTTCGTGAGGAAGTACGGGGCGGAGTCCTCCTCCAGGCAGATGCGGACGATGTCGTCGGGCTTCCACTTGCCCTTCTGCTTGAGGACCGACTTCTCGCCGAGATCGTGCTGGCTCTCGGTGTAGACGACGTCGTTGCCCTGCAAGGTCCAGCCGGTGAAAGCGCGGGCGGCCTCGCGGATGTCGTGCTCGGTGTAGTTGCCGATGCCGAGCGAGAACAGTTCCATCAGCTCGCGGGCATAGTTCTCGTTGGGGTTGCCCTTCTTGCTGTCCTTGACGTTGAGCCAGACCATCATGGCCGGGTCCAGCGACATCTCCTTGAGCATCTCAGCGAAACTGCCCAGGACATACTTGCGCAGCAGCCGATACTGGCGGTACATGAAGCCGGCGTTCTGCACCGTGGCGTTGCTGGTGGCAAAGTGGTTGTGCCAGAACAGCGTGAACTTCTCGCGGAGCGGATGGGGCGTGTACAGCATGCGGTACAGCCACCAGTCGCGCAGCTGCTGGCCGTTGTTGACGCGGACGATCGACTCGGCGAGCTGCTCCGTCTGCTTGTCGAAGGCATCCTGGCCGGGACCGCCGGCGAGGAGGTCGTCGATCGCCTTCTGCGGCCCTTTCTTCAGGGCCGCTTGAAGTTCGGTAGGGGTGGCGCCGAAGGCGGCCCGGCGGTAGAGATGGCCGGCGCGCTTGAGGTCCCACGGCGCCTTGTCGTTGGGCCGATACGCCTCCCAGGCCCAGCGCGGATCGATGCGGGTTTCGGAAGTATCTGCCATGTTGATGCCCTTCAGACATTAGCCACAGATGAACACAGATGAACACAGATCAGATGGGCATGGATGAAAACTAGAGCAAGATGCCTCAGTCGGTGTCCATCACCCGATCCAGGCTCACTCTCTCTTTATTGTCTTTCTTCATCTGTGTTTATCTGTGTTCATCTGTGGCCAATTCTTCTTCACTTTGTGAATCTCAGCCGGAGGTCGACGTGGAACTCCTTGGGGGCGTAGGTCGTCTCCAGCGTCAGCCCGCCCGTCTTGCTCAACAAGTAGATCAGTTTGCGTATCTGCGCGCGGGCCTCGTCGACTGGCACCGCCGAGGTGAGGACCGTCTGCGTGATAAGCTGATCCTCGAAAGTCTTCAGCGTCGCGGCGCCGCCCTCGGGGTAGAGACGGATGCGCTCCGTCGGCGCGGCCCCCTTGTCCGTGCCCTTCGCCTCGGCCTGCAGCACGTCGACGAGGTTGCGGGCCAGTTCCTGCGTCGAACTGAAGACAAACTGGTTGCCGATGCGGACGAACGTCGGGCTGAAGTTGAAGCGGATGTCGTTGACGTCGGCCTTCACCTCGCGGTCTTCGGGGAAGCGGTAGGCGACGATGTTGCAGTCCTTGTGCTTCTCCTCAACGAGCCGCAGCCCCAACTGGGAGCCGCCAATCAGGGCCGCCCCGCGCAGGAGCGTCTCCATTGCCTTGCTCAACTCGTCGGGCTTGCGCATCTCCGTGACGAAGGCGAAGGCAGGCAAGGCGGTCTTGGGCTGCTTCTTGTAGCCCTTCTTCGGCTGATGGACCGCGACGAAGCGGTGATAGGTGCCGGCCTGGCTCAGCAGCTTGCTGAACCGGAAATTCGACAGGAAGCGGCCCGAGTTCTCATCGAACTGCTCGATGTTCTTCGCGTTCTTTTCGCCGAAGAGCTTGATGCGGTCGGTCCAAAAGACGGACAGGTCCCAGTAAAAGCTCTCGCTGAACAGGACCCCCTTGGGCTCCAGGAGCGGCCGCGAGCCGGGCTGTCCGTCGGGCGGGCAGACGACGCCCCGGTCCGGCCCCATGCCGATCCGGCCAGCGGGGAGGCGGAGGGTCGCCAGCAGTCCCGTCTTGTCAGGGACCACCCCAAGGCAAGCATAGCGGGCACGGCTGGCAATGTCGGCCCAGCCGCCGAGGACGATGGTCAAGAACGGATCGCGCGGCGTCTTGTAGAGCGCCTCGCCGCCCGGCTGCTTGCGGACCGTGTCCATGTTCAGCCACAGTGAAGCCAGGGTGCCTTTCGGCAGCAGCCGGGCGGCGTCGGCGAGGTCGGCGTTGTCCGCCAAGCTCTTCTTGTCACGGCCGGCGGCGAGGTCGAGAGCGCGCTGCAGCGCCTTCTCCTTGTTGCTGATGAGCAGAGCGCCCTGCACGAGGGCAGCGTGGAAGTCCTTGCCGATGCGCACGGTCTGGACGTCCTTGTAGGTGCTCTTCACCGGGCGTTCCTTCGAGCCCTGCCGCTCCTGCTCCTGCTCGATGACGCTCAGCAGCAGGTCAGCGAACTTGTGAAGGGCCTTCTCGTCGGTCCCCTGCAGGACGAGCAGCGCGGGGGAATTCTCGCCGATTTTGGCGGCCAGCGCTGCCCCGCCGCCGCCAAGGCGGTCGAGTAGCTCCGGCCAGGAGGCGCCAAGTTCACGCTCGAACCAGGCGACCATCTGGAAGAAGCGGCGTGTCTGCGTCGCATCGAGGACTTCCTTGAAGGCATCGAGACTTTGCAGATTCTTGATGTAGTCAAGGGTAAGGACGGCCTCGACGAGCTGGCGGGGAGCCTCGGTCTGAATGACAAGGTCGGCCTCGGCGGGGATCAGTCGCAACGGCGACGGCGGTTTCTCGGCGCGGAGCGGACTGACGCACAGGACAAGGCCGAGCAGTCCGCCGAAGAGGTGGCGCGTGGATGGCATGATCGGAGCACTCCCGGCAATACAATGAGGAGCGAGTCGGTTGTCTGAGCAGCGATACTCCCGCAGGGCGGGGCGAGTTTCGCAAAATGACGGTTCTGGCGAAGCGCCGTACACCAGTGTTTCGCCGCCGCGTGGGGCAAATTTCCAATTTGCCTGAGTAAGTCGGACAAGTTGGAGACTTGCCCCACCCCCGGAGAGGTTGACGGATGACCACAGCCCTGCGCATCGCGGTGACGGCTGACCTGCACTGGGGCCATCAGGCGCGCGGCGTCGAGGCGACGCGCTTGCTCGTCTCCTACCTCGAGGAACACCCGCCCGATGTGCTGCTGCTGGCCGGCGACATCGGCACGGGTGTCCTGTTCGGTGACTGCCTGGCACAGTTCGGCCGTGTGGAGTGTTGCAAGGTGCTCGTGCCCGGCAATCACGACGTCTGGGTGCTCCCCGAGGACGAGCACGACTCGCTGACGCTTTACCAGAAGGAACTGCCCCGGATCGCCGCGCTGCACCGCTTTCATTACCTCGACGCCGGCTCGCTGCTGTTGCCCGAGGCGGACGTCGCCCTGGTCGGCTCGATCAACTGGTACGACTACTCGTGGTCGCTGGAGAAGCTGCGCGAGTGCTATCCCGACGAGCTGCATCGTCTGGAGAGCAAACGCTTCACGCGCGGTCGGCACAACGACGCCAACTTCGTGCGCTGGCCGCTCGATGACGTGACCTTCACTGCCGAAGTGGTGGCGACCTTCGAGCGCTTGCTGCGCGACTCCCTCGCCGTGGTGGGAAAGGCGATCGTCGTGACGCATCATCCGCCTTTCTATGGGTTGAGCGTTCCGCGACCGGGCCCGCCAACCGACCTGGACAGCCTCTTGTGGGACGCTTTTTGTGGCAATCGGGCTATGGAAGAGGTGTTGGCGCGCCATGCCGATCGGATCGCCTTTGCCTTCTGCGGGCACACGCATCGGGAGAGGGAGAACACGCTGAACGGCATCCGCGGCTACAACGTCGGCGGTGACTATCACTTCAAGCGGCTGCTGTGGCTGGAGTGGCCGGCGGGAACGGTGACCGCCCACCAGTTCGGCGACGCGGAATGAGGGGCGAGACAGGCGAGGGAAAAGCGGGTAAACTCAGAAATGATGGGACGTGACGGCTTCAGCCGGTGAGGATGCGATGCGACCGCCAGCTTGTAAGGGCTTCTTCGACGCGGCGCCGATGAGACGGCGCGAGTTCTTGCGGGCCGGCTCCCTCGGCCTGTTCGGGCTTGGCCTGCCCCAACTCCTTGCTGCGCGGCCTGTGCCAACGCCGAAGCCGCCGCGCGGCAGGGCTCGGGCGTGCATTCTCCTGTTCATGTGGGGCGGGCCGGCACAGCAGGATACCTGGGACCCCAAGCCGTCGGCGCCGGCCGAGTATCGCGGCGAGTTCAAGACCATCCCAACTCGTCTTCCCAGCGTGCGCATCTGTGAACACCTGCCGCGGCTCGCCCGGATGATGGACCGGCTGGCCCTCATCCGGTCGATGACCCACAGCGAAGTCGACCACACGGTGGCGACGCATTTTCCGCTGACCGGGCATGCCGTGCCCCGCCGCGGCGCTCCGATCGCCGAGGACTGGCCGAACTACGGAGCGGTGCTGAGCCGGCTCGGCCGCGGTAAAGGCCCGCTGCCTCCGTTTGTCTCGATGATGCCCAAGGTGCCCGACGGGGCGCCGCGCTTTGTCGAGGAGTCGCATGGTCAGGGGGCCGGCTGGCTCGGCCCTCTGCACGGCCCGCTTCGCATCGACGCCGACGCCAGCAAGCCCGACTACCGCGTCGGCGATTTCGACTTACACGCCGACGTCCCGCTAGCACGCACCGGCGACCGCCGCGTCCTGCTGCGTCGGCTTGAAGGACAGGTGCGAGCGCTGGAGAAAGACCTGCAGCTGTCCGCGGCGCGGGCACATCACGAGCGCGCCTTCGACCTGCTGGCGTCGCCTGAGGTGTTGCGAGCATTCGACCTGTCGCGGGAGGACCGGCGCCTGCGCGAGCGCTACGGCATGAACCTGCACGGCCAGTCGGTCCTGCAAGCCCGACGACTGGTCGAGGCGGGCGTGCCGCTGGTCACGGTGTTCTGGCCCAACGACGGCATCACCAACGTCAGCGTCTATTGGGACACGCACAACAGAAATTTTATCGATCTGAAAACACGTCTTTGTCCCGTGACGGATCAGGCGACCACCGCGTTGCTGGAGGACCTGGCGGCGCGCGGGCTGCTCGACGAGACGCTGGTCGTGTGGACGGGCGAGATGGGGCGGACGCCGCGCGTCGGGCAGAGCGTGGTGGGCGGGGCGGGAGCGGGCCGTGATGGCCGCGATCACTGGCCGCACGTCTTCAGCGCCGTGCTGGCCGGCGGAGGCGTCAAGGGCGGCATCGTCCACGGTTCCAGCGACCGCTACGCGGCCTACCCGGCGAGCAGTCCGACGGCGCCCGCCGACCTGGCTGCGACCATCTATCACTGCCTGGGAGTCGACCCGCACACGCAACTCTACGACCGCCTGAATCGTCCCTTCACACTCTGCGAGGGAACGCCGATCCGGCCGATTCTTCTGGAGGAGCCCTCCAGGCCTGCCGGCCAAGACTAAATCGCTCCCAGGCAAGGGGCAAGTGGTCCCGCGTGTGCCATGCTTGGGCGGCCCACTGTGGCTTGGCCTTTGCCCCCGGCCGGGGCACCCGCGTCAGCGGGTCGGGCCGCCCAAGCATGCCACCCCGCCGACACGTTCCCTTCTCCGGGGAGGTATTTAGCCGCGGACGATCCTGATGCCTCCCGCGCGTTCGCTATCAAAAGGTCCCCTCACACGCGGCCGCCGCCGTCGACGACGAGGACCTGGCCGGTCACGTACGCCGATGCGTCCGAAGCAAGGAAGACTGCCGCCCCGACAATGTCGTCCGGTTGGCCGTGTCGCCCCAGCGGGGTGCGCGCGATGAAGGTGTCGAACGCTTGACGGTCGGCGAAGAGGGCGGCGGAGAAGCGCGTCTCGATCAGGCCTGGGGCGATCGCGTTGACGCGGACGCCGCGCGGGCCCAGTTCCCGGGCGAGCGCACGCATCAGGCCGAGGAGCCCCGCCTTGCTGATGCTGTACGCTCCAAGCCCCGGCAACGGGTCGAGGCCAGCGACCGAGCTGAGGAAGACGATCGAGCCTTTCCCGGCGGCGGCCATGCGCCGCGCCGCCTGCTGGGCGGTCGCCAGCGAGCCCGTCAAGTTCACATCGACAATCTTTTGCCAGGCGGGCAGTTCGAGTTCGAGCAGCGGGCCGTAGACGGGATTGGTCGCCGCGTTGACTACCACGATGTCGGGCGCCTGGCTGTCGCGGTCGAGCTGCTCGAACATGCCCCCGATGGCGGCCAGGTCGCCCTGGTGGCACACGACCGGGCGAGCCTTGACGCCCTCGCCGCGCAGCCCTTCCGCCACGGCCCGGAGCGTCTCTTCCTTGCGGCCGGTGATGACGACGGAGGCCCCGCGCTGACCCAGGGCGCGGGCGATGGCCAGCCCGATGCCGCGGCTGGCGCCGGTCACCAGGGCGTGCCGGCCGGCGAGGTCAAACAGGTCCCG
>JACOUH010000448.1 GCA_016177925.1 Planctomycetota bacterium | reverse complement strand
GGGCAGCCTTCCAGCCTGCCATCTGCCCGGGCAGGCTGGAAGCCTGCCCCACGTTGCGACTCAATGGCGGAACAAGAACTCCTTGGAGTTGAGCAGCGCCCAGTGGACGTCTTCCCAGGCACTTCGTTTGTTGGCGTTCTTGGCGACGTGTGCCAGGGCCGCCTCGATCTCGCCTGCGTTGGGCAAGCGCGACAGCGTCGCTAGGTACAGCTCGTTGAGGACCTCCTTGTCCGGCAACTTCTTCGCCAGCAGCTTGCCGACACGGTTGGCCGGGGCCCGCAGCTTGTCGTTGACCGTCGGCCCATTGATGAGTTGCAACGCCTGGGCGAGGTTGCTGTCGCTCTCCCGTTCGCACTCGCAGGCCAGCTCGCGGGCCGGCTGGCCGAACGTCTTCAGGAACGGATGGTTCACCTCGCCGTCGGGCAGCTGCACCGCCCGCGTCCCCGCCGGCAGGCCGGCGAACTTCTCGAACACTTCCGTCGCCGTGCAGATGGCGTCCAAGAGCGGCTCGGCCGGCAGCAGCTTCGTCACCGCGTGCGAGAAATACTTGTTGTCGTCCTTGTTGAAGTCGTTCGTCTGGGCGCTCAGCTGGTAGGTCCGCGACGTCATGATCACCCGGATCAGGTGCCGGACGTCGTACTTGTTCGCGACGAAGTCCTTGGCGAGAGCGTCGAGCAACTCGTCGTTGGCGGACGGGTTCGAGTCGCGGAAGTCGTCGACGGGATCGACGATGCCCTTGCCGTTGAGGTGATACCAGATCCGGTTCACGACGGAGCGCGCGAAGAAGGTGTTGTCCTTCGACGTCATCACCTCGGCCAGCGCCTGGCGGCGGGGCCTGCCGGGGGCGATGGTCGGGGCGGGCAGGCCCATGATCTTCGGGGCCATGACCAAGCCGGTGCGCGGCTGGGTCACCTCGCCGGCGCGGACGGAATAGATGATCTCGCTTCCGCCGGGCTGGCCGGGCACCGGCGGCGGCTGCGTCTTGTCGGGCATTCGCCCCACTTGCGCGAAGAACGCGGCCAGGCTGTAGTAGTCATTCTGCGTCCAGCGCTCGAACGGATGGTTGTGGCACTTGGCGCACTGCATGCGCACGCCCATGAAGAGCTGGGCGGTCGTCTCGGCGAGATTCATCGGATCGCGGGCGATGCGGTAGTAGTTGGCCGGCGGGTTGGTGAAGGTGCTGCCGTTGGCCGTCAGCAGCTCGCGCACGACCGCGTCGAACCCCGTGTTGCGGGTGACGTGGTTCCGCACCCACTGCTGGAAGACGTGGATGCCCTTCAACTGGATCGTCTTGCGGTTGCTCCGCAGGACGTCCGACCATTTCAGAGTCCAGTAGTCGGCATACTCCGGACGGGCCAGCAGCTTGTCGACCAGCCGGGCGCGCTTGCCCTTCGTCTTATCCTTGTCGTTGTCCTTCTCGGCGACGAAGGCCTTGACCTCGTCGGGCGTGGGCAGGATGCCGCACAGGTCGAGGAAGGCACGGCGGACGAACTCCTCATCGCTGCAGACGTCGGACGGCGGGATGCTGAGCATCTTCAGCTTGGCGAAGATGTGCTTGTCGACATAGTTGTGCTCGACAGGGTTAGGCCAGGCGAAGCCGGGCCGCGGCTCGAGGTAGGTGAAGCGAACCGTCTCCATGATGTCGAGGTAGCGGCACAGGATGGCGACTTCACCCGACTGGTTGAACTCGACCAGGCCAGTGTTGGCCACTTCGGCAACGGCGGAATCGCTGCTGCTGAAGTTGGTCAGGCGCGTCATGTCGCGGATGGTGCCGTCACTGAACTTGACCATGACGGCGAGCTGCTGGAAGCGCGACGGCGCCTTGGCCACGCGCGAGCCGGGCAGGATCTTGACCGACTCGACCTTGGGCAGGTTGGGCACGTCGTCCTTGAGGCCCTCGGTCAGCCAGCCCTTCATGAAGCGGGCGGGGATGCTGTTGGCCTGGAAGCGCTGCCCGCCCTCGTGCGGGATGCGGCCCAGCGCCTTGAGGTAGATCAGGCTCGCCTCGGGCTCGAGCCGGTCAGAGCGACGGCCGAAGACGTCGCGCGTTAGCTGCAGGTAGTCGGCTTCGGGGTCGTAGCCACGCAGGCTGAGCTTGAAGCCGTTCTTGCCGCTGGGCGTGCCGTGGCAGGCGCCGGCGTTGCAGCCGCCGACGTTGAGGACCGCGACCAGTTCGTGGCGGAACGACACCTGCTGCGGCTTGTCGAGGTCCTTGACGGTGATCGGGACACGGGCCGTCTGGCCGCCGGCCTTGATGGTCAGGGCGCCGGTGCCGTTCTTCGCGGCGAGGACGAAGCCGCCCTTGGCGAGGACGACGACGGGATCGGCGCTGATGTCACAGAGCGGCGTGAGGTCGCGGAGCGAGCCGTCTGTGTAGCGGCCGGTGACGACGAGCTGCTGCATGGCACGCGGCCCGCTCAGCGTTAGCGTTGCAGGTTCGACGACAAGCGCGGCCGGTTGTCCGATCAGGTTGGCGCGTTCGGCCGGCTTGGTCGGGACCGCGGCGCGCAGCGAGGCCGCCGGCAGAAGGAGAAACAAGGCTGCTCCGGCGAGCAAAAGGGGGCGGCAGAGGAACGAGCAAGTCGCGGGAGTCGAGGCGTTTGGCATGAGTCGGTCCCCCCAGGGTCGGTCGGCGGGATGAAGGTGGGAAGGTAAGCGGGCGTTTCGGCAGCGTGGGCGTGTTCAACATTGCCATTGTGATGAACAAGCGGCGTTCGTGCAATGAAAATGCGTCAGAAAAATTGCGACCGACCGCCGGCGGGCGTCCGGCACGATTTTTTCAGAATGTGGAAACCAGGGCCGGCGGTCGGCATCGAAGCCGGCGCGATTTCGAGTCGCACGGCCGGTTCGCCCGCTACTAATAGACGGGTCCACTCCGGGAGGTGAACAGTCTCCCATCACCTTTTTTCCCTCGACCGATTGTTCCGGGCCGCGCGGCCCACACCCTGTCCTACAACGAAGGAGGATGCTCATGACCCATCGCAGAACCCTCGCCAGCCTGGCGGCGCTGGCCGCCGTCCTGGCCTTCCTGGCGCGCGTGCCCGCCCGCGCCGACGAGCAACCCGCCCGCCACCACGCGATGCACGAGAAGTGCGCCAAGGCCTGCTTCGACTGCGCGCGCGAGTGCGCCTCGTGCTTCCACCACTGCGCGCACCTGGTCGCCGACGGCAAGAAGGAACACACCAAAACGATGCACCTCTGTAACGACTGCGGCACCATCTGCGCCGCGGCGGGGGAGGTAGCCGGCCGCGCCGGTCCGCTGGCGGTCACCCTCTGCGATGCCTGCGCCAAGGCCTGCAACACCTGCGGCGAGGCGTGCGAGAAGTTCCCCGACGACAAGCACATGGCGACCTGCGCCAGGGCCTGTCGCGATTGTGCCAAAGCCTGCCGCGAGATGATCAAGCACGCCGGCCATTGAACCCGCAGGCCACACCAACCCGGCGCGCCAGCGACGATTGTAGGACGGATTTCCAATCCGTCCGGCCACGAAGCCCGGACGGATTGGAAATCCGTCCTACAACCCACTGGCCCTCGCTGGCGCGCCGGGCTGGTATCCACTCTCCCCGTGCCGAGTATAATTCGCGAAGTCGGTCCGTTGCCGCCGCTCAACCCCGATCTGGACGTGTACGGCAAGGCAATGCTCGGCAAGGAACGACTGGGGATTGACGATGGCTACCTCTGCGCTGCCGCTGTCCGCCCTCGTTGAGCTGTCGCGCTCGCTGCGCCACTACCTCGCGGCGGGACTCAGTCTCGTAGATGTCTTCCGCCAGCAAGCGAAGCGCGGCCCGAGAGCGGTCCGCGCTGTGGCGGAGAGCATCGCGAAGGACCTCGAGCAAGGCCACGACCTCGAGCGCGCCCTGAAGAAGCACAAGACCGCCTTTCCGCCGTTGTTCCTGGCGCTGGCGTCGGTCGGTGAGGAGAGCGGCAACATGCCGGAAACCTTCGCCGCCCTGGAGAAGTACTTCCGCCTCCAGCAGCAGCTGCACCGCCAGTTCTGGGGACAGATCGCCTGGCCGCTATTCCAGTTCGTCCTCGGCACCTTGATCCTGGCGGCCGTGCCCTTCTTTTTGGGACTTCTCGGCTCTTCCTATGATCCGCTCGGCTTCGGCCTGACCGGCACCAGCGGGGCACTGTTGTTCCTCGCTATCATCTGGGGCAGTGTTGGGTTGCTGATCGGCCTCTACTTCTTCCTGACGCGGACGCTGCAGCGGAAGGCGAAGGTCGATGCCTTGCTGCTGCGTCTGCCCGCGGTCGGGCCATGTTTGGAATCGCTGGCGCTACAGCGCTTCTGCCTGGCGCTGCGACTGACGACGGAGACCGGCATGTCGATCACCCAGGCGGTCCGGCTGAGCCTGCGGGCGACCGGCAACGAGGCGTTCGTTGCGAAGACCGACGTTGTGGTCGAGTCGCTGAAGGCCGGCAACGAACTGACCACCTCTTTGGCGCGGAGCCATCTGCTGCCGGAGGATTTCGTGAACATCCTCGCGAACGCCGAGGAGGGCGGCCGTGTCTCGGAAGTAATGCAGCACCAGGCGGAGCACTACGAGGAAGAATCCCGTCGACGTCTATCGATACTGACGAAGGTGACCGGCTACGGCATCTGGATGCTGATCGGCGGCCTGATGGTGCTCGCCATCTTCCGCATGTGGCTGTCGTATTTCCAGCAGTTCGACAAGATCCGCTGAGTGTGGTCGTCTTGTGGAGCGAGACGAGGCCGCCTCTCGCGGAGCGAGAGGTCTACGATGGAGGTCCGTATGCTTGGCGCGATCGCCGGCGACGTCATCGGCTCGGTCTACGAAGGCACCCGACGGAACGTCAAAACGCCCTACTTCTACCCTCTCTTCGATCCGTGTTGCCGGCCGACCGACGATACCGTCCTGACCGTCGCCGTCGCCGACAGCCTCCTTCACGGCGACGACCTCACCGACAAGTTGAAGGAGTACGTCCGCCTCTACCCGCGCGCCGGCTATGGCGGCAACTTCCTGCGCTGGGCGCTGTCGCTCAGCCGGGCCCCTTACGGCAGTTACGGGAACGGCTCGGCCATGCGCGTCAGCCCGGTCGGCCATGCGTATCCCAATCTTGAAACCGTTCTCCATCACGCCAAGCGGACGGCCGAGGTAACGCACAACCATCCCGAGGGCATCAAAGGCGCCCAGGCGACGGCCGCGTGTGTCTTCCTCGCCCGCACTGGCGCGAGCAAGGAAGACATCCGCGACTACGTCGCCCGGACCTTCCACTACGACCTCGACCGCTCGCTCGACGCCATCCGAGCGGTCTACACGTTCGACGTCAGCTGTCAGGGGTCGGTGCCGGAGGCGATCATCGCCTTCCTGGAGTCGACCGACTACGAGGACGCCGTTCGCAAGGCGATCTCGCTGGGCGGCGACAGTGACACCATCGCCTGCATCACGGGCGGCATCGCCGAGGCCTTTTACGGCGAGATGCCGCCCGCGATCTGGAAGCACGTCTGGGACCTGCTCGACCCTCGCGTCTGCGGCATCGTCCACGAGTTCCTCGACCGCTACCTGCCCGGCTGGTACCGCTGAGACGCCCACTCAGCGAAACAGCCCGAGGAAGAAGGAAAACCCCTCGGTCGGCGGGGGCAAGACCGCCGGCGCTCGCGGAGGAGGAACAACGGGAGCGGGCTCCGTCGGCGGAAGCGGTGCCCCGGTCGGCGGCGGGACGGCCTGGACGGGGGTGGGTTGCGAGAGCGTGGGCACCAGGGGGGGGCTCGTCGGCACGATCAGGACCAGCAGCGTCCCCTCCTTCACGATGCGCAGATAAAACGGATCGATCGGCTTACCATCCGCCGATACCAGCACGGGCGTCTCCTTGGCCAGCAGCCGCGCCAGCTTCTTCGCGTCGATCTCCTTGCCGTCCGTTCCGAACGCCCTCACCTCGCGGCTGTCGATCATCATCCGCTGCTCGGTCTGGACCGTCTCCGGCGTGTAGACGATCCGGTCTCTCTCCTTCCCCGGCACGGCCACCTCCCTGTACCGAGTCGCCGTGACCGGCATGCGGATGACGACCTTTCCCTCGTCCCAGCGGGCGGGAAGGATCAGCGGCTGCGGCCCGGCGGGGAAGCGCGATCCCTCCGCGTCGGAGGCCGGCGACAGGATTGTCGAGACGGTCCGCGGATCGTCCTTCTTCGGCGGTGTCCGGCGCAGCTTCGCGAGCCACGTGTCCTCCAGCGCTTCGACGTCGCGGAAGTTATAAGCGCGCACGGCCCTGTCCCAGCCGTCGCGCATGCCCAACTTGACGAAGGCAAGGAAGGTCTGCCGGTCGTTCTTGCCGACCAGAAAGTTGGTCACGGAGTAACCCTGTGCGAAAAGGGTCATGACGTCGCGGGGGTACTCGTTCAGGGCGAACAGGCGGCGCAGCGGCATGGCGCGGCGCTCGTCGATGATCCGGGTCACCAGCCGGTCGTAGCGCCGGTGTTCCTGGTCATCCTCGGCGAGGACTGCGGCGCCCTCGTCGGCCCAGCGCGGCAGCGGCTTGCCGACGGCGTGAGCGAGGATGGTGTGCGTCACCTCGTGAGGCAGCACGTTGGCCAGGATGCTGTCGAGCGGTCCTTCCAGGTGCATGTTCTGGTTCAAGACTTTGCCCGCGTCGAACGCGAACGAGGTGGCCCCGCCACTGCCTCGGGCGGTGATCGTCACCTTGACGGGACACGGCTCCGGCCAGGGCGGCAGTTCCTTGCCGAGCCAGAGGAGGGCCAGTTTCTTGCGGTACACCTCGGCCGCCTCGGCGACGAGACGGGCAACGCGCTGCGAGGCAGCAGAGACGCGAAAGTTCTTCGTGCGGTGAATCCCCGGAGAGTCGGGCGGTTCCTCGTCGCGTGCCACCGCCGGAGGAACGAGTACCGGCGGATTCACGTCGCGCCGCTCGGCGGGCGGGCCGGCATCGGCGCGGCGGGACAGGGCGAGCAACCCAACCCCGGCTGTGCCGGCGATGAGCAGGACAGCCAGGACGACCTTCAGCCTATCCATCAGCATGGTTCGTGCGACTCCTTTCGTCAGGGCGAGTACCGAAGCGGGAACAGGGGCTGACCCCCCCGCAGGCCCACAAGCGGCCCGTGCCGCCGACTTGCCGAGCGCGGCAGAGACGGCCTCGCGGGCAACGGCCTCTCGGGACAGCAGGGCGGACAACAACCCGGCGGACAGGGTCAGGCCGCGGCGCGACAGGTGAGCGCGGAGACGTTCGCGGGCCCGCGACAAGCGCGTGGCGATGGTGCCGCGCGGACAGCCCAGCGCCTCAGCGGCCTCGGCGTTGGTCCGCCCCTCGAGATAACAAAGGACGAACGGCACGCGGTAACTGTTCGGCAAGCGGCCGATCGCCTCGTCGAGCAGAGGGCGCAGGTCGCGCCAGGCAATCTCCTCGATAGGGTCGGCGGCAACGCGGTCGTGTTCGGTCACCTCCCGACCGCGGCGCAGGACGGCCCGCTCCCGCGCCTTGAGGGCGGTGCGGTAGGCAACGCCGTGGAGCCACGGCCCCAGCGGTCCCGGCCGCAGCGTGCCGGCCCGGCGCAACAACAGGAGGAAGGTTGCCTGGAAGGCATCCTCTGCTTCGTGGGCATCGTTCAGAACACGGCGGCACACGCCGAGCACCATCGGCCCGTGTCGCTCGACCAGGGCGGCGAAGGCCTCGTCGTCGCCGTGACGGGCGAAGCAGCGGAGAAGATCGTCGTCGCCGGCTGCGGCGAGGGGGGATGCAGCCTTGCGCAAGAAGGTGATGACGGGCGCGAGCTTTGCAGTCGACACGGCGCTGGTCCTCCTTGACCCGTTCGGTGTCCTCACCTGTTACTCCCCCGAGAAGGGGGATTGCTTTCACGAACTTCCGAAGAGGCAACCTGCTCGCCCCTCTCTTGCCCTCCTTGCCCTTGTTCGCAGGGAGAGCGGAGACAAGCCCCAAGCGCCAGCGCGGGGACGTCCCGTCGCTCGCGCTCCGGGCTTGTGTCCGATCCCACAAGCCCCAAGCGCCAGCGCGGGGACGTCCCGTCGCTCGCGCTCCGGGCTTGTGTCAGGCGGCGAGCAGGGAAGGCAAGGAGACGTCAAAGCCGGCCCAACCGCGCGGGTGCCTGCTTCGGACGGCGATTCTCCACAACCGCCGCTCAAGATTCTACCAGCGCCGGGGCCTGTGGAGGGTAACCTTGTGTCGGGGGGCGTTCTTTGCTACCTGTCGCCGCCCGGGGCGGGCTGACCGCCCCCGCCGCGGCACCCTGGCGAAAGGAGACGGTTCCGCATGAACAAAGCGATCCTCCGGCTGGTGCCGGCGGCCCTTGTCCTGATGCTTCCGCTCGGGGCGGCCCGCGCCGCCGGCCGTGAGGCAGCGATCGTCGGCTCGGCCATCGAGGTGATCGAGCAGGCCAATGCCATCCCCGAAAAAGGGATTCCTGCCGCCTTGCTCAAGGACGCCGCCGGCGTGGCGATCTTTCCCAACATTATCAAGGCGGGCTTCATCATCGGCGGCAAGCACGGCCGCGGCGTCGTCCTGGTGCGGACCACGGACGGCGGCTGGAGCAACCCGGTCTTCCTGACGCTGACCGCCGGCAGCATTGGTTGGCAGGTGGGCGCCCAGTCGACGGACCTGGTGCTCGTCTTCAAGACGGGCCGCAGTGTCGAGCGCATCCTGAAGAACCGCGGCAAGCTGACGCTCGGCGCCGATGTCGGCATCGCCGCCGGTCCGGTCGGCCGGGAGGCCGCCGCCGCGACCGACGCCCAGCTCAAGGCGGAGATCTACTCCTACTCGCGCAGCCGTGGGCTGTTTGCAGGGGCCTCGTTCGAGGGGGCGGGGTTGTTCATCGACGGGAACGCCAACGGCTGGTTCTACGGCCGCCGCGGCGCCACGCCCTACGAGATCGTGACGAACAACGGCGTCCTCATCCCCGAGGTGGCGCTGCGCCTGCGGGCCGCCCTGACGCACCTGACCAACCCACCGCCTCCGGTGCCGGTGGCGCCCGCTCCTGTCCTCCAGATCAAGCCGGGACCGCCGCTCATTCCCTGAGCCGTCTGCGTTTATTACGCCGGCATGAAAGCAACGCACGTAGGTCAGGCTTTCCAGCCTGACGTTGAGGCCGCGTCAGGCTGGAAAGCCTGACGTTGAGGCCGCGTCAGGCTGGAAAGCCTGACCTACTTTCGGGCCGGCGTAATACCCGTTGTGGCCCAATGCCGAAAGTCGATAAAGTGATCGCTGGGAGTGTCCCCGCCGGGCCGGCGCGGCAGGTGCGGCGGGCGCCCAGCGGCCGCGCCCCGGAGATGCCCATGAGCGGTCCCAGGCACATCGTCCTCTACAGCGAGGACCCCGACGAGGGGGGCGTCGCCCGCTATAACCACTCGATCCTCTGTGGCCTGGCCCGCGCCGGCTACCGCGTGACTGCCGTCCAGTCCGCCAGCCGCAGCCCGCTCATCCGGGAGCAGCACGACCTCGGCGTCCGCCACCACTGGCTGGACTTCCACACGCGGCGCGACGTCACCCGCAACGCCACCAACCCGGGTGACGCCGAGAAGGCCTTCGCCGCCACCCGGCCTGACCTCGTCCTGTTCACCAACTGCTCGCCCGGCTCGCACGTCGCCGCCAAGACCGTCGCCATTCGCCAGCAGGTCCCCTTCGTTGTCGTCGACGGCTATGTCGCCGCCCTGGATGAAGTCTCACCGCAGGAGGCCTGGTTCCTGGACCACATCGAGGAGCACTACCGCCAGGCGCGGGCGGTCATCGCCGTTTCCCAGGAGAACCTCGACCTGCTGCACCGGCAGTACAAGCTACCGGCGGGCAAGGGGGAGGTCATCCACTATGGACGGCCCGACGTCTACTTCCAGCCTCCACGCCCCGAGGTCCGCCGCCGCCTCCGCACTGAGCACGGCATCCCTGCCGACGCCGTGCTCTGCCTGACGATTGGCCGCCTGGAGCCGGTCAAGGGTTATCAGCAGCAAGTGGACGCGCTCCGGGAGCTGAGACACCGCGAGGCCTGGCCGAAACTGTACTTCGCCTGGGTCGGGCCGGGCTCGCTCAAGCAGAAGCTGAAGGCCGCGCTGGACAAGCTGGGCGTGGCCGGCCACGTCAAGCTGCTCGGCCAACGCTGGGACATCCCGGACTGGCTCGACGCCAGCGACGTGTTCCTGCTCCCCTCGCACTACGAGGGCATGCCGCTGGCCATCATGGAGGCGATGGCCAAGGGCCTGCCGGTCCTGGCCTCGGCGATCAGTGGCATCCCCGAGGAGCTGGGCGACACCGGCAAGCTGCTGCCGTCGCCGGTCAGCGACCCCGCGGGGACCGTGCGCGAGATCGTCCAGACGCTCCAGGCGTGGGCGGCAGACCCGGCGCTGCGAGCCTCCGTGGGCGAGGCGGGCAAGCGCCGCGCCGAGGCGCTGTTCCGCGAGCAGCGGATGGTCGACGAGACGATCCAGGTGATCGAGCGGGCGCTGCTGCCGGCGGCTGACCACGTCTCGCCCGGCCTGGCGGTTGTGCGGCCGGAGGCTGCCTTCCCTGACACGGGCCGGACTCAGAGGTGCTCGGGGGCTTCCCCAGCCCCCTCCGCGGCTACCCCGTCCGTGGCGTCAGCGATAACGGTATCTTTTCTCCCCGCTAAGGGGACATCAGGCCGCGGCACGGGTGCGACGTCCGTGCCGCGGGGAGAGGAGGTTGACAGAGCAATGGCGTCCCCGACGCAGAAAGCCGCCCCAGCCCCGACCGCCCCCACGATCAGTCCGCGGCAGCTCATGGAGCTGTACGTCCGCGAGCAGTTCGAGGAACTCTCGGAGAGGTTCCTCGAGGTGTTGCGCTACTTCCACAACACGTCGCTGCCCGCCCTCGACAAGACGCAGCAGTATTATGTCGACGCCTTTGTCAAGGTCTTCCTGCACCTGTTCACGCAGACCGACTTCCGCCCGCCCGACCATCACGTCGAGCCCTACGTCCGGCTCAACCTGACGGTTTCCAACCTGGTGGCCATGTCGTCGTTCCGGACGACCGACCCGTACCTGGAGGTCCTCAAGCAGCAGCCTTACAACCTGGCCAAGATCCTGACGCTGCTCTCGGCCCGCAACCGCGTCAAGTTCGACCGCCGCGCCTTCTTCGACGCCGGGGCCGCCACCGCCTCGGTGTGGTACGATGCCTACGCCCAGATCTACCGCAGCGGGCTGGTTAACGCGGACGTGGTCGCCAACTTGCAGGAGCACTACGGCTACCAGGACGCCCGCCTGGAACCCAATCACGAGATGCAGGAGCTGTACTTCGGGTCGACCTACGTCGACGGCCGCTGCGATCGCCTGATCAAGCCAGTGGTCAACCGCTCCGTCCAGAAGATGGCCCGGCAGCGCGGCGTGGTCATCCGCAACAAGCCCGACCCCAAGAAGATTGCGGTCCTCAGCGGCAACTGGCACAAGAACCACTCCGTTTACCGCAACTACGCCGCCTACCTCGACAGTCTGAAAGGACACTATCACCTGACGTTCTTCCGGCTGGGCCGGCACGGCCCCGACCCGGAGGTCGGCATCTTCGACCGGGTGGAACTGCTTGACGTCGTCGACGGGGTGCTCAACATCGACCTGCTGCGCCAGAATGACTTCATGGTCGTCTACTACCCCGACATCGGCATGACGCCGCACAGCATCCTGCTTGCCAACCTGCGGCTGGCGCCGATCCAGGTAACCTCGCCGGGGCACTCGGTCAGCAGCTGGGGGGCCGACATCGATTACTTCCTCAGCGGCGCGGACGTCGAGCTGCCGGTCCAGCCCGAGCGCAACTACTCGGAGCGGTTAGTGCTGCTGCCCGGCTGCGGCGTCATTCACAATCGTCCCCTGTACGAGCCGCGCGGCCGCCGGGCCCAGGGCCCGCCGTTCGTCCTCAACTGCCCCTGGACCGCCATGAAGATCACGAACCGCTTCTGCACGACGCTGCGCAAGCTTGTGCAGGGGGCGAAGAAGTGGCTGCGTTTCCGTGTCTTCCCCGGCGGTTCCATCAACCGGCAGAACGACTACGTCCCCTTCGTTCGATCGCTGTCGGAGCTGTTGGGCAGCGAGCACGTCGAAGTGATACCTGCCATCGCGTACGCCGACTATATGGCCCGCCTGGAGGATGGCGACCTGTGCCTGGACTCGTACCACTTCGGCGGCTGCAACACCGTGGCCGACGGCCTGTACCTGCGCAAGCCGACCGTCACCTGGGAGGGCGACAAGTGGTACAGCCGGATTGGCTCGCAGATGCTGCGCCAGGCCGGCCTGCCCGAGCTGATCGCCACCAACGAGGAGCAGTTCCTGGCGATCACCCTGCGGCTCATCAACGACGACGGCTACCGCCAGACCGTCGAGGAGCAACTGCGCCGGGTCGACCTCGACGCCACGGTCTTCAGCAAGGCCGACGCCAAGTACTTCCGCAAGGCGATCGATTACCTGATCGCCAACCACGCGCAGCTGCAGCAAGATACCGAACGCTCGGCGATCCGCATCGAACGCTGACGCCCAGCGGAGCCACGCAACAACGCGACGGTATCCCCTACGACACGAGCTGTGCGGTGACCCGGCCGGCATTCGACGGCCGGGTTTTGTTGGCGCTGAGGACCTGGTTGGACTGCCGATCCCGCCAACCTAACATGTCCTGCACCGTGAGTTGGTTCTGCAGCGGCGAGAGTCGGCTCAGAAGTTCCTCTCCCAACGGAGAAACAGTCCGTGCAGGGTCAGGTCGAGGCGCGAATCCCCCACCGATCCTACGCCCCACCAGCGCTCGTACCGGTAGCCCAACTGCAGGCGCCGCTCCGGGTGTTCGCTCGACCAGCCGCTGATCCCCGCCTCCACCTCCAGCATCGGCACTGCCTGCCCGTGCCCCTCCCGGTCCACCCGGCTCGCTTCTCCCGCCACGGTCTCCCGAAAAGTCAGTTGGTCTTGCCCGAACAGAACGCCGCCCCCCGCGCGCGTGTAGAGCGACCCGATGCAACCGCCGCCGGGCGAGGTCAGGAAACGAGTCAGGCCCACTCCCAGGAAGGGACCTGAGCCGATGTAGTGGTTGGCCGCTTGCAGGAAGGTGTCGGGGCCCTGGCGCCGGTCGTCGGTAAAGAAGGTCGCAAGGCGCCCGCCCGCCTGCCAGCGCAGGTCCCAGAGCGGCCCCAGTACGGTTTCGTGCCTCCCGTAGCCAAGGTCGAACGTACTCAGGTCGATGCGCGTGGTGAGCGAAGTCGAAGCGGTCGAGCCGGGATCGGCGGGCCGTACCGTGACGTTCGAGTCGTTGTTCTGCTGGAGGAGGGCGGCCAGGACCGGGTCCCCGTGGACCAACAGCGTCTGGTGATCGCCTCCGCCACCGCGGTAGGTCAGCGTGAACTCGCCCCACCCGCCGTCGAGGCGATACCCGAGCGCCCCGCGCACCGCCCCGATACCGTCAAGCCCCCCGACGTTGATGTCCAGGAAGCCCGCGGGGACGGTGCTGAGGAAGCTGGCCGGGGCAAGCCGACGCCCTTCCAGGTGCGGCCACAGGATCTCCCCTTCCAGGGCACCAAACCAGCCCGGGGCAGGGACATACGGCCACGGCGACTCCGGCGGCGGGGGAGAAGGCTGGCTTTCGGGGACGGCCGGGACTGTGTCGGGGACCGGCACAGGCGTGCTGATCGGGACGGGAGGCGGTAGCACCTCCGGCTCGGCAACGACCAGACCGACCATCAAACCGACGAGCAGGCTCTGCATGCCTGGGCCCTCCGCGTGATCCCGCCGAGCCGGTGGACGACGCGCCTATACCATCCCCCAGCGGGGGGGACAAGAGGGACCAACGGGCAAGTCGCGGCATGTCTGCTAGCACCAAACGGTGGAGGGAGGATTGTCTGTAACCAATCGAACGCTCCGGTGTGTGCCATGCTTTCGCGGCCCACGGGGTCAACGTCTGGGCGAAACCAGCGCGGGCCGCGAAAGCATGCCACCCCCGTCGCGTGCCATTCTTCACACCAAAGCCCCCGAATACCGTTTGCTGCTAGCGCTCTGGGTGGCTACCTCACACCGCCGAACATCGGCGGCAGAGTCGGGACGGCGAACCTCTCCCGCCGTGACAGTCTCTTTTTGAAGAGGAAAGCGAATCCCTGACCCAAGGATCAACCGATGGACGAGCACACTCACCCGGTGACGGAGACGGTCACCCTGTTTTCGCCCGAGACGTCCGCGAACGGGACAGTGACTGCCGACCAGCAGCGTGTCGAACAGCTTGCCGCGCGGCGGCGGAACTGCTGCACGCGGCCATCGACAACGCCCACGATTTTGTGGGCGGGGGCGATGCAGCCATTCCGACTCCGCTCGTGTGCATCAAGGTGCCGGACCTGCTGCATTTCGCCACCGACCACATCGACAAGAACGAACAGGCGCAGCTCGCGGCAGAGTTCATCGACTGGCTCTTGACCGGCAACCGCGACGGCGCACTCCTGCGCCGTAAGGCGCTCTCCGTCGAGAGCGAGCGCGACTACCGCAAGACCAAGCGGGACCTGCAGCAGGCGCGGGCCAAGCGCAGGAAACACCACGAGAATGCCCCCGCCGACCAGGACAACAAGAAGGCGATGTCCATCTGGGAGCGGGAGGACGCCAAGCTGGCGAAGCAAATCGAGGACTTCGAGACCAAGATCAAAGAGGCCGACAGAGACCGCGCGAAGCGGAGGACGATTCTGCAGCAGCTCGACGCCGCCGAGGCTGGCCGGGCGCGCATCCGCAAGTTCTGCGACGAGACGGCGCGGGCGCACCGTGAGCAGAAGCGGATCGTCTTCAGCCTGCTGGGCGGTCCCGACGGCGCGGTGTTCTGCAGATACCTCGATCGCGCCTTCTCGACCGGCGTAGGACGGATTTCCAATCCGTCCTCTTCCGGACGGATTGGAAATCCGTCCCACAAGGCGCGGGAGGGCGTGAAGTGGCTGCGTGCGGCGTCCTTCCTTCTGACGCCCGCGGCGGCGCAGCACCTCCGCGCCAACCGGGTGCAGGGGTTCGGCAGCATCACCGAGCAACAACTGTGCGACTTCCCCATCGTGCCCGCGCAGCTGGGGCCGACCCTCCGCTTCGTCCTGGAGCGCATCCTGCCTGAGAAGATCGACCCGAAGGTCAGTGTGCTCGTCGACACGCTGCGGACCCACGTCCGGCTGCCCGGCGTTTCGGAGCGGAAGCACTTGACCTACCTCGTCCGCAAGTGGAGCAGCAAGAAGGGCCCCAAGCCGGACGATTACCTGCGCTATGCCTTCGAGCACGCGGCGTTCCTCGGCGAGCCGGACCTGCAGGCCATCCTGCTCGTGCTGAGGGAGCTGGGCTTTGCCGACGTCCCCGCACGGTGCAAGGAGCTGTCTGCCGAACGCTTCAACCACGCGCCGGCGATCCTCAATCAGTTCCAGGTTTACGCGGGGTCGTACCGGCCCAACAAGCTCGGGACGCTGCCGGCTGTCTTCAAGGACATCGCCACCCTCGACGACTACCGCACGCTCCACCTCGACGCCTTCGGGATGGCGGAGGAGGTAGAGGTGCTCGAACGGCACCTGCTCGAGCGGGGCATCGTGTGCATCGTGGACACGACGAACTTCCACCCGGAATTGGGCGCGGCGGTCATGGAAGAAAAGATCAAGGAGGACGTCGAGAAGACCCGCGAGGTGTGGGGCGACTACGTGCGGCCCCACGAGCGCCTGGTGCGCTCGTTCGCGCGGCGGCTGATGGAGGGCAGCGTACACGAGGAGCTGCGGGACTACTCGCTGGTCTGCGTCAACAAGCCGGATAAGATCGACAAGATCTGGGAAAGGCTCATCCGCAAGTTCCTCGGCATCGACATCAACCTGACGCCGGATCTGGGCCTGATCAACAAGGTCCTCTCCGACCTGACGCTGCACGATGAGAACGTCGTCCTGGTGGTGGATGCCGAGTCGGTGAAGGACCTGGAGCAGTACCGCCATCGCAAGCACCCGCGCAAGGTCAAGATCGTCGGCAACCCGGTGCGCCGGCGAATCCTGCTGCTCGATGTGACGCAGACGAACGGCCAGACGGGCAACGGGCGGCTGGAGGCGCGGCCGTGTGACCTTCCCTGCTGACCTTTGTTGCCGTCCCACAGGCCCGTATACTACCTATCAAGTGCTTTGTTTAGTGGAACGCTTGCGCGGGGTCGTCAACACCCATCACACCGGAGGACGCATGCCAAGAGAGACGACCACGCCCGCCAAGGGCAACGGGGCGAAGCTCGGCTTCGAGGCCGACCTCTGGCGGGCCGCCGACGCCCTGCGCTCCAACATGGACGCGGCCGAGTACAAGCACGTCGTCCTCGGCCTGATCTTCCTCAAGTACATCTCCGACGCCTTCGAGGAGCAGCACGCCCGCCTCGAAGCCGAACGGGACGCTGGGGCCGACCCGGAAGACCCGGACGAGTACCGCGCCGTCAACATATTCTGGGTGCCGCCGGAGTCGCGCTGGTCGAACCTTCGCAACCGCGCCAAAGATCCGAAGATCGGTAGGATCGTGGACGACGCGATGCTCGCCATCGAGCGCGACAACCCGACGCTGAAGGGCGTGCTGCCCAAGGACTACGCCCACCCGCGACTCGACAAGCAACGGCTCGGCCAGCTCATCGACCTGATCGGCAACATCGGCCTGGGCGACAAGGAGAATCGCTCGAAGGACATCCTCGGCCGCGTCTACGAATACTTCCTGTCCGAGTTCGCCAGCGCCGAGGGCAAGAAGGGCGGGCAGTTCTACACGCCGCGGTGCGTCGTGCGCTTGCTCGTCGCGATGCTGGCGCCGTACAAGGGCCGCGTCTTCGACCCGTGCTGCGGCTCCGGCGGCATGTTCGTCTCCTCCGAGAAGTTCATCGAGGAGCACGGCGGCAGGATCGGCGACATCGCCGTTTACGGCCAGGAGTCGAACCACACGACCTGGCGGCTGGCGAAGATGAACCTCGCCATTCGCGGCATCGAAGCGAACCTCGGCAAGGAGCACGCCGACAGCTTCCACCGCGACCTGCACCCGGACCTGAAGGCCGATTACGTCCTCGCCAACCCGCCGTTCAACGACAGCGACTGGCGCGGCGAACTCCTGAAGGAGGACAAGCGCTGGGTGTACGGCACGCCGCCGGCCGGCAACGCGAACTTCGCCTGGGTGCAGCACTTCATCCATCATCTGGCCCCGAACGGCCTCGCGGGATTTGTGCTGGCCAACGGCAGCATGTCGTCGAACCAGTCGGGCGAAGGGGAAATTCGCAAGGCGATCATCGAGGCCGACCTGGTCGATTGCATGGTCGCGCTGCCGGGACAACTGTTCTACAGCACGCAGATTCCCGTCTGCCTGTGGTTCCTCGTACGCGGCAAACAGGCGAGCCCCGGACGTCAGTCCGGGGAGTCTTTCCGCAAGCGGACGGGCGAAACACTGTTCATCGACGCCCGCAACATGGGCACGATGATCGACCGTGTTCATCGCGAACTGACCGACGCCGACATCCGCACCATCGCGGACACCTACCACTCCTGGCGCCGCGACCGGAAATCTCCCTCTCCCTCGAAGGGAGAGGGCCGGGGTGAGGGTGAGAAGAAGTACGCGGACATCCCCGGCTTCTGCAAGAGTGCGACGCTGGAAGAGATCCGCCACCACGGGCACATCCTGACGCCGGGCCGCTACGTCGGCGCAGCGGAGGCCGAGGACGACGGCGAGCCGTTCGAGGACAAGATGAAGCGGCTCACCGACGAACTCCGCGAACAGACGAAGGAGTCCGCGAGGCTGGACCTGCTCATCTGGGCCAACCTGAAGGACATCGACTATGGCGAGTGAGTGGCGCCGCTACACCATCGACCAATTGAAGGCGGACTCGAACGCCTCCATCGCGATCGGTCCTTTCGGCTCGCGGATGAAGAGCGACACCTACGTCGCGTCAGGTGTTCCAGTCATTCGTGGAAACAACATCTCGGACACGAAAGAGTTCGTGGACGATTTTGTTTTCATCACGGCCGAGTTCGCGGACCGGTTGAGGTCGCAAAACGTCAGGGATGGCGACCTCGTGTTTCCCCACCGTGGCAACATCGGAACCGTTGGCATCGTTGGAAAGTTGCAACCTCGGTATGTTCTCTCGACAAGTTTGATGAAACTGACTTGCAATCGGTCCTTGGCTGAGCCACTGTTCTTGTTCTATTTCTTCCGGTCGCCAGCGGGGCATCACAAACTAATGGAGCACGCTTCTACCGTCGGAACGCCCGGTATCGGAAGCCCGCTCACCTCGCTTCGATCTATTGAGGTCAATCTTCCCCCTCTCCACGAACAACAGGCCATCGCGTGCATTCTCGGTGTGCTGGACGACAAGATCGAGTTGAACCGGCGGCGGAACCGGACGCTGGAGGCGATGGCGCGGGCGATCTTCCAGAGCTGGTTCGTGGACTTCGACCCGGTGCGCGCGAAAGCCGATGGCCGAGCGCTGGCGGGCCTGTCGCCTGACCTCGCGGCGCTCTTCCCGGACTCATTCGAGGAGTCCGCGCTCGGCCCGATCCCGAAAGGCTGGCGCGTGCGTCCATTGCCGGAAGTTTTCGAGATTAACCCGACGCGAACGCTCGCGAAAGGAAGCCTCGCGCCCTACCTCGACATGGCGAACATGCCCACGCAAGGGCCTTCGCCGGAATCCTGGGTGATGCGAGAAACGGGTTCAGGGATGAAGTTCATCAACGGCGATACGCTTGTCGCTCGGATCACACCCTGCCTTGAAAACGGCAAAACGGCATTCGTGGATTTCCTCCGCGATGGTGAAGTGGGTTGGGGATCAACCGAGTACATCGTTCTTCGACCGAAGAAAGGTATCCCGCCGATATTCGCGTATCTGCTGGCCCGCACGCAAGATTTCCGCGCATTTGCCATCCAGCAAATGACCGGTTCCAGCGGCCGCCAGCGCGTGCCCGCGGACAGCCTTGACAAGTACAGCGTCGCCACCCCGGACAACGACTCTCCGCTGTTCACCCGGTTTGGCGGGATCGTCTCGCCGGTCTTCTCTCAGATTACGGCTGCTGTGGAGCAATCCCGCACGCTCGCCGCATTGCGGGACGCGCTGTTGCCGAAGCTGATTTCGGGCGAGTTGCGCGTGCCGGACGCGGAGCGGATCGTCGGGAGGGCGACTTGATGAACACGACCCAACTTCAAGCGCTCGTTGCACAAGGGGAGTCAGAGACTCTGGAATTCAAGAAGACTACAGGCGAGCGGCGCGAAGCCATGCACGCGCTCTGCGCGATGCTGAACCACCGCGGGGGCCGGGTGCTGTTTGGGATCGAGCCAAACGGCCGAGTCCTCGGTCAACAGGTCGCTGACCGGACGCTCGAAGAGATCGCCCAGGAAATCCAACAGATCGAGCCGACCATCTTCCCCCAGATCGACCGCGTCGATGTCCGCCCCGGATTGCAGGTCGTCGTGGTGGCGGTCAGCACCGGGCCGAACCGTCCATACAGCTACAAGGGTCAGGCGTACAAGCGCTTGGGCAACACCAGCTCGAAGATGAGCCGGGATGAGTATAACCGAATCCTGATTGAGCGGTTCCACGGTGAACGACGCTGGGAGACGGAGCCGGCCCAGGGGTGGACCGCCGCCGACTTGGACATCACCGAGCTAACGCGCACGATCGACGAGGCGATCCGCCGCGGGCGGCTGACGGACCCTGGCACCCGCGACCCGGTCGAACTGCTCCGTGGTTTCGGGTTGCTGAAGGGGGAGCAGTTACTCCGAGCGGCGGTGGTCCTGTTCGGTCAACGCGCCCGTCTTGAAGCGGAATTGCCGCAGTGCCTGCTCCGCGTGGCGAAGTTCAAGGGCACGGACAAGACGGAGTTTCTGGACAACCGCCAGTTCCACGGCAACACGTTCGAGTTGCTGCTGAAAGCCGAGCAGTTTCTACGCGAGAATCTGCCGATCGCCGGGCGCGTCGTTCCGGGCCTGTTCGAGCGGATCGACGAGCCGATTTATCCACCGGTCGCGTTGCGCGAGGCGCTGGCGAATGCCATCTGCCACCGGGACTACAGTAGCGGCGGCGGTTCGGTCGCGGTCGCCATCTATCAGGACCGCCTGGAGATCACCTCGACGGGAGCACTGCGCTTCGACCTGACCCCGGAAAAGTTGTTCCTGCCGCACGAATCTCAGCCGTGGAACCCGTTGCTCGCGCGTGTCTTTCACCGCCGCGGCATTATCGAGACCTGGGGTCGCGGCACGCTCAAGATGGCCGAATTGACCCAACAAGCCGGCCTACCGCGACCGGAGATTGAAGAAGGGCCGAACTTCGTGTTGGTGCGGTTCCGTCCGAGCCGGTACATCCCCCCGCGTCAAGTGAAGCAGGACGTGACCGACCGCCAGCAACGGATTCTGCAGTTGCTCGCGGAGCGGCCAGGAATCGGCCGAAAGGAGATTCAATCCGTTCTGAAGCTCGACGTGAACGCCCTCAAGAGCGATCTCCAACGGCTGCGCGGATTGGGTTTAATCCGGCAAACGGGCAAGGGGCGGGGCACGGTGTTGTTCCTTGCCGAGGGGTAACCCGAATTGGCAGTGAATTGGCAGTGAATTGGCAGTGAATTGGCAGTGAATTGGCCTAGATTTTAGGGCACTCCCTCCGATGACAACCGCATTTACCGAATCCGTCGTCGAAGAAGCGGCCCTCGAATGGCTGGGTGCCCTGGGCTACGGCATCGCCTACGGGCCGGAGATCGGCTGCGGCCAGCCGGGGGCCGAGCGCACCGACTGGTCGCAGGTCGTTCTCGAACTCCGCTTGCGGCAGGCACTCGCCCGGCTCAACCCGCAGGTGCCGGCAAGCGCCCTGGAGGAAGCGTTCCGCAAGCTGACGCGGCCGGATTCTCCTTCGCTGGTCGGGGGCAACCACGTCATGCACCGGCTGCTCGTCGAGGGCGTGCCGGTCGAGTATCCGCGGCCCGACGGCTCGCTCGGCGGCGACCTCGTGCGCGTCCTCGACTTCGACGACCCGGCCAACAACGACTTCCTCGCGGTCAACCAGTTCACCGTCGTGGAGAACAAGCACGAGCGCCGGCCGGACGTGGTGCTGTTCGTCAACGGGCTGCCGCTGGCCGTCCTCGAGCTGAAGAACGCGGCCGACGAGGACGCGACCCTCTGGACCGCCTTCAACCAGTTGCAGACGTACAAGGCGGAAATTCCGACGCTGTTCACCTGGAACGCGGCGCTGGTCATCTCGGACGGCGTCCAGGCCCGCATCGGCACGCTCACGGCCGACAAGGAGCGGTTCATGCCGTGGCGCACCATCGCGGGCGAAGACCTCGCGCCGGCCGCGATGCCGGAACTGCAAGTCGTGCTGGAAGGCGTCTTCGAGAAGTCGCGGTTCCTCCAACTGGTGCGGCACTTCATCGTCTTCGAGGACGAGGGCGGCGGCAAGCTCGTCAAGAAGGTGGCGGGCTACCACCAGTTCCACGCGGTCAACCTCGCGCTGGCCGCCACGCTGAAGGCGACCGGCCCCCGCGGGGACCGCCGCGTCGGCGTGGTATGGCACACGCAGGGGTCGGGCAAGAGCCTGACGATGGTGTTCTACGCCGGGCGCGTGATCCTCACACCGCAGATGAAGAACCCGACCATCGTTGTCATCACCGACCGCAACGACCTCGACGACCAACTGTTCGGCACCTTCGCCCGCTGCAAGGAGTTGCTCCGCCAGGAGCCGGTTCAGGCCGAGAGCCGCGGGCAATTGCGGGACTTGCTGAAGACCGACTCCGGCGGTGTCATCTTCACCACCGTCCACAAGTTCTTCCCCACCACAGCTGAGGCGAAGTTCCCGCTGCTCTCGGAGCGGCGGAACATCATCGTGATGGCCGACGAGGCGCACCGCAGCCAGTACGACTTCGTAGACGGCTTCGCGGGACACATGCGGAACGCGCTGCCCGGGGCGTCGTTCATCGGCTTCACCGGAACGCCCATCGAGAAGGCCGACGCAAACACGCGCGCCGTCTTCGGGAACTACGTCAGCGTCTACGACATCGAGCGGGCGGTGAAGGACGGCGCGACGGTGCCAATCTACTACGAAAGCCGACTCGCCAAGTTACAGCTCGACGAGCGGAAGAAGCCGAAGCTGGACGCGGAGTTCGAGGAGGCGACCGAGGGCGAGGAGACCGCGCACAAGGAGAAGCTGAAGACGAAGTGGGCGGCGCTGGAAGCGCTGGTCGGCGCCGAGGAACGGGTGGAGCTGGTCACGGCCGACCTCGTGAAGCACTGGGCGCGGCGCCTCCAGACGATGGACGGCAAAGCGATGATCGTCTGCATGAGCCGGCGCATCTGTGTCGACTTGTACAACGAGATCGTGAAGTTGCGCCCCGACTGGCACGACCTGGACGATGACAAGGGCGTGCTGAAGGTCATCATGACCGGCTCGGCGTCGGACCCCGTGGGGTGGCAAGCGCACATCCGGAGCAAGGCCCGCCGCGAGGAACTGGCGAAGCGGTTCAAGGACGCCAAAGATCCGTTCAAGATCGTGATCGTCCGCGATATGTGGCTGACCGGGTTCGACGCGCCGTGTCTGCACACGATGTATGCGGACAAGCCGATGCGCGGGCACGGGCTGATGCAGGCCATCGCCCGCGTCAACCGCGTGTTCAAGGACAAGCCCGGCGGGCTGGTCGTCGATTATCTCGGCCTCGCCCATGAACTGAAGCAAGCCCTCGCCCTCTACACCGAGAGCGGCGGCAAGGGCCAGACGGCCATCGACCAGGCGGAAGCCGTCGCGCTGATGCAGGAGAAGTTCGAGATTTGCGAGGCGTTCTTCCATGGCTTCGACCGGACCGCCTGGACCGCCGGCGGGGCAACCGCGAAACTCGCGCTCCTCCCCGCCGCGCAGGAGCACATCCTGAAGCAGGACGACGGGAAGAACCGCTTCGTGAAGGCGGTCGAGGACTTGTCGAAGGCGTTCGCGCTCGCCGTGCCGGCGGACGAGGCGCTCGCCGTGGTGGACGACGTGGCGTTCTTCCAGGCGATCAGGTCGGTACTCACGAAGCACATCGGGGAGGGGAAACACGACCCCAGCGACATCGACCACGCGATCCGGCAAATCGTCTCGCGGGCCGTGTCGTCCGACGAAGTGATCGACATCTTCGCGGCGGCGGGGCTGAAGAAGCCGGACATCTCGGTGCTGTCGGATGAGTTCCTCGCCGAGGTCCGCGGGATGCCCCAGCGGAACCTCGCGGTCGAGCTACTGCGGAAACTGCTGACAGGAGAGATCAAGCAGCGGGCGAAGAAGAACGTCGTGCAGGCGCGGTCGTTCCTGGAGCTGCTGGAGAAGTCCCTCCTCCGCTACCAGAACCGCGCCATCGAAACGGCCGCCGTCATCGAGGAGCTGATCGGACTGGCGAAGGAGATGCGCGAGGCCCAGGGTCGTGGCGAAAAACTGGGGCTGACGGACGACGAGATCGCCTTCTACGACGCGCTCGAAGTCAACGACAGCGCGGTGAAGGTACTGGGGGATGCCACCCTCAAGAGGATCGCCCAGGAGCTGGTGAAGGCGGTGCGGAACAACCTCAGCATCGACTGGACCATGCGGGAGAACGTGCGGGCCAACTTGCGAGTGATCATCAAGCGAATCCTGCGCAAGCACGGCTACCCGCCGGACAAGCAGGAGCGGGCGACCGCGACGGTGCTGGAACAGCTGGAAGCGCTCTCGCGGGCTTGGACAGCCGGTGGCGAGTTGACGCCGGATCAGCAAGGATCACCGCCGTGACAGGGAACGCCGACCTCCGGGAACTGTCGATCCGCCCCAACGGCGCGCGGATCAGCGAATTTCCTCCTCCGAAATGCTCCCATCCGGCAGGAGCACCGGTTGCCGAATGACCCGGCCCCGATGCTCGATCGAAACGGGGTCACCGGCCTGGCTTTCGCGCGCCAGGGCGCGGGCGATACGGAGGGCCTCTTCCAGGCTGTCGGTCTCATCGAAGCGGTCTTCGCTTGCTTCACTGATGATGCAGCAGGCGTTCGGGTTCATCGCAGGCTCCTCACGCACGGTCCATGTACACCCACAAATGGTTGAGGGCTGCCTGGGGGTCTATACCGGGGACGGCTTGGGGCTGCCCACGAAATGACGTTAGCCGCGCTTCCCCTCGGTCCGCCTCACGTGCCCGGGTAAAGGCCATTGACCGTCAGCTCGACCACTTCGCGCTCGCCGCAGAAGAGGGCGTCGAAGAACTGGAGACAGCCGGCGAACCCAAGGAGGGGATGGGTCATCCTGGCCGAGGTGAAGCCCACGAGCGCGGGCCACTCGCGGTACTCGTTGCCGTCGGTGAGCCGTAGGGTGACGGGGGCGTAGGCTATGACGGAGGGCGGACCGCCGACTCCGGTCATGGTCTGCTGAGGGGCGTTGCGCAAATCAAGGCCGATGCTCAGCGCCACCTGCTCGGCGAAGACCGAGTCGTCGGCTCCTGAGTCGAGCAGGGCCGTCACGACCTTGCTCCCCGTTGGGCCAAGGAGGGTGACGTCAACGAGCGGGCGCGGGCGAACGGCCCTTCCACCAAGCGAGACGACGGGGCGAGGAGCACGTCCGCTTCGGTAGGGAAAGACCAGGCTCATTAGAAGTAGCTCACGTTCGGGTCGGGAATGAATTCATCGACCACCTCGGTCGGGCGGACGTCAAGCGCTGCCAGACGCTCGTAGAGCTGTTTGTGATCATCGCCACTCGCAATGATACGGGTGCCATCGGCGCTCCAGGCGACCTGCTTGCCCCAGAACGGCTGGAGTTGTTCGTCGGGGAACTGGTCGCGGTTGCGGCGGAACAGCAGGACGTCGATTGGCTGACTCGGCAGGCCGCTGGACATGGGACTCCCTTTCGGCAGAAGACAGGACGATGCGACCTTGGCAGCATAGGGCGCGGCAGCGATACTGGGCAAGGTCAGGCGCTGCGGCGCAAGCTCGGCCTGGATCTGCTCTACGAGGCGTCGCGCGAGGTGTGCGCCTACAGCGAGGAGGGCCTGCGCCGCATCGGTTTCGGTGACGGCGCGGCGCCCGGCGTGCGCGTCTGCACGCCGGCCCAGATTGCCGCCCAGCAGTTACTCTTCTTCGACATGCGCCACGTGAGCCGTGCCTTCGAGCAGCTGGGCGGCGAATCGGTCCGCCAGTTGGCCGAGGAGCAGTACGACCGCGGCTGGCACCGCCACCGTAAGCACCCGCGCAAGGTCAAGATCGTCGGCGACCCGGTGCGCCGGCGAATCCTGCTGCTCGATATGACGCAGACGAACGGCCAGACGAGCAATGGGCGGCTGGAGGCTACAATAGGCTCCGATGGTTAGCCGCGACGCGGAGTCTTCGGAGCGGAGCGTGTGCCACGTTGTCGCGCCACGCGCTCCGCTCCAAAGAATCCGCAGGCGGAAAAAGGGAGATCCACGACGCGATCGACTACCTGATCGCCAACCACGCGCAGATGCAGCAAGACACCGAGCGCTCGGCGATCCGCATCGAACACTGACTCCGGTGGCGGCTCGTGCGGGGAATAAGGAGAAGAAGGGTGATGCGGATTCCATGAGTTGTTCCAGTGATAAAGGGTATTCATGTCTTATACCCCGTGCGTCCCTCCCTGCACCGCTCATTTCGTTGCCCATCGCGTTCTTATACGAACCAACCGGAAGGGCCCGTGTGAACATTTTGAAGCGTTTTTTTCGCGCCGGACCTGAATTCTCTTGCCGGGCCGCTGGGAGGGAGTCTCGGGAAAAACGAGAGGCGCGCGGCGTTTCAGCCGTCACAGACGCGCCGACCCGCGTCAAAGTCCCCGCTATCGATTTTTCTTTTCCACTTTGCGCGGTTTTCCAGTTGTCCTTTCGCGTCCCGCTGCTAAACTGGTCAAGATGTTGAATCTGGAGCAGAGGTCGTCAAGCGCCCCCGCGCTTGCCGTGCCTCCCGATAACCTCTTCCCTCCCTGGTGATTCTTTCCCACACCCGACGCAAGGACTCGCGCCGGTGCATCCCTGACGCTTCCCGTCCGCGACGGGAAGCGCGGGTGCTCACCCCGGGAGACTTGTCGCCTCGTCGGGCAGGTCTTGTCTTTGCCGCCTGTCGATGACGTGGTATTCGCGATTCCTTGCTTGACTCCGGAGACTGAGCTGCCATGTTCCGCTTCTACCTGCGTCAGTGGCTCAAGGCGTTCTTCCCTCGTTCGCGCCGCCGTTCGCGCCGGGTGGTGCGCAAGGTGGTCCACCCGTACCGGCCACACGTCGAGCCGTTGGAGGACCGCTGGTTGCCGGCGATCGTCACCTACAGCGCTTCGGTGGCGGTGCTGGACTTCACGGCCGACAATGGCGATGCGGACGATGTGATGGTCACCGCTCCGATGGCGAACCAGGTGGTCATCCAGGTCGGCAACGGGGATTCGATCACGCTGTCCGGGGACGCCGCCACGAGCGGGGACTTCACCCTCTCGACCACGACCAACACGGATGACACGCTGACCATCAACACCGGCAGCTCGCCGGCAGCCATCTTCAACATCTTCCTCGGCGATCAGGACGACTCGTTGAGCTTCGGCCTGGCGAACGCGCCCAACGGCGTCACCAACGTCAACATCCAGGGGGAAACCGGCACGGATACCGTCACTCTCAACGACCTGACCATCGGGGGGAACCTCAGGGTCGGGACCGAGACGTTGAACCTGAACGGCAACGTCAGCACTGACGGCCCGGTCGACTTCTCCAACGTCAACGCGGCCGTCGTCACGGCGTCGGTGACCGTCGACACCGAGCAGGGCGACGACAACGCCGGCGGGGACTTCACGCTCAATGGCAGTCTGTCGGCGGACACAGCAGGCCGCACGCTGGTTATCGTCACCTCGACCGGCGCCGCCGCCTCAGCCGGCAACATCACCCTCGGGACCTTCGACGCTTCCGGCGGCGCCCAGCTCGATTCGCTGGACCTGAACGCGGACAGTCCCACGCAGCGCGGCGACATCAGCCTGCCCAACGGGGCGAACGTGACGACCCTGTTCCAGATCAACAAGGCCGCGAACGTCACAGTCGGCGCCGACATTAGCGCGGGCAACGTGACGATCCAGAACGTCGGCACGCTGATGCTGCCGACCGGCGTGAACCTCACGGCGACCACGGGCAACCTCGCCCTCAACGCCATCACGGTGGACCTGACGGGCACGGGCGGGACGAACACGCTCAGCGCGGGCGGCGCGGCCAACCTGACCGCCTCGAGCATCATCAGCAGCGGCACGCCGTCGGCCCTGGTGATCAACGCCCAGCAAGCGGTCACCGTCCAGGACATCAACGTTTCCAGTTCGGTCAGCATCCAGGCCAACCAGGACGGCGCCGGCAGTGAGAACTTCACGCAGAACGGCAACATTACCACGACGGACACCTCCGCCAACGCCGTCAACATCACGGTTGACGGTACCGGCAGTGCCAGCCTGAAGAAGATCAGCGCTAGCGGTGGTCTCTCGGTCAGCGCCGCCTCGATCGACCTCTCCGCGAACATCACCACCGGCGGCGACCAGACCTACAACAATGCGACAACCCTCAGCGCGTCGGCGACGCTCAACGCCGGCACGGGCACGATTGGTTTCGGCGATACGCTTGCCACGGGAGCCAATGACCTGACCCTGACCGCGGACGAGATCGACTTCAACGGCGGTGCCAACAGCGTCACCGGCTCGGGCAACCTGGCCCTGCAGCCCTCGGCGGCCAACGTCAGCATTGGCGTCGGCGGCGGCGCCGGCACGCTCGACCTCTCCGACAGCGACATCGCGGCGCTGGCCAACGGGTTCAACCAGATCACCATCGGCCGGTCGGACGGCAACGGCACGATCGCGGTCGACAGCGCCTCGTTCAAGGACTCCGTCACGCTGCGTGAACCCAACACGGGAGGCCAGATCAGCGTCGACGGCCGGCTGGACACGACGGCGGCCAGCGATGGAGGCGCCATCACGCTGGCCGGCTCGGGCGGCACGACGACGCTGAACGCCGACGTGGTGACGGCCGGGGCCGACATCATCATCAGCGACAGCATCATCCTGGGCACGCCGGCGACGGTCACGCTCGACACGACCGACGGCGGCAACGTCGCCACCGGCGCCAACATCACGCTGACAGCGCCGGGCAGTGTGGACGACGATGCCAACGCGACGGCGCTGGTCCTCAACGGCGGCACCGACGGCATCGTCACCCTGGACGGGGCCATCGGCGCCGACACGCCCATCGCTGGCCTGACCGCCACCGGGACCACCATCAACCTCAACGGCGGATTGGTGACAACGACGGGCAATCAGCTCTACAACGGCAACGCCACCCTGGGCGCCGACGCCAACCTGACGTCGACTGCTAACGGCGACATCTCCTTCAATCAGAAGCTGGACGGCGGCTTCAACTTGACGGTCAACACCGGCGGCGGGACCAACTTCTTCGGCGCCGTCGGCAGTAACGCGGCGCTGGCCAGCCTGACGACGGATGTCCAGGGCCTGACGCGTCTGGGCGCCAACGTCACCACCGAGGGCAACCAGACCTACGGCGATCAGCTCGCTCTGTTCGCCAACGTCACGCTGACCTCGACCAACAACGGCGCCATCTCATTCGCCAAGGTCGATAGCAACTTTGCGTTGACGGTCAACACGGGCGGTAACACGACCTTCAACGACGCCGTCGGCAGCCAGGTGGCGCTGCTGAGCCTGACGACCGATGCACCGGGCAACACGTCGATCGGTGCCGACGTCACCACCAATGGCGACCAGTCCTACGGCGACAACGTCACGCTCGGCAACAACACCACGCTGACCTCCGCGAACGGAACGATCAGCTTCGCGGGCACCCTGACGGCTGGAGCCAATGACCTGACGTTCACCAGCGACGCGATCAACTTCAACGGCGGCGACAACAGCGTCAGCGGGACGGGCAACCTCACCCTCCAGCCGGTCCTTGATACGGACGCCATCAAAGTGGGTGGAAACGACCCCGTGGGCGTGCTGTCCATCACCGCCACGGACATCGCCGCCCTGGCCAACGGCTTCAAACAGATCACGATTGGCCGGGCCACGGGCAGCCACAACCTGACCGTCAGCACGAACGGGGCCAGCTTCAAGGACGCGCTCACGCTGCGCACGCCTGGGACGGGTGGCAAGATCAACATCAACGGTCGTCTGGACACGACGGCGTCGAAGGACCCAGGCACCATCAGACTGCACGGCTCGGGCGCCACCACGACCCTGAACGCTGACGTGGTGACGGCCGGCGCCGACATCATCATCAGCGACAGTATCATCCTGGGCACGCCGGCAACGGTCACGCTCGACACGACCGACGGCGGCAACGTCGCCACCGGCGCCAACATCACGCTAACGGCGCCCGGCACGGTCGACGACGACGCCAACGCCACAGCCTTGGTGCTTCAGGCGGGCACGGGCGGCACCATCACCCTGGACGGGGCCATCGGAGGCACGCCGATCACGGCCCTGACCGCCACCGGCGCGACCATCGACCTCAACGGTGGCAGCGTCACCACCGCCGGCGACCAGACCTATAACGGGGCCACGGTCCTCAACACCGCCGGAAACGCAACCACGCTAACCGGCAGCAACGTCACTTTCAGTTCCACGCTGCGAAGTGTAACCAACGGCGAAGAGGCGCTGACCGTCAACGCCAACGGGACCACGACGTTCAACGGCGCCGTCGGCGACAACAATCAGACCCTGAAGTCGTTGGACACGGACGCCAACGGCACCACGGCCCTCAACGGCGGCATCGTCGACACGACGGGCGACCAGTCCTACGGCGACAACGTCACCCTCGGCGCCAACACGACGCTGATCTCCACCGACGGCAACGTAACCTTCACGGGGACCGTCAACTCCGACAGCAACGCCACCCCGCGCTCGCTCGCCATCACCCCCGCCCCCGGCACCGGCGGCATCACCTTCAACGGCGCGGTCGGGGACGCCCAGGCCCTCGCCAGCCTGACGGCCCAAGGCGAGTTTAACAATCTCAATGGCGGGTCGGTGAACACGACCGGTGACCAGACCTACGGCGGCGTCGTCTTCCTCAACGCCGCGGGCAACGCCACGACACTGACCGGCGCTAACGTCACCTTCATCCAGGGAGTACTGAGCCCGACCAGCGGCAAGGACGCACTGACCGTCAACGCCTCCGGCGCCACGACCTTCAGCTTGGGCGTCGGGGACTCCGGCCAGGCCCTTGCCAGCCTCACGACCGACGCCGCGGGCACCACCAACCTCAACGTCAGCTCAGGCGTCACGACGACGGGCAACCAGAGCTACGGAGACAACGTCACGCTGGGCGCGGCGAACACCACCCTGACCTCGACCGGCAACGGCGCCATCTCCTTTGACCAGACCCTGGACGGCGCCTCGAACCTCACGGTCAACACCGGCGGCAACACCACCTTCGGCGGCGCCGTCGGCAACGGCACCCCACTCGTCAGCCTCACCACCGACGCAGGCGGCAACACGGTCATCAGCGGCGGTTCCATCCAGACGACGGGCGACCAGACGTTCAACGACCCGGTCATCCTCACCGCGGACACCACGCTGACCGACAGCGGCACCGGCATCTTCTTCAACAGCACCGTGGACGGCGACGGCAATGGCCCCTGGAACTTGACGGTCGTCACCACTAGCGGCGCCTCGCAGATCCAGTTCAACGACACGGTCGGCGGTGCCAATCCGCTGGCCGGTTTGACGGTCGACGACGCCGGCCCCGGCAGCGCCACCGGCGCCATCCAGGGCAACGGCACCACCTTCACCAAGAACGGCAACGGCACCTTCACGCTGGCTGCCACCAACACCTACACGGGCGCCACCACGGTCAACGCCGGCACCCTGTTCGTCGACGGCTCCACGGCGGCTGCCAGTGACTTCACCGTGAACAATGCGACCCTGGGCGGCAACGGCACGGTCGGCGGCAACATCACCGTCAACAGCGGCGGCCACGTTGCCCCCGGCGACACGGTCGGCACCCTCAACGCGGGCGGCTCGGTCGACTTCGGGGTCGGCTCGGCTTTCGACGAAGAGATCACCAACGCCACCACTGGGAGCTTCGACCAGCTCAACGTGACGGGAAACGTGACGCTCGCCTCCACCGGCGCCAGCGTTACCCTGAACCTCACGGCGGCGGGGACGCCGGCGATCAACCCCGGCGACGAGTTCATCCTGATCAAGGACGCCAGCGTCAGCGGCTCCTTCGTCGCCGGCACCGGTATTGATGCCGTGGCCGCGGGCACCACGCTCGGCGAGGGGGCGCTGCTAAGCAGCAACTTCCTGGGCAGCGGCCAGAGTGCCTTCCTCACCTACCAGGGCGGCGACGGCAACGCCGTGGCCATCGTCATCGAGGGCCCGTCCACCTTCAACGGCACCAACGGCGACGACGTCCTCGAGGTGCGTCGCGTCACCACCGGCGGGGCGGACTCCATCCAGTTCCTCAACAACGGGACCGTGGTCGATTCGCGTCCATTCGCCAGTGTCGACTCCATCACCGTCAACGGTCTCGACGGCAACGACACCCTGACGGTCAACTATGGCACCTCGGGTGGCTTCTTCACTCAGCCGCTGACCTTCCACGGCGGCGACCCGACGACTTCCCCCGGCGACAAGCTGGTGGTGACCGGCGGCACCTTCGCGACCGCCATCCACACCTTCACGACCACCGGCCCCAACTACAGCGGCGACATCGTCTACGACGTGGACGGCAACCTGACCACGACCGCCGACCAGGCCACGGTCAGCTACGACGGGCTGGAGCCGGTCGACATGACCGGCAGCACGATCACCGACCTGGTGTTCAACCTGCCCGCGACCGATGACCAGGCGGTGCTCGAGGACGACGGTACGCCGGGGAACGGGATCTCGCAGATCCGCAGTCTCAACGCCACCTTCGAGACGACCACGTTCAGCAACCCGACCAATTCGCTGACAATCAACCTGGGCGACGGTAACGACGCGCTGACGATCTCGGGCACGGCGGCACCGGACGACCTCACGGCGGGGCTGACAATCGACGGACAGGCCGGCAACGACACGGTCACGTTCAACGGGGCCCTGAGCCTGAGCACCGGCGCGGGCAACCTGAACGTCACCGCCGAGGCGATCAACCTCAACAATAACGTCACGACGAACGCCGCCCAGAGCTACAATGGGCCGGTCGGGCTGGGCGCCGATGTCACGCTCGCCTCGACGAACAACGGGGCCATCAGCTTCGCGCAGACGGTCGACGGCCCCTTTGCCCTGGCGGTCAACACGGGCGGCACCACCACCTTCAGCGGCGCCGTCGGCAACGGCACGGCGCTGACGAGCCTGACCACCGACGCCAACGGTACGACCGACCTCAACGGCGGCACCGTCAGCACCAGCGGTAACCAGACCTACAACGATGCCGTCGTGCTGACCAACGACACGACGCTCAACGGCGCCAACGTCACCTTCAACTCCACGGTCGACAGCGACAGCAACGCCACCCCGCGCAGCCTTACCGTCAACAGTCCGAACATCACCTTCAATGGCGCCGTTGGCGGCAGCAGCCCGCTGGCGAGCCTGACCGACAACGTGGGCACGACGGACCTCAACGGGAGCAGTGTCACCACCACGGGGAACCAGACTTACAACGGCCCTGTCGTGCTGACTGCCGACACCACGCTCAACGGCTCCAACATTACCTTTAACTCGATCGTGGACAGCGACAGCAACGCCACCCCGCGCAGCCTCACGGTCAACAGCAGCGGCAATGGCACGACGGCGTTCGCCGGCCCGGTGGGCAGCATCGGCATCCTGGCCAGCCTGACGACCAACGCGGACGGCACCACCGACCTCAACGCCGGCAACGTCACCACGACGGGCAACCAGACCTACAACGACGCCGTCGTGCTGACCAACGACACGACGCTCAACGGCAGCAACATTACCTTCGGTTCCACGCTCGATAGTGACAGCAACGCCACCCCGCGCGTCCTCGCGGTCTTCAGCAGCGGCAACGGCACGACGACCTTCAACGGGGCCGTGGGCGCGGCGTCGCCGCTGTCGTTCCTGCTGACCAACGCCGACGGGACGACGGACATCAACGGCAACAGTGTCAGCACGACCGGCGACCAGATGTACAACGACGCCGTCGTGCTCACGGCCAACACGACCCTCAACGGCGCCAACATCACGTTCAACTCCACCGTCGACAGTGACAGCAACGCCACGCCCCGTGCCCTCACGGTCAACAGCAGCAACAACGGCACGACTCTGTTCAACGGCACCGTGGGCGGCAACGCCGCCCTGGCCAGCCTGACGACCAACGCGGACGGCACCACCGTCCTCGTCAACGTCGGCAACGTCACCACGACGGGCGACCAGACCTTCAACGACGCCGTTCTCCTGGTTGGGGACACCACCCTCAACGGGTCGAACATCACGTTCAACTCCACCGTCGACAGCGCCGGCGGCGGGAGTAACCTGACGGTCAACAGCAGCGGCAACGGCACTACCACTTTCAACGGGACCGTGGGCGGCAACGGTTCCCTCACCAGCCTGACGACCAACGCCGACGGCACCACCGACCTCAACGGCGGCAACGTCACTGCCGGCTTCCAGACCTTCAACGACGCCGTCGTGCTGACCGCCAACACGACCCTCACCGGCGTGGACGTCACCTTCAACGGGACGCTGGACAGCGACAGCAACGCCACGCCACGCAGCCTCACCATCAACAGCTTTGGCAACACCACCTTCAACGGCGCGGTGGGGGCATCGTCGCCGTTGCTGAGCCTGACCACTGACGCCAACGGGACGACGGACCTCAACGGTGGGACGGTCACCACGACGGACAACCAAATCTACAACGACGCCGTCTTCCTCACCGCCAATAACACCCTCAACGGATCGAACATCACCTTTAACTCGGTGGTCAACAGCGATAGCAACACCACGCCGCGCAGCCTGACGGTCAACAGCAGCGGCAACGGCACCACCACCTTCAACGCCACGGTGGGCGGGCTCGCAGCGCTGGCGGACTTGACGACCAACGCGGACGGTACGACCGACCTCAACGCCGGCACCGTCACCACGACGGGAAACCAGACCTACAACGATGCCGTCGTGCTGACCGCCAACACCGCCCTGGTCGGCACCAATGTCACTTTTAACTCGACGGTCGACAGCGACAGCAATGCCACGCCACGCGACCTCACCGTCTTCAGCAACGGCACGACGACCTTCAACGGCACGGTGGGCGGAGCGTCGCCCCTGGCCAGCCTGACCACCGACGCGGGCGGCACGACCAATCTCAATGGAGGGTCGGTCAACACGACGGGCGACCAGAGCTATGGCGACAACGTCACGCTCGGCGCCAACACGACGCTGACCTCGACGAACAACGGCGCCATTTCCTTCGGCCAGACGCTGGATGGCAACTTCACCCTCGGCGTCAACACCGGCGGCAACACCACCTTCGGCGGCGCCGTCGGCAACGGCACTCCGCTGGTCAGCCTTACCACCGACGCAGGCGGCAACACGGTCATCAGCGGCGGTTCCATCACGACGACGGGCGACCAGACGTTCAACGACCCGGTCATCCTCACCGCGGACACCACGCTGACCGACAGCGGCACCGGCATCTTCTTCAACAGCACCGTGGACGGCGACGGAAATGGCCCCTGGAACCTGACCACCGTCACCACCAACGGCGCCTCTCAGATCCAGTTCAACGACACGGTCGGCGGTGCCAATCCGCTGGCCGGCTTGACGGTCGACGACGCCGGCGCCGGCAGCGCCACCGGCGCCATCATGGGCGACGGCACCACCTTCACCAAGAACGGCAACGGCACCTTCACGCTGGCCGCCACCAACACGTACACGGGCGCCACCACGGTCAACGCCGGCACCCTGTTCGTCGACGGCTCCACGGCGGCTGCCAGTGACTTCACCGTTAACAACGCGACCCTGGGCGGCAACGGCACGGTCGGCGGCAACATCACCGTCAACAGCGGCGGCCACGTCGCCCCCGGCGACCTGGTCGGCACCCTCAACGCGGGCGGCTCGGTCGACTTCGGGGTCGGCTCGGCCTTCGACGAGCAGATCACCAACGCCACCACCGGGAGCTTCGACCAGCTCAACGTGACGGGGAACGTGACGCTCGCCTCCACCGGCGCCAGCGTGACTCTGAACCTC
>JACOUH010000426.1 GCA_016177925.1 Planctomycetota bacterium | reverse complement strand
ACTCGAACCACCGGGGGGTTCACACCCCCCGCTCGCCCGACGTGCTGCATTTCGAGGTGCGCGATACGGGCACCGGCATCCCCGCCGAGAAACTGCGGCTGATCTTCGACCCGTTCACGCAGGCCGACGGCTCGACCACACGCAAGTTCGGCGGCACGGGGCTGGGGCTGACCATCTCGCAGCGGCTGGTGGCCCTGATGGGCGGGCAGCTGTGGGTTGACAGCGAGCCGGGCAAGGGCAGCACCTTCCACTTCACCGTCCAGTTGGCTCGGGCGTCGGGATCGACCTCGCGCGTGCTGCCACCGCGGCCGGTCCACCTGGCCGGCCTGCGGGTGCTGGTCGTCGACGACAACGCCACCAACCGTCGCATCCTCCAGGAGACGTTGAAGAGCTGGAACATGGGGCCGGTATGCGTCGACGGCGGCGAGCCGGCCCTCGTCGAGCTGCGCCGAGCGGAGGCGGCTGGCGAGCCCTACCCGCTCGTGCTGCTGGATGCCATGATGCCCGGTATGGACGGCCTGGAACTCGCCGGCCACATCCAGCAGAGTGCCGACCTCGCCGGGGCCACCATCCTGATGCTGACCTCCGCCGATAACAAGGACGATGTCCGCCGCTGCCGCGAGCTGGGACTGGCCGCTTACCTGGTCAAGCCGATCAAGCAGTCGGAACTGCTCAACACCATCCTGACGGCTATCGGCCATCGGCTATCGGCTGTCGGCCCCGAGGAGGAGGTGAGGTCTTCTGGCCGAAAGCCGAAAGCCGATCGCCGAAAGCCGCTGCGTGTGCTGCTGGCCGAGGACAACGTCGTCAACCAGCGTCTGGCGGTGCGCATGCTGGAGAAGCAGGGGCATCGCGTCGTCGTGTCCAACAACGGCCGCGAGGCGTTGGCCGCCCTGGACCGTTCGGGACCGTTCGACGTCGTGCTGATGGACGTGCAGATGCCCGAGATGGGCGGCTTCGAGGCCACCGCCGCTCTCCGTGCCCTGGAGGCGAGCGGAGCGAGATACTCGACGAGCGGGGGACCTCTCCCGGTGATCGCGCTGACGGCGCATGCGATGCAGGGCGACCGTGAGCGCTGCCTGGCCGCCGGCATGAATGCCTACCTCGCCAAGCCGATCAAGACCCACGAGTTGGACGCGGCCCTGCGCGAAATCCTGCCCCCGCTCCCCGAGGCCAGGCCGGAACCGAACCACACCGCCCTGCTCGACCGCTTCGGCGGTGACGCAGAACTGCTGCACGAGATCATCGGCTTGTTCCGGGAGGACGCATCGCTGCAGCTGGAGGAGGCCCGTGAGGCGTTGGCGGCTGGCGACGCGGCGCGTCTGAACCGGACGGCCCACACGCTGAAAGGGGCGGTCGGCAACTTCGGGCCCTCGCCGGCCCTCGACGCCGCGTTCCGCCTCGAGCTGCAGAGCCGGGGCGGCAACCTGGACGACGCTGCTGCGGTGCTTGCCCAACTCGACGGCGCGCTCGCTTGCCTGACACACATCCTGGACGAGGCGCTCGCCGCCTTCGTTTGACCCTTTCGCGATCTGTTTTATTGGAGGGGGTCGAGTGCCGGCCGGGCACTCGACCCCCTTGACTTTTCTGTTTGCCTTGGGCGCGGTCGGCGTATTATAGTCCTTCGAGTTTCCCAGATTCGGTGCGCGACACCGCGACAACCCAAGGAGATGCAGCCATGTCAATGTTCATCGGCGAGGCCCTCGTGGGCGGCGGGAATGAAGTGGCCCACATCGACCTGCTCATCGGCTCGAAAGACGGCCCCGTCGGCGCAGCGTTTGCCAACGCCCTGGCCAACCAGAGCCGCGGCCACAGCAACCTGTTGGCCGTCCTCGAGCCCAACCTCATCTGCAAGCCCGCCGCGGTCCTGATTACCAAGGTCACCATCCAGGGCGCCGGCCAGGCGGTGCAGATGTTCGGCCCGGCCCAGGCGGCCGTCGCCAAGGCCGTCGCCGACTGCGTCGCCGAGGGCATCATTCCCAAGTCGGAGGCCGAAAACCTCGTCATTGTCTGCGGCGTCTTCATTCACTGGGAGGCCAAGGACAACGCCAAGATCTACCAGTACAACTACGAGGCGACCAAGCTCTCCATCCAGCGCGCCCTGGGTTGACGTGTTCCTCGCTGGCGCGTCGGGCTAAGCGTGTTCCTCGCTGGCGCGTCGGGCTAAGAAATCATGAGCAAACGCAAGATCCTCATCCAGCTCGACAGCGACGCGCATCCCAGCGTGTTCGACCGCGTCGTGGCGATTGACGCCGGCGCCGACGAGGTCTTCAGCTACGGCGGTGTCAAGCCCGAGGCGGTTCCTGCTCTCGTCGACGGGGCGATCTTCACGCGCGGCATCAAGGACCTCAAGTCGACGGCCCTCTTCATCGGCGGCAGCGACGTCACGGCCGGCGAACGGCTGCTGCAAGTGGTACTGGCGAGCATGCAGCCGCAGTCGGGACACCGCGTCAGTGTCCTGCTCGACTCCAACGGGGCGAACACGACCGCCGCCGCCGCGGTGCGGGCCGTTGCCAACCACCTGCCGCTCAACACGGTGCGGGCCCTCGTGCTGGGCGGCACCGGCCCCGTCGGCCAGCGCGTCGCGCTGCTGTTGGCGCGGCAAGGGGCCGAGGTGCGCGTCTCCTCGCGCCAGCAGTCTCGTGCCGAGGCAGTCTGCGAGGCCATCCGCAAGAAGGTCCCGGGCGCTCGCCTCGACGGCGTGGCGATGACGGGCCCGCCCGACCTGCCCGGTGCCCTGGACGGCCGCAACGTCGTCTTCGCCGCTGGCGCCCGTGCCGTGACGCTGCTGCCCCGCGACGCCCGCCTGGCCTGTCCGACCCTGCGCGTTGCGGTCGACCTCAACGCCGTCGAGCCGCTCGGTATCGAGGGCGTCGAGATGTTCGACCGCGGCGTCGAACGCGAGGGGGTCTTCGGTTACGGCGCTCTTGGCGTCGGCGGCACCAAGATGAAGATCCACCGCGCCGCCATCGCTCGCCTGTTCGAGAGTAACGATCAGGTCCTCGACGCCGAAGAAGTCTACGCCCTGGCCCAGACGCTGTGAGGGCGGCAGCGGCAACGTCCCCGCGCTGGCGCTTGGGGCTTGTGGGGTCCCCGCGCTGGCGCTTGGGGCTTGGGTCGTTCTCTTACGCCCCGTCGGTTTGCCCCATCTGTGTGACCGCGAGAACCGCCCACCGTGGAAAGAAAAGTTCGAGGAGAGGCGCGGTTCGCGCTTGCTTTGCGGCGCCGCCGCGGCATGATAGGTCTTCGATCCCTCGCCCGGTTCATTTCACCAGGAGGACGCAATCGTGAAGCTGCCGAGAGTCCACCTTGGCCTGGCCCTTGTGGCCGCCCTGGCCTTCGCTAGCGCGGCGCGGGCTGACCTGACCGACCTGGCGGTCACGCGCGGCACCGGCCGCGACGCCGCCCCGGCGCTGCTCCGCATCGAACGCGGCACCAACAAGGTTTCCGCGGTCGAACTGAAGGACGTGACGTTCTCGAAGGTCGAACTGCCCAACGCCAACGAGAAGCGCCGCCAGGAGGCAATCACCTCCCTGGGCTATGCCGGCGGCAAGCTTTACGTCGCCGGGATCTCCAACGAGGAGTTCGCCTCGACGCTGCGGGCCATCCCCTTCCCATTCAAGGAGGCCGACCGCGGCACCGGCATCCAGATCTTCCACGGCGCCCACGGTCAACTCGAAACCCGCTCGCCGGTGCAGACCTTCACGCCGTTCGACATCAAGGGCGAGGCGCACCTGCTGGCTGCCTACACCTGCACGCCGCTGGTCAAGATCCCCGTCAGCGAGCTGAAGCCCGGCGCCAAGGTCAAGGGCACCACCGTCGCCGAGTTGGGCAATGGCAACAAGCCGCTGGACATGGTCGTCTACGAGAAGGGAGGCAAGCGCTACGTCCTGATGGCCAACAGCAGGCGCGGCGTGATGAAGATCTCCACCGAGGCCATCGACAGCGTCACGCCGATCACCGAGCGGGTCGAGGGTGGCGGGACCGCCGGCCTGAAGTATGAGAAGATCAGCGATCTGAAGGGCGTCGTGCAACTCGCCAAGCTGGACGCCAAGCGCGCCCTGATCCTCACCCAGGCCAAGGACGGTGCCATGAACCTGAACACCATCGACCTGCCGTAGGTGGTTGCGTGGTTTTCCGCTTGCGGCCTTAGCCCGACGCGCCAGCGAGGGTCGCTGGTTACCTCGCTGGCGCGTCGGGCTAAGGCCGCAAGCGGAAGAACTGCCACCACCGGACCCCT
>JACOUH010000059.1 GCA_016177925.1 Planctomycetota bacterium | reverse complement strand
GGCGTAAGCCCGCCGGTGAGGCGCACCGGCGGGCTTACGCCACGCCGCTCCCCGGACGGTTCATCCACCCGGGGCAGGCATTTTGCCCCTGGTGGCGAGAGAGGCGGTCGGGTATGTTTTATCGGGGGGAGAACGCGAGCGGCGGAGTTCATCGCAGTGGCATGAAGCCGGTGGCTCGCCGGCGAACGTGGGGAGGCTAACGTGAGCAGCGGACCTTCTGACACCGACACGACGGTCACGGCGGACCCGAAGGCGGAAGAAACCACGCGCCCGCGCCTCCTGCCGCCGTACAACCTCCTCCTCGAGAACGACGACTATCACTCCTTCGAGTTCGTCGTCGGGGTGCTCTGCAAGGCCCTGGGCTACCAGATCGAGAAGGCCTACCAGTACACGAAGGAGGCCCACGAGACGGGGCAGGCGGTCGTCTGGACCGGCGCCAAGGAGGTCGCCGAACTAAAGCTCGAGCAGATCCAGAGCTTCCACGAAGTGCGCCAGTCCGACGGGGCGAAGCTGGGCCCGCTGGGCTGTCGCATCGAGCCCGCGCCCGGCGCCTGACCGACGCCATTAACCGAGGAGGAAACAACTGATGGCACTGGAACCGTTAAGCATCGGTGTATGCAGCTGGTCGCTGCAGGTGACGAGCATCCCGGAACTGCGACGGCTGCTGGACCGCCTTGGCGTCAACGTCGTGCAGATCGCCTGCGGCGACCCGCACCATGCCGACTGGCAGGAGGGCGACCGCCTGCCGGAAACGGCCCGCGCTGCCGGCTTCATCCTGACGGGAGCCATGCTCGGCTTTCCCGGCGAGGACTACACCACGCCGCAGACGATCCAGAAGAGCGGTGGATTCGGCAACCCGGCCACTCGCGCCGAGCGGCTCGAGCGCTTCGCCTGGGCGCTGGACCGCACTCTTGCCCTGGGGCTGAGCGACCTGATGCTGCACGCCGGCTTCATCCCCGAGCCCGGCGAGCCCGACCGCAAGCCCTTCCTCGACACGCTGACCAAGGTCGCCGACCTGGCGAGGGCGAAGGGCGTCACCATCGCGTTCGAGACGGGGCAGGAGACGGCCGACCTGTTGCGGCGGACCCTCGACGAGCTGAAGTGCCCGAACCTGAAGGTCAACTTCGACCCGGCCAACATGCTGCTCTACGACAAGGGAGATCCGCTGCGCGCGGTGGAGATCCTCGGCCCGGACATCCGCAGCGTCCACGTCAAGGACGCCAACCGGCCGGCGACGCCGGGAACGTGGGGCGAGGAGGTGCCACTGGGACAGGGGCAAGCGAACATCCGCCAGTTCGTGCAGACGCTGAAGAAGGTCGGCTACCGTGGGCCGCTGTGCATCGAGCGCGAGGTCGGCGACCAGGAGCAGCGCGTCGCGGACATCGCGCACGGCATCCGCTACCTGCGTGAGTGCCTCGCTTCCTGAGGCACCGGGCGAGCGGGGGGGGTGAACCCCCCGGTCTCTCGAAGTACCGGGGGGTTCACACCCCCCGCTCGCCCGGCTTCACTTCTTCTCGCTGACGGTCGTCTCGACCACGACGCCCCGGGGCAGTTCCACGCCCTCGTTTTCGCCACCCTTGAGGTCTTTTTTCTGGACCTTCCCGCCGCCGCTGAAGCTGCAATCCTGCTCGACGAGGATGTTGGAGTTCTTCCGCGGGGCCTCGTACTTGGTGGTGACCTCGAAGACCAGCGGCGGCAGGGCGCTGTTGGCCGAAATCCGCGACAGCGTGATCGGGGATTCGGCAGGGGCGGCACAGTTGATGAAGTGCAGCCCCTCCTTGGAAAAGCCGCGCAGCTCGATCTCCTCCAGCGTGACGCCACGACATCGGATCAGGTAGCCAAGGGTCTCGAGTTGTCCCCCGCCGTCGAAGATGAACCCCTTGAATCGCCAGCCGTCCGCCTCCTCGAGCTGAAACAGCCACTTCCCGGAGGTGCGGGGGGGCAGCTGCCAGCGGACCTTTTTCTTTGGGTCGGCCGCCTCCACGGAGATTCTCTCGAGATGCTTCATCTTCAGCGGTGGAAATTGCGCCACCGGCTCGCGCAAGGTTTCCGCCTGGACGACGATGCGATCGCCCGAGCGGGCGTGCGTCAGGGCGTCGGCGATGGTCCTGAAGTCGGCGTCCGGACCGACGGTGATCCTCGGCGAACGTCGGAGCCGGGGCAGAGGCTCGGGGGGGGGTGGGCGAGGCCTGGAGCAGTGAGGCCGCCGTGGGGGCAGACGGCTGGGGCGCCGCGGGGGATTGGACCGTGGGCGCGGGAGGGCGGGGTGCAGCGGCCGGGGCGGCAGGAGGGGATGCCTTTGATGCGCCTGGGGTCGGACGGGCGGTCGGCGGCTGTGGCGCGACCGCCGGGGCGGGAGCGGTCACCTGCCAGGCCTTGCGCGGCGTCGGCGACGGCACGGCGGAAGGCTTGGGGCTTTCGGGCAGGGTTCCGTCGCTGCCAGGCGTGGTCGGCGTGTTTATCGTGGTGACGCCGGTGCTGCCGCTCGTCGCCGCCAGGCTCAGGCGCGGCATCTCCGCGTCGGGCGGCGGCGGGATCGGCGTCTTCGTCCACGGCGTCAGCGCCTCGGCCACTGCCAGGGGCGTCTGGTAACGATCCTCGCGCCGCTTCGCCATCATCTTCTCGATCACCGCCGCCAGCGCCTCGTCGACGTCAGGGCGGACTTGCCGGATCGGCTTGGGCTGGCGCGTCTGGTGCCAGATCAATTTCTGGGCCACCGTCCCCTCCTGAAACGGCGTGCGCCCCGTCAGGCAAAAGTAGAAGGTCGCGCCAAGACTGTAGATGTCGGCGCGGATGTCGGCCTCATGGCTGTCGACGGCCTGCTCGGGGGCGAGGTAGTCTGCGGTGCCGAGCACGTTCTCATCGTACTTCTTGGTGATGTTGTCCTCGTCCTCGTTGAAGAACCGCGCCAGGCCCATGTCGAGGACCTTGACGATGCCGTTACGGTCGACGAGGACGTTGCCGGGCTTGATGTCGCGGTGGACGAGGTTGGCCGCCTCGTGGGCATGCTGCAGGCCCAGCGCGGCCTGGCGAATGTAGTGGCAGGCCCGCGTCACGTCCATCGCCCCAGCCTTCTTGATGATCTCCTGCAGGCTGGAACCGTCGACGTACTCCATGACCAGGAAGTGCAACTTCTCAGCGTGGTCGATGTCGTAGGCGCGGACGATGTTGGGGTGGTCCAGGGCGGCGACGGCGCGGGCCTCGCGGTAGAAGCGCTCCAGGGCGGCGGCATCCTCGGCCTTGTTCGCGGGGAGCACCTTGACGGCGACGCGGCGGCGCATCAGCATGTGCTCGCACAGGTAGACCATGCCCATGCCGCCCGAACCGAGCTGTTCGAGCACCTTGTACTTGCCGATCGTGAAGCGGCGGTACTTGCCCAGCATGAGCTGGTCGGCCTGGAAGCGCGTCAACAGGCCGTCGCGCACCAGGACGCCGGCCAGCTTCCCCGGTTCGACCGGCAGGGCCGCGGCAGCGCGCAACTTCTCGAGGTGGGCGTCAAGGCGTTTCTCGTCGATGACGCCGCTCTTGCGCACCAACTCCACGAACTCAGCGACGGTTGTCGGTGAGGGCATCGGCCTACCTTTCGCGGTCGTTCCCTGCTCCGTGCCGTGGGCGCCCGACGGGCCCTCTCTTTACTATACTGTCCGCCGGCCGCGCGCGCCGAGCCAGCGCGGCGCCCACCGGGCGGCCCGCCTTCTGGTTGGGAACATTCCGCCTGGGCGTGTTCGTTCAAGTGTGCCAGCCCGCCCGCTCCGTTGCAAGGGAGTGCTCACCATTTTTCCCAAGGCGAGCGGGGCGTGTACACGCCCCGGTCTCTACCGGGGCGTGTACACGCCCCGCTCGCCTAGCTATGCGCGTCAGGGTTTGCCGTCGAGTGATGGCCCTGCCCCGTCGAGGTAGCGCCAGTTCTTCAAGAACGATAACAGGTCGGCCATTTCTTCGATCGAAATCATCTTCTCCAGGCCCTCCGGCATCAGCGACGCGCCGGTCGAGGTGATCTCGTCAATGTCCTGCCGCAGCACGACGTCGGTCTGGTTCTCGGCGCGCTTCAGGGTGATGCTGGCCACCGTCTCCGCGGCGATGATGCCGGTCAGCGACTTGCCGCTCTTCGTCGTCACCAGGTAGTTGACGTAGTTGCTGTCGATGGCCTGGTTGGGGTTGAGAATGTCGCCGAGCAGCATCTCGGCGGTCTTGGTGCGCGTGTCGGAGATGTCGGGACCGACGTCGATGCCAATACCGGCGACGTGGTGGCAAGTGGCGCAGTTCTTCTTGAAGACCTCGCGGCCCTTCTGGGCGTCGCCCTTGCGCTTCAGGGCGGGCTGGTAGCGGGCAAGGACCTGTTTCCTTTCGGCGGGCAGCGAATCCTGCAGCAGGCGGCGGGCGAGGGTGCGGACCTCGCCGCTGGGATGGGCAATCAGTTGCTTGGCGCGCAGGGCATCGATATCACCCGGGTTGACGCGGGAGGCCTCGACCTCCTTCAGCAGGGCCAGGGCCCACGCGGGCTGGCGCAGCAGGGCCTCGGTCACCTCGCGGCGCAGGGTAGGCGTGTAACTCTTCCACGACTTCAGAAGCAGGTTCAGCACCTCGTCCCGGTTGTGAGCGGCGAGGGCTCGCACGGCCGCTAGGCGTACCTCCTGCGCCGGGTCGCGCGTCAGCAGGTGCGTCAGGATCGGCCCGGCCTTCTCCCACGGTAAGTGCGCCATTAACCGGACTGCGGAAACGCGTTCGACCGGGTCGCGTTTCAGGTTGCTGGCGGCGGCGGCGAAGCGGGTCAACAGCGCATTGGTGCTCTCCTCAGCAGGACGGGCCTCCTTCGGCAGCGACTTCAGGAACGCGCCCAATTGAGTCCCTCGGCGGCTCATGCCCTCGGCAAGTCCCTCCACCGCGGCGAGCTGCCAGGCGGCCGCGTCCTTTTCAGAGAGGCTCGTCACGACCAGCAGCAGCCCGGCAACTTCCTTCGCGTCGCGTCGCGCCCCAACCAGTGCCGCCAACTCGCGCAGCAGTGCCAGGCGGCCGGCAGATCGTTCCTTCGTCAGGCCCAGTTTCGTTTCGAGTAGCCTGGCGACCAGGGCGCCCGCCCGCTTCGGCACTGAACTGGCGACGGCGAGGCGCGTCCAGCGGTCGTTGGCGCCGCGCAGAGCAATGTTCGCCAGCGGGTCGAGGATGCGGTCGTCGTCCCACTGGCCCAGGCTCAGCGCGACCTGGAATCGCACCTGGGCATCTGGGTCGGAAGCAAGACGAAGCACGTGCTCGAGCATCACGGGATCGGGGGCGAACTCAATCTCGAGGAGGCGGACGACGTGCTCGCGTACCCGAGGGTGTTTTTCGGCCATCAACAGCCAGATCAGTCTCGACTCATCTGCGGCATCGAAATTCTTCAAGAGCCAGGCAGCATGAACCTGAGCGAGCGACTTATTCGACGCGAAAGCCAACTTCTTCAGCGGGATGATGGCCTCGCGATCCTGCCGCTCCCGCAGCAAACGATGGGCGGTCACCCGCCACCAGGCGTTGCGGTGCGAAAGAAGACTTACCAGCTCCGCGGTGGATGCCTTGCTCAGTTTCGGGCGGACAGGCTTGTGCTTGTGGCCCTCCGGGACGATGCGCCAGATGCGGCCCCTTTCCTTGCCGAGCGTGAGATCGGGGCGTTTCTGCAGTTCCGGCGGCATGAAGTCAGGGTGCTCGATCACGGCGCGATACATGTCCACGACGTACAGCGCACCGTCGGGGCCCTCCGCCATCGACACCGGGCGAAACCAATCGTCGGGCGAAGCAAGGAATTCGATGCCCGCGCGGTCGGGCTTCGACTGGAACGTCGCCCCGTGCGGCGTCAGGATTTCGCAGTGAACGAGGTTGCCGGTCGGGTCGCAGGTGAACGCGGCGCCGCGATACTTGTCCGGCAGCAGATTGCCACCGTAAACGTGGACGCCACAAGCCGCGGTGAATCGGCCGGCGTGCAGGTTCGACGTCGTCCAGTTGCGGCTGATGGGATAGATTTTCCCTCCCGAAGAGAGCGGACCGTCCTCCAACACGGAGATGTCCTGCACCGGCTCGCCAACGACGAGGAACGGATTGCGTTTGAGGTAGCGGTTTTCGAGGACGACATGGCGCAGATGGTGGCGGTTGTCGCAGACGAAGCGACGCCCCCAATCATCGAAGCAGTTGCCGTACTGCCCCATGCCGCTGATGGCCTCGTGGTCGTCGCCGCCGTCCGGCAGAAAGCGGAAGTCCATGCCGGCGAGACTGATCGGCTTCTTGTCCGGCTTGCCGTGGGCCCGCACCTGCCCGCCGCGCAGACCGTTGGCGACGTATACCCAGCCGTCCAGTCCCAGTACGGGATGACTGACACGCAGCTGGGGGTTCTCGGCGGCGAAACCCTCGTAAAGTACCTCGCGTTTGTCCGCCTTGCCGTCGCCGTCGGTATCCTTCAGGTAGGAGATGTGCGGAGCCGCCGTCACGATCACTCCGCCGCGCCAGGGCATGAGACCGTTGGCGAACAGCAGTCCGTCAGCGAAGACGTGGCTCGTCTCGTAGAAGCCGTCGCCGTCCTTGTCTTCAAGGATCTTGATGCGCCCCTCGGGCTTCTTGCCACGTCCCGGTCCGTTGGGGTAGTCACGCATCTCGACGACCCAGAGTCGACCGTCCTCGTCGAAGGCGATGGCGACGGGGCTCTCGATGTGCGGCTCGGCGGCGACCAGCTCGACGCGCAGGCCCGGCGCGACACGGAAGGCGGCGCGGGCCTGTTCCGGCGTCAGGGGACTGCGTGGCGGCTCGGGCTTTTTCGGCGGTCGATCGGCTCGCGCCGGCCAGAGAGTTGCAACCAGAGCGAGACAGATTGTCAGCGCCAGGGCGGACGTGCGCCGCCGGGAAAAGGGGAATCGCATCCGCGTGTCACCTCTGCTGGAGGAATCATCTGCCGATCATCATACACCCGCCCCCGCTTTTGGCGAGCCGGCAGAGTCGGCTGGCATTTTTCCCCCCCCGGCGCAATAATACCCCCTCGCTGCTGCCCCGCGAGCGGCGCTCCTCTCCGCCGGGGCGGGCCACGGATGCCCGCCGGCCAACGGAACTTTCGAGGTTTTCCCGTGGCGAATCCTCCCCGGGCACGGTTGCCCTTTTTCGCCCTCCTCGCAGTCATTAGCTTTGGTCTGCTCGGCAACCTGGACGCCGACACCAGGGCTCCCGGAGCGTCCGCCGTTCGCGGCACCGCCTACGTTGGCCGGGGACTGTCCGCGGAAAACCTGGTCGTTTTCGGTGCCACCATCGCCGGCGGCGACCCGTCCGGCGTGCTCCTGATCGACGGCCCCGACGCGCTCAAGGCGAACCGCTCCTTCCTCGACACGTTCCATCCGCCGCGCATCGTCCCGGTCGGCTCCTTTCCCGAGAGCGACGCCGAGCGTGTCCGTCTGCTCGGCGCAGGGGTCGAGCGGGTGCGCAACTGGTCGCTCGGCCCGCCGCGACAGCTGTGGAACGACCTGTTCCCGACCGCGCCTGTGGTGGTCGTCTGCCCGGCCCGGCCGCGCGCGCTGCTGCTGCACGCTGCCTGCCTGGCGGGCGAACTTGGCGCCCCGCTCTTCGTCAGCCACGGCCTGGCGCCAGAGACACGCGAGCTGAACCAACACCTCGCCCGCTGGCAGACGAAACACGTCTACGCCGTTGGCGGGACCTACCCGCGCGGGAAGCATCTACCGGGCGTCGAGGTGACGCGGCTGGCGCATGAGCGCGACGTCGTTTCGCTCTACCTCGCGCGGCTGGCGCGGGGTGGCCCTGTCCGCACCCTCGTTGTCGCCAACCCGGCGGACACGAAGGACGGCCAGCCGGCCCTGTCGTCGCTGGCCCCGTGGGTGGCCCTGAAGCGCCGCGCTGCTCTGCTGCTGACCGACGAGGCCGGGGAGGTCGACAAGCTGGTGACGGCGGCCCTGAAGCAGAAGGCGTTGCGGCGGGCCGACACGCTGCTGATCGTGGCGGACCTCAAGGCCGTGCCGATGAAGCAGCGGCCCAACCCGATAGCCGCTGACCATGACGAGAAGATCGACATGGAGCCGCTCACGCCGACCGGCACCGACCCGTTCAGCTTCAGCGTCGGCCGCGTCTTCCATAACGACATCGGCGTGGCCGCCCTGCTGCTCGCTCGCCAGCACCTGCTCGAACGCAAGACCGGCACACCGCGTGTCCTCGTGGCGAGCAATCCCGGCAGCTCGCTGCCGTTGTTGGAGACGTTTTCGCGTCAGACGGTCCGGGAACTCCGCAATTGCGGCTACGAGACGACGGTCCTGTTCGGCGCCAAGTTGACCGAGGAGGCACTGCGCAAGGAGTTGCCGAAGCACGACCTGTTCCTGTGGGAGGGACACCACAACACACTGATCCGCGACTGGTCCTTTCCGCAGTGGGAGGGCCCGCTTCCGCCGTCCTTCCTCTTCTTGCAGAGCTGCCTGGCACTGATGGAGCACAAGGTGCATCCGGCGCTCAGCCGCGGGGCCCTGGGCGTGATCGGCACGTCGACGCGGACCTACTCGGCTTCCGGCGGCGCCTGCTCGCTGTGCTTTTTCAACGGCATGCTCTACGAGGACCTGACAGTCGGCGAGTCGCTGCGCCATGCGAAGAACTTCCTCTTGGCCTACATCCTTTTGAAGGAAAAGCGGCTGGGCAAGGACGCCAAGCGGACCGGGGCAAACCTGCGGGCGGCATGGGCGTTCACCCTGTGGGGCGACCCGACGTTGCGCCTGCCGGCACCCGGAAAGCAGACGCCGGAGATCCCACCGGTCCGGCATCGGGTGAAAGGCAACACGATCACGCTGAGCCTGCCCCCGGAGCGGCACGACAAGGTGCAGAGCGGCCGCTACCAGGCGCAAGCCCTCCCGAACGGATCGCTGGCCGGCCTGCTGAAGAAGGAGAAGGGGGATGACGGCCGGCCGCTGGTGCCGCTCGTCTTCGCGGAGATACCCCTGCCGAAGGCGCCGGAGGGCATGGTACCGCAGCTACACAGCCGCTTGCCCTCGCGCAACTGGGTCTTCAACTGGGACGCCCGCCGTCGCTGCGGCTACCTGCTGGCAGTGCCGCGCACGCACGAGAACGAGGAACTGCGGTTCCGCGTCTCGTGGGCTGCGTCGCAATCTGTCGAGCAGTCCGCCGAAACCGCCGGCAGCGGGCAGTAACCCCGTCAACCAGCCCGACGCGCCAGCGAGGGTTTCTTCGTCCCTCGCTAGCGCGTCGGGCTGGTTCCGTCACGAGAAGAGGCACCCCGCACCATGTCACGGACGACTCTCTGTGCCGTCACGGCCACCGGACTGGCCGCCCTCTCGCTGGGCGTCATGGTCGTGCGCTACCGCGTGCTCGGCGATGAGATCAAGCTGCCCGCCGGCCCGAACGTCTGGAAGGTGACCCTCACGGTCCAGGGCCGCACCGATGGCGAGGCCCGCCTCCTGACCGCCTCGCCGCTCGACTTCAATCGGCAGCACGTCGTGCGCGAAACCTACCACAGCGCGCAGCTATCGGGACGAGCGCCCGACACGACCAGCCCGCTGCGGCGGCGAATCCTCTGGACGCGCAAGGCAGGCGTCGCGGAAGGGCTGTTCAAGCTGCACGGCGAGTTCGTCTGCTCGGTCGACCAGGCCCGGCCAACGGCACCGATGAGCCGGCTCGGCCAGACGCTCTACGCGGCGCCGCCGCGCGGCGCCTACCTCGACGTCCTGTCCCGGGCCGGCACCGAGAACGATCGCATCGCGGCGCTGGCGCGGAAGCTGAGTACCGGCAAGGAGCGTCACTCCGAGCAGGCGCACGCCCTGTTCCAGTATGTCGACGGCCAGATCGTCAATGAGCCACAGGTCGGCGTGGGGCCGCTGAGCCCGGCGGAGTGTCTGACCGAGGGGAGCGGCGACTCCGCGGCCAAGGCTCGTCTGCTGCTCGCCCTGTTGCGCGACCGCGGCATCCCCAGCCGCCTGGTCACCGGCGTGATCTTGTCGGGCAACAGCGAACAGCAGTCGGCGCACCACTGGGTCGAGGCCTGGCTGCACGACCGCTGGGTGCCGATGTGCCCGTTCTACCATCACTACGGCCACGTCCCGCCGACCTACCTCGTGTTCGGTTTCGAGAACGGCGCCCTGGTGCGCGGCCGCCACGTCCGCGACCTTGACTACGCTTTCCTTGTAGAGCGCTACCGGGCCGGCGACGACTCCGCCGAGTCGGCGCCGCGCCGTTTCTTTCGCTCCGTGTCGCTGTACATGCTGCCGCCCGCGGAGCAGCGCCTGGTCGCATTCCTGCTGCTGCTGCCCGTGGCAGCGCTGGTCATCTGCATCTACCGCAACCTGATCGGCCTGAACAGTTTCGGCACCTTCGCCCCGGCCCTGGTCGGCCTCGCCTTCCGCGACCTGCACACGTTGCCAGGCGTCGCGATCTTTATCTCGATCCTGCTGGTCGGCTGGCTGGCGCGGCGCATCCTCGAGCACTATCACCTGCTGCAGGTGCCGCGCGTTGCCTTCATGCTGAGCCTGGTCGTGTCGCTCTTGATCCTGGCGACAGTGACCGCCAACCAGTTCGAGATGCCGGCGACCCGTTATATCTCTCTCTTTCCACTGGTGATCCTGACCGGCATGATCGAGCGTTTCTGGATGCTGGAGACGGAGGACAGCACACTGTCGTCGTTCAAGACGCTGCTGGTGACGCTCTTGATTTCCGCCACGGTGGCGGTGGTCACCAGCTTCCGCCCGTTGGAGCGACTGCTGTTCTGCTTCCCCGAGGCGCTGGGACTGATCATGGCAGCCCAGCTGTTGATCGGTCGATACACCGGCTATCGCTTCATGGAGTTGTTGCGCTTCCGCGACTTCCTTCAAATGGAACGCGGAGAAACGCGGATGCTGCAGATTTTCGCGGATCAGAATCAATAGGGAGCTTTGTTTTCTCTTTTGATCCGCGCGAATCCGTCCAATCCGCGTTTCTCCGCGTTCCATTCCGGAGATCTTATGTTCTGGCTGCTGACGGCGGCGAAGAAACTCCGCGAACTGGGCATCCTGGGGATGAATCGTCGCAATGCGGCCTGCATCCTCGATCACAATCCGCGCGGCAAATTCCCCCTCGTCGACGACAAGCTCCGCCTCGACGCCCTGTGCCGCAAGATCGGCGTGGCGACGCCCGAAATGTACGGTGTCATCGGCTACCATTCGATGCTGCGTCGCCTGCCTGAGTTGCTCGGCGAGCGCTGTGACTTCGTCGTCAAGCCGAACCAGGGCTCGGCGGGTCGCGGTGTCCTCGTCCTCGTCGGCCGCAAGGGAGAGGACTACCTGCGCCACAACGGCGAGGCCGTTCCGCTCGAGGACCTGCGTCAGCACCTGTCCGACGTGCTGTCGGGCATCTACTCGCTGGGCGGGCGGCCCGACCAGGCGCTGTTGCAGCAGCGCGTGCGGCTGCACCCGGCCTTCGAGGCGGTCGCGTACAAAGGCATCCCCGACGTGCGGGTCGTGCTGTACCGCAACGAACCGGCGATGGCGATGCTGCGATTGCCGACCAAGGAGTCCAACGGGCGGGCGAACTTGCACCAGGGCGGCATCGGCACCGGCATCGACCTGGACAGCGGACTGACGCATCACGCCGTCCAGCGCAACCGTTTCGTCGACGTCCACCCGGACACGGGCCTGCCGGTCGTTGGCCTGCGCGTGCCGCATTGGTCCGAGATCCTGGAGATGTCGCAGCGCGTCGCGGAGGCGGTGGGCCTGGGCTACGTCGGCGTCGACATCGTCATCGACGCCGAGCGCGGCCCGCTGCTGCTGGAGGCAAACGCGCGGCCGGGGCTGGCCATTCAGATCGCCAACGGGCGCGGCCTGATGCCGCAGCTGGAGGCGATCGACGCTCGCCTGACCCGGCAGGCCCGTTCCCTGGAGTGGCCCCGACGCGTCTACGAAGCGTCGCTAAACTCATCGGCAGGGGTGACAAGGTGATACAGTGAGGGAGAGGAGGTCGGCGGAGACGACCGCCTGGGACGGGATTCGTCGTGTGTGGGTTCCTGTCACCTTGTCACGCCAAGTCGGGGTCGAGAATGTTCTGGCGGCTGCTCGGTGCGTTCGGAATCCTGCTGGTGACGGCGATTGGCCTCCTGGGACTGGTTCTCGGCCGCAAGGTGGAGGAGCGGGAGCTGCGCCTGCTCGAGGACAATCTCCACGCTCGTGCTCTGCTTATCCAGGAGGACATCCACGGCCTGCCGCTGGACCGACTCCAAGCCCGCGTCGAGGAACTGTCCCGCCTGGGGCCGCGGAAGGTCCGTATGCCGCCCAGGAAGGGGTGGGGATGGACGTGCGCCGCAGCGCGAGTATCGACGAGCCGCTGATGTATCTCGCTCTCCGCGTCGACGGCGAGGACGACTTCACGGGGCCCTTGGTGGCCTTCGTGCGCGTCGCCCTTCCCCTCGACCAAGTCGAGGAGCAGCTGGCAGGGCTACGGCGCGTGGTGGTGTCGACCGCTGCTTTCGCCGCCGTGGCCGCGCTCGTGCTGGCCGTCTACCTGTCGCGCCGCTTCGCCCAGCCGATCTAGGAGGTGACCGAGGCGGCCGAGAAGATCGCGGCGGGCAAGTTCGGTCAGAAGGTTTACACCACCGGAGCAGGCGAGGTCGCTCGGTTGGCGCGGACGTTCAACCATATGAGCGGTCGCCTTGCGGTACAGATCAGCCAGCTCGAAGAGGAGCAGCAGCAACTCCGGGCGATCCTCGGCGGCATGGTCGAAGGGGTGGTCGCGCTCGACGCGGAACAGCGCATCCTGTTCGCCAACGAGCGGGCGGCACGGCTGCTCGACTTTGCGGTGGCCGGCTTCACCACCGACGGCGCGGTCGGCCGCCGGCTCTGGGACGTCGTCCGCCAGCGGACGCTGCTGGACGTCGTGCAGCGGGCGCTGTCCCACTCCGAGCCACAGAAGGAGGAGCTGAACTGGAACGCCCTGGCCACCCGCAGCGTGACCGTACACGCCGCCCGGCTGCCGGGCGACCCGCCGCGCGGGGCCGTCCTGGTGGTCCACGACACCAGCGAATTGCGGCGCCTGGAGCGGTTGCGGCACGAGTTCGTTGCCAACGTGTCGCACGAGCTGAAGACGCCGCTGTCGGTCATCGTCGCCTGCGTCGAGACGCTTCTGGAGGGGGGCGCCGCCGAAGATCCCACTCACTGTCGATCTTTTTTGGGGCAGGTGGCCGAGCAGGCCGAGCGGCTGCACCGGCTGATCCTCGACCTGCTCAGCCTGGCCCGCATCGAGTCGGGCACGGAGGCCTTTGCCTTCGAGAACGTGTCGGTGCCGGAGGCGGTGCGCGTCTGCGTCGAGCGTCACCGCGCCCGGGCGGAGGCGAAGCGCCAGTCGCTGGAAGCAGTCGCCGGTCCCGAGGAACTGTGGGCGTGGGTCGACGAGGAAGCGCTGTGCGAGATCCTCGACAACCTGATCGACAACGCCGTCAAGTACACGCCGGAGAGCGGTTCGATCCGTGTCCGTTGGTGGGCCGAGGACGAAGGGGTGTGCCTGGAGGTGCGCGACACCGGCATCGGCATTCCGGCCGGCGATCTGCCGCGGATCTTCGAGCGTTTCTACCGCGTCGACAAGGCTCGCTCGCGCGAGCTGGGCGGCACCGGCCTGGGGCTGTCGATTGTCAAGCACCTGGTGCAGTCGCTGCGCGGCAGCATCGGCGCCGCCAGCGTGGTCGGCGAGGGAACGACCTTCACCGTCCGCCTACCGCGCAGCGGGATGACCAATGACCAATGATCAATGACCAAAACCTGCCCGGGCCCGCCGCTTGCGGCTTCGCGTTCGCTTGTCCTGACAGGCGGCGCGAGCGCGAAGCCGCAAGCGGCGAACCCTCCTTGGGTCATTGGTCATTGATCATTGGTCATTCTCGCGGGTATCCCTTGGGATGTTTGCGGTGCCAGTTCCAGGCGGTCTCGATGATGGGACGCAACTCGGTGTAGCGCGGCCGCCAGCCCAGTTCACGCTGCGCCTTCTCTGACGACGCAACCAACTCGGGCGGGTCGCCGGGACGGCGCGGGCCCTCCTTGATTGGGACGAGGCGTCCCGTCACCTCCTCGATGGTCTTCACCACCTCGCGCACGCTGGCGCCGCGGCCGATGCCAAGGTTGAGCCGCAGTTCCTTGCCGGGCCCCAGCGTTTCCAGGGCCAGCAGGTGAGCCTCGGCCAGGTCGTCGACGTGGATGTAGTCGCGGATGCAGGTGCCGTCGGGCGTGGGGTAGTCGGTGCCGAAGATCTCCAGGTGCGGCCGCTGTCCCATCGCCGCCTGGATCGCCAGCGGAATCAAGTGCGTCTCCGGGTCGTGATCCTCGCCGATGGTGCCGTCGGGACTGGCGCCGGCGGCGTTGAAGTAGCGCAGGGCGGCGTAGCCCCAGCCGTAGGCCGCGGCGTAGTCGGCCAGCGCCCGCTCGACGGCGAGCTTGCCGTTACCGTAGGGGTTGATCGGCTTCTGCGGCTCGTCCTCGGTGATCGGCACACGCAACGGCAGGCCATAGGTGGAGCAGGTGCTCGAGAAGACGAAACGGGCGATGCCGTGGCGGCGCATGCACTCCATCAGCTGCAGCGTGTTGACAAGGTTGTTCTGGTAGTATTTGCCGGGGTCACGGACCGACTCGCCGACAAAGGCAAAGGCGGCGAAGTGGACGACCGCTTCGATGCGATGTTGCAGCAAGGCGTGGTCGAGCCGATGGACCTCGGCAAGGTCGGCGACGAGGAGCCGATCGCACGGCACCGCAGCGCGGTGGCCCAGGGACAGGTTGTCGTAGACCCAGACGTCGTGGCCGCGCGACAGGAACAGGCGGACGGCGTGACTGCCGATGTAGCCGGCGCCGCCAGTGACGAGAATGCGCATGGTCTGTTCACCGTGAGGGTGGTCCTGGAATCCGCCGATCCTGTTGGGACGGGCCGCTCATCGTAGCCCTCTCGCTCCGCGAGAGGTGGAGACACTACCTCTCGCGGAGCGAGAGGGCTACGATGGGCGCCATTCAGAAGTGCAGATTCCAGATGTTCCTTATCCTCTGCTGGCACGGAGGCGGGATGTGCCGCGAGAACACCAGGGCGATGCGCTTGCGGACGAGGAACCCCCGGATCGTCCCGGCGACGACGCGGTACTTCTGGCAGACGTCGCCGACCTCGCCGACGAACTCCCGTGGCACAGGGCCCCGGCGGACCCGGACGACCCCGTCCCGGATTTGGATGACAAAGACCGGACGGGGCCGGCAGGCGAGCAACACCCCCACCAGTACGAGGAGGACGAAAGCCAGCTGCGCGGTGCCCATCTCCGCCGTGGGCCTCCCGGAATGGGGAAGAACGACCGTTCCGCGTCACTTCCCCTCGGACATCCGGCGCCGCAGCTCCTCAGCGGCCACGCTTGGTTCGCGGCCTGCCTCACACACTCGCAGGATCGACCACCACTACACCTGGCCCGAATCCCGCCACCCGGGCGAAGTGCGAGACGTTGAACGTCAGCAGGTGCGTCACTGCATGGACGTGGCAGACTGCCACCAGTCGGGCGTCGCCAGGACACTCGTGTCGATCAGGTAGGCCACTATTCGTAGAGCCCCTCGCTGCTGACGGCGGAATGGGACAGGGACACGCCGCAGTCCGTCGCAGCGGCGAGCAGGCGCCTCTCCCATTCATCTTGAGGCTGGACCGATGGGGCAGGAGCGAGAAACCGTTCCCGCAGGGCGTTGAGGGCCAAGACCTCCGGGGCAACCCCTTGCCGACGGGACAACTCCTTCAAGGCGGCCTCCAGTTCGGGGCCGAGCGTGATCACCATTGCCCTTCCCTCCGCGACAGATACTCCACGCGGGCCGGTCTGACCCAAGCCCCAAGCGCCAGCGCGGGGACGTCCAGTCCGTCATGATGCTACGCGCTGACCTCCTTCTCGCGGCTGGCGAGTTGCTGTAAATGCACAGTCGCGGCTGCCAGCATCTGCTCATCCTCCACGTCCCAGACATCGACGTCGGCCCATCCAGCGACATTGGATACCAACTGCCCGAGTCGCCAGTTGGGATAGCGGTCACACAGTTCGGCGATCGCCTGAAGGAGAGCGATCCGTTGCTGAGTCGTCATGGCAGTACATCCTTAATCTTGGGCATTCGGGTGACATCGAGATGGGGGAGGTCTTGAATGATCTCCGCAGGGACCTTTTCCCCGGGGCGCAGCTTTGCAGCCCGAGTCGCTCGGGTAACTCCGTCATTGATCCGCAGCGCGCCATCCTTGCCCCGAACCAATTGAAGGGGTGGCATGCCGTCCAGCGAGTTTCCATGCTGGGCAATCTGCCGGGCAAGCTTGCCTGGGTCTGCTCCTTGAGGGCGACCGGGCGGAACGTGCAGTTCAGCCGGATCGACCTGAATGATCCGCGGCGACGGCCTGGTGGGTTGAGAAGGACCACTGTTATTCTGCACCAACACCCCCGAATCCCCGACCGCATCGCGTTCACCGGGTTGTGCCGCGGGATGCTCACCACCCGCGTCCCGTCCGTCCTGATGAGGTGCTTGCCTCGGCGTGCGACCCGGAAGCCGATCTTCTCCAGCGCCCGAACTGCGTCGAGGTGGTTGACGCCCGGCAATTTGGGCATGGCTACACCTCGACCTCGGCCTGCCTGGCCTCCGCCGATTGAGCAAGTTCCTGGATCACGTCGAGGTACTCGCGGATAGCGTCCGCGATGTTTGCCAGCGCTTCCGCTTCGGTATCTCCCTGCGAGTGGCACCCCGGCAGCCCAGGGACAGAAACGGCGAACCCCTCGTCGGACTCTTCGATGAGGACGGTGTACTTCCTGGCGACCTCCCGGAGCGCTGGGGACGTCGGGGGAGCACCTCCCGGGCGAACAAAGGTTCCTGATACATTTCCTCCCTTCAGCGCAGCTCAATGAATCCAGCGTCTCTCGATTGCCTCGACACGCCTCCGAGTGTCGAAGCGGAGGTTAAACTGCCAACCGAAGTAGCCACAGTCGAAGCGGTAGACCACCGTTGCGGGGTTTCTAACCGGCCAAAACGGAAAGTTGTACCCATAGCGCGGCCGCGGCTGATACCCGATGGCCTGCTCGACCTCGTTCTTCGTCTTCCCTTCCAGCTTCACGGCAGCAAACAGGCGAGCGGCGGCGTTGATTGCCGACACCGGGGAAACCTCGAAGTCGGACCGTCTACTCGGGACCGTTCGCCACATCGCCTGCCGATCCGCGTCGAGGTCGTGCGAGGGAACCACTTCTCTCTGCAATTCCTCATCATCGAACAGATCAGTCGATTCAGACGGCTTCGGCTTCGCAGTTTCGCACCCTTGGAGAGGGAAGAAGATCACAAGCAGAAGCCACGTCCGCTGTCGCACCATGACCTGCCCCTTCATCTGACAGAGATTCGAGCAAGCCAGCTGGATTGCCTACCCCGACCATCGCGATTCGAGCGGGGTCAGCGCGTCACTTCTTGCGGGTGTTGGACACCTGCTCGAAGTAGAGCTTGATCCGACGGGCGTAATCGTCGCCGAACTGGTCCTTCAAATCCTGGATGATGCGCGTCTGCAACGAGCCGGGTAGCTCGCCCCAGGTCTTGCCCTGGTACTTGCGGCCGTCGTCGCCGTAGCGGGTGAGGTCGGGTAACCCGCCGGCACCGACGCCGACGGTCGGCTTGTTGTTGACCGAGCCGGGCTGGCCGGGCTGCTGTTGCTGCGATTGGGCCATCGCCTGCGAGGCCTGCTGCAGCGACTCGCCCGCCTGCTTCATCGAGGACTGGGCCGCCTGGTTCTGACCCTGGTTTAACTGGCCCTGTGCCTGTCCCATCTGCTTCTGAGCCTGCTGTACCGACTGCCCTGCCTGGGCCTGCTGCGGTGAGCCCTGCTGCTGCGACGGTGTGCTCTGCTGCTGGGCCGACGCCATCTGGCGAGCGGCCTGGGCCGCCTGCTGGGCCGCACGGTCGAGGGCCTGGGCCGCCTGCTGCTGTTGCTGTCGCGCCTGGCCCTGGTTGCCCTCTCGGGCCTGCTGCTGGGCCTGCTGCATCGACTGCTGCGCCTGCTGGGTTGACTGGGACGCCTGCTGGGCCTGCTGGGCGCCCTGCGGATTGCGTGACCAGGACTGCTGAGCCAGCCGGCTCAGCTCCTGCATCAGGTCGCCGGTCTGGCGCTTCAGGTCCTGCTGGCGAGCCTGCTGCTGAGCACGCTGGGCGGAGGCATCCTGTGCCAGCGGCTGCATGCGGCGGTTCACCTCGTCCTGCTGCTGTGCCAAACGACGAGCCTGGTCGGCCGGATCGGGAGCCTGCGGGTCGGCCCGGTCGGGACGCGGTGTCTGGCCAAGTTGCTGAGCAAGCTGCCGTAGCTGCTGCGCCGCCTGCTGGCCAGCCTGCTGGGCCTGCGGCAAGGCACCGGCCTGCAACCTGTTCGCCGCCTGCTGGGTCGTCTGCTGCGCCTGCCGGGCTTGCTGCGTCGACTGTGCCTGCTGGCCCTGCTCCTTGCCGACGTTCCGGGTCAGCTCGCCGGCCTGGCGAGCGATCTCCTGCTGCTGCCGCGCCAGCTCCTGCGCCGGGCTCTTCATCGGCGTGTCGGCCTGGCGGGTCAGTTCTCGCTGTGCCTCCGCGACCGCCTGCCGCAATTCACGCTGCTGCTGAGCAAGCTGACGTGCCTGCTCCACCTGTTGACGGTTCGGCAACCCCTGCGGCCGGGCCGGTTGCTGCTCACCCTGTTGCTGCCGCTGGGCCTGGGCGCTCTGCTGCTGCGGCAACTGGCGAGCGAGGTTCTCCAGCGCCCGGGCCGCCTCTTCCTGACGGCGCTGGGCCTGGGCGGCGTCGTTGCGGTTCAGGGCTCGCTGGGCGTCGTTCATCGTCTGCCGCGCCTGCTCGAGGCCCTTCTGGTTCTGATTGGCGGGCAACTGCGACGCCTGCTGGTTGAGCCTCTGCTGCTCCTGTCCGATCTGCTCCAGGGCTTTCTGCAAACTTTGCTTGCCCGGTTCACCACCCTGGCGCTCGGCCTGGCGACGGGCGTCCTGCGTGGCACGGGCCAGCTCACGCTGCTGCTGGGCCGCCTGCTGTGCCATCCGCTGCGGCGACTGGTCGGCCGGCTTGGCGGCCGTCTGCTCGCCCTGCTTGCCCATCGGCTGCTGAGCCGCTTGCTCCTGCCCGAGCTTGCGAGCAAGGTCCTCGGCGGCCTGGGCGGCGCGCTCGAGCTGCGGTTTCGCATCGGCCGGCGTGCGGGCGTCCTCGAGCGCCTTGCGAGCCTCGGCCATCTTCGCCTCGGCCTGCTTGCGCTCCTCGGCGGCTCCCTTACGATCGAGCCGGCTGAGCTGGTGGGTCAGCTCCTGTTGCTCCTGCTGAGCGCGACGCAGGGCGTCGGCCTGCCTGCCGGTCTCAGCGGGTTTCTGCGCCTCGCGGGCCAGCTCGCGCTGCTGACGGGCCCGCTCCTGTGCCTTGGCGGCTGGATCGGTGCGACCGGCCATCTTGTCCGCGAGATCACGCAGGGCGTCGGCGGCCTGGTGCTGGGCCGCAGGCTGAGCGTTTGGCGGGGCCTTGTCGACTCGCTCAAGGGCTTGTTGGGCCCGGCGTTTCTCCGTCTGCCCCTCCTCGCCGCCGCGCAGTTGCTTCGCCTCCTCGGCGATCTGCTGCTGACGTTGCCGCTCTTCTTGTGTCGACTGCTGATTCTGGCGAGCACGACGGTCCGCCTCGGCGGCGGCCTCTGCCTGTTCCTTGGCGAGACGCTCGGCGCGGGCCGGCTCCGACTCCTTGCCCTTCATCTGGTCGGCGAGGCGCTGTAGGGCCTGGGCCGCTTCCTGCATCTTCTTTTGCGTTTGCTCGCCGGTCGGCTGGGCGTTGGCGGCCTGCTCGGCCTGCTTCGTCGCCTGGGCCGCCTCGGCCTTGCGGCGCGGGGCCTCGGGGGCATCAAGCCCCTGGGTCTCCTGCGCGACCTGCTGCTGCTGGCGCTGCAACTCCGCCTTTTGTTGCGGAGTCGCCTTCGGGTCCTCGGCGAGCTTGGCGGCGCGGCCAGCGAGGTCCTGCTGGCGCCGGGCCAGTTCCTGCGCTTTCTCGTCGGCTGGCTTCTGTCCGGCGAGGGCCTGCTCCAACCGCTGCAACTGGCGCTTCGCCTCCGCCTGCGAGGCGGGGACATCCTCCTTGCGACCGTCGAGCAGGTCGGCCAGCGCCCGGTTCAGAGCCTGCTCGGCCCGGTCCTTGCGCTCGTCCTGGGCGGCCGGGTCGACCTTGCTCAATCGCTCCGCCGTCTCGGCCTGTTGCTTGGCCGCTTCCTGCAGACGACGAGCGATGTCCGCCTTCGTCTTCGGCGAGTCGGGATCGCCCTGCGCCTGCCGCGCGGCCTGCTCAGACTCGCGAGCGATCTCCTCCTGCTGGCGGCGCAGCCGCTCCACCTCGGCCTGGGCCTCCTGACGACGCTTGTTGAGGTCGGGCAACTCGTAGGCCAGCCGCTCCAGCGCCTTGCGGGCCAGCTCGATGTGCTTGTGCGCCCCCGCCGTCTCCTGCTTCTTCAACTCCTCGGCGGCCAACTCGGCCTCGCGGCTCGCCTGGGTGCGGGCTTTTTCGGCGTCCTTGTTCTTCGCCGGCACCGAGAGCTGCCGGGCCGCCTCGGCGATGGCCTGCTGCTCCTGCTGGAGGGGCTTCAGCCGCTCGGCCAGGGGCGCCTCGGCACCCTTCTTGCGTGCCTCTTCGAGGACGCGATTCTTCATCGCCTCCTCCAGCCGGGCCAGTTGGCGGGCCGCCTCGCGCGGGTCGTCGGACACTTTCACCGCCCGGTCGAGGTCGGCGGTTACGCGGTCCAGTTCGAGGGCCGATCGATCCTGGTGCTGCAGTGCCTTGTTGGCATCGCCCTGTTCGAGGGCCTTCGCCGCCCTGTCCGCCTCCTGGGGCTTCAGCGGCGCGACGCGGGCCGTCTGCGTCGGCTGCTTCGTGTCGCGGGCCAGCTCAGCGGCCTTCTTCGCCAGCTCCTGCTGGCGCCGGGCGAGGTCGGACAGCCGCTCGGCCTGGCGTTTGTTTTCCGTCTCGGCGCTGGCCTTGGAGAGGTCGCGCTGAGCCTGGGCCAGTTCGCGGGCCTTCTCGGCCAGTTCCTTCGCCTGCTCGGCGCGGGCGGCGTCGAGCGACTTGCGCAGCTCCTCGCTCTGGTCGGCGAGCCGTTGCAGTTCCGCGGCCACCTCGTTCTGCTCGCGCTGGATCTCGGCCTTTTGCTCTGGCGCCGACGGATCGCGGAGAGGGTCTTTCGCGGCCAACTCGGCGGCCTTCTCCGCGAGCCTCTGCTGGCGCTCGGCGAGGTTCTGCAGTTGCATTCGATCGAGGCGCTGCTGGGCGAGGCGCTGGTTCTGCTTTTGCAACTCGTCGAGCTTGCGAAGGGCGGTGTCCAGCTCCTTGTCGGCCTTGCTGAACTCCTCGTAACGCTTCCTTGGCTCCTTCGCTCCCTTCGCCGCATCCAGGGCATTCTGCGTGCGTTTCAGTTCGCCCTCGGCGACCTCGTCGGCGGTGCGGGCGATCGGTTCGAGGGCCGGCGTATCGCCAACTTCACGGGCAAGGTCGGCCAGGTCTTGCCGGCTCTTCTGGTTGTCCTTGCGGATCTGGGCCAGCCGCTCCTTGTGATCGTCGGACAGGCGATCATCGTTGCGCGCCTCTTGCTGCACGCCGTAGGCCTGGCGCTTCTCGACGCGCAGGTCCTGCTTGATCTTCTCGATCCGCTTGTTGATGTCGTCGCGCTGGGCGAGGATGTCACGCTCGTTGAGCGGGCGGACGCTGTTGACGACCTTCAACCGCAGCCAGCCTTCGGGCGGATAGTACGAGGTCTGCGGCGTCAGCGGAGGTTCCACCTCGGGAACATCGCGATTGTCCGTCACGGCGATGCGGTACTCGACGAGGTCACCATGCCGGACCTTGCCGGACAGGGCGAACTCGTGCTTGCCTTCGGCACTGCGGGTGCCGGCGCCATCTAGCTTCACCTCCTCAGCAACGACCTTGCCCTCGTTGATGCGATACTCGATGGCGGCGGAGGCAACAGCGACGTCATCCTCGGCGCTAAAGAGCATCGGCACGCGGTCGTTGACGCTGACTGGCGGCAGATCGTCCTTGCCCTTGAACAGGATCGAGGGCGGGGCATCCTTGCGGGCGAAGAGAATGACGGGGCCGTACTCCGTGCGGATGCCGTGCTCCGCCTCGAGGACCAGGCGGGCCTGCATGTCGGCCGTCAGCGTGAACTCCCCCTTCGCCGCGGTGCGGTCGGCCGTCAACTCGAGCGGGACCATCGTCACCTTCGGCGGCACCGGCGGACTGACGCCGCGCCGCTCGCCGGACGCTGCGGGGCTCGCCGGGACGGGCGTCAGCAGCAGGGAGGCGTGGACGGCATCGCGCGTGAAGCGCAGGTCGAAGGTGACGCGGCTGTGCTGCAGGGCGGTCAGGTCGACGATGCCGTCAGCGGGTTTGTCGGCGTACTTCGCCTTCAGAGCGTAGGCAGGGGCGACGGGCGTGATGGCGGTGGAGGCCAGCTTGACGGGCACGACCGAGGTAACGTCGTACTGGCGGCTGCGAGCGTCGCCGGCCTCGACGTGATAGCGGAAACTATTCCCAACGCGCTCGATTTTGTAGGAGAACGCAGTCGGACTGTCGACGAGCATGCGCAAGCGCTGCGTCTGGTCGGTCTTCCCGTCGGTCACGACAAGAGTACAGACGCCCGGCAGTTGGACGTCGTCGTGGTCGCGGACGAGGCGGGCGGAGATGGTGAACGGATCGCCCTGCTTGACGAAGCCGTCGCCGGGCTCGGCCTTGACGCTATAGGGGATGACCACCGGCGGGACACGCCACGGGGCGAGGAAACGCTCGCCGAGTTCACCGTACTGCTCGGGCCAGACGAAGGCGGGGGTGACGGCGAAGAGCAGCGCGACACCAGCGGCCGCGGCGACTTGCAGCGGGCGGCGCGGGGAAACGGTCGAGAGGAAGTCGAGCGGGCGGGTGCGGACCTCGGTTTCTTCGAGCAAGAGGGCGATCAGCGCGTGCGAGCCGTGGTAGGCGTCGGGCGTGGCCGACAACTCGACGGAGCTGGTGAGACGTTCGCCGAGTTCGGGATATTTCTCCTCAATGAGGGCGGCGAGGGAGGCGGAGTCGAGCGACCGCTGCACCGGCAGAATGAGCCCGAACAGGGCGACGAAGTTGCCGAGGCCAACCCACAGCGTCAACAGGACGCCGCGAACAACCGGGGCAAAGGTGAATGCGTAGTCGGCGAGCAGGGCAAGGCCAGCCGTCACTGCCAGGGTCAGCAGCAGCAGGGCGGTGCCGCGCGCGGCTCGCAGCAGGCGAATGCGCCGGGCGACCGAGGCGAGCTTACCGCGCAGTGTCGCAGACAGGTCGAGTGTCATCGACATGGAACATCTCCCCCCTTGTGTGAGGTCCCGTCGCGGCCGTAGGACGGATTTCCAATCCGTCCGGGCGTGAAGCTGGGACGGATTGGAAATCCGTCCTACGACCGGGTCGGCAGCGTCCTTCCCGTGAGGCCCCGCGTTGGTGGTGGGCGTGGTGTGGGGTCGAGGTGGGCGCGGGGCTTTCTCCGCACGGGAGGCAAAGCAGAAACTATTCTACGCTCGCCGCGCGCGACCTCGCAAGGGGCCAGAGGAGAGAGGGGAAAGAAAGTTACATGCGGTCCGGTCTGACACAAGCCCCGCGCTGGCGAACTTCCTGCACGGGTGACGTAAGTGCGTGCCGGACAATGCTTTTCTCTGCGAACAGCTCCCTGGGCGCCGAAACGTCGGCAACGAGAAGGGGCGGCCTCCTCGGGGCCGCCCCTTTGCTGCGACCGCGGCGCGAGTTACTTCTTCTTCACCTCGACTTTGAACTCCTTCGTGGCCTTCATGTCCTTGGCGGTGGCGGTGACCTTTGCCGTCGTCTTCACGGCCTCGGCCTTGTCACCGGCCGTCAGAGTGAAGGTCGCCTCCTTGGCGTCCTTGTCGATGGTCTTCTCCATGTCGTCGGCTTTGACGTCCTTGGGCAGATCGCTCAGCTCGACCTTCACCGGCTCGTTGAAGTCCTTCCGATCGATCTTGACCGTGATCTTCGCTGACTTTCCGGCATCGAACGTCACGTCGTCGACGGGCATCAACGTCAACTTGTCGCCCTCCTTGCCCTTCGATTCCGCCGGTTTCTTGCTGCTGCTGCCGCTGCAGGCCGTGAAGCCGAGCAGGCCGACCGCGACGACGAGCGTGGCCCCCTTTTACGGGTTAGAAAAGTTGCAACTTGTGTGCCAAGGTGCGGGAAGTTTGCTGGCCCTCTCTGTCCCGCTAGGAGAACGGCCGAACGGACCGTCGGGGCCGCACCGAGGGCTCGGGCTGATGGCCTCGACTCGAGGTCTCACTAACAGGATGATCCCCCGGGGCCCACGATTATTCCCACCTTTTTGCGAGGGGGACGTGCGCAAGCCGAGGCGGAACCGCGGCGGGCTGCCCTGGGAGGAACGTCCCGGCGCGGCCCTGGCCGTTCCTCCGGCCGCACGGCGCGGCCGGAGGGAAGATCAGGCTCGAGCGATAGGGATGAGGAAGTTGCCGGCATGGGGGAGAGCAAAGGGGTTCTCAGCCGCCCTGCCACGGGCCCGGCAAGGGCTGGGAAGACCTGGAGCACCGCGTCCGATCCCGTGTGCCTCTCGGCCAGGCGCCGGTAGACCTTCAGGTAATCCTCGGCCATACGCTCGACGCTGAAGCGCTGCTCGAAGACCTCGCGGCAGCGACGCCGGCTCAGTTCGCCGATGCGAGCGACCGCCTCGACGGCCTCGTCGACCTCGTCGACCACGAAGCCGGTCAGGCCGTCGTCCATCACCTCGGGGACCGAGCCGCAGCGGAATGCGATCACCGGCGTGCCGCACGCGATCGCCTCGATCATCACCAGGCCAAACGGCTCCGGCCAGGCGATCGGGAACAGCAGCGCGTAGGCGTTGCCCAGGAACTCGTCCTTCTCCTTACCGCCCACTTCGCCGATGAATTCCACCAGCGACCCTGCTTTCTTGAAGAGGGGAGCGATCTGCTCCTCATAATAGACCCGGTCGGCGGGATCGACCTTGGCGGCGACGCGCAGTTTCATGCCGACCCGCCGTGCAATCTCGACGGCGCGGTCGACGCGCTTTTCCGGCGAGATGCGGCCCAGGAAGGCAAGGTAATCCCCTGGCTCAGCCCGCAAGGTGTGCAGATCGCGCGGCAGCCCGTGGTAGACGGTCGCCTGCCAGTTGGCCCAGGCCAGCGGTCTCCGCTGCGCATCGGAGATCGACACGAGCGGCATCTCGCGGAACTCGTCGTAAAGCGGTGGCAGGTCGGGCAGGTCAAGGCGGCCGTGCAGGGTCGTGACGTGCGCCCGGGCATGCCGCCGCGACAGCGGAAAATGGAAGTAATCGCAGTGGAAATGGAGGACATCGAAGCGGGCGGCATTCTGGAAGACCCGTTCGAGCATGCGAATGTGGTGGGCAAACGGGTCGACGCAGCGCGACAAGCGCAGAGCCTGCGGGCAACCGGCAATCAACTCCGCCTGCGTCTGCGAGTCGCCGCTGGCAAACAACGTTACCTCGTGGCCCTGTCCGATACATTCCTCGGTCAGGTAGGAGACCACCCGCTCGGTGCCGCCGTACAGCTGGGGGGGGACGCTCTCGTAAAGGGGGGCAACCTGTGCGATCCTCATGCCGATTCCTCCTTGGGCAGGGTGGGCGAGGCGTCGTGGCGGGAACCGTCCGCCACGCCCCGGAGACGTGGGTCCCGAGGCTGCCTCAAGAGACAGCATAGGAGGTGCCAGGGGCGTTGGCATGCGTTGCTGGGCGCAGGCAGGGAGCGATCAAGACACGCCGGAGGGGTATTTCGTTGGTTGATTTGACGGTAGGAAGGGGGGAAAACGCGACCGCCTGAAGGACCCGGGCGCTTCGGGCCGATCCTTCAGGCGGATGTTGGGCGGGTTGGCGGAAGGGCGATCCAGAGGACGCGGCTCAGGCCTGCGTCTCGCTGACCACGGGCCGGTAGATCCGGCGCCCCTGGCCGTTGAAGTCGGTCACGTACCCATTGCCGTCGGACTGTCCGGGTTGCTCGTCGGTTCCCTCGGGGGGACGGGCAGACAGGGCAGCATACAGCTCATTGGTCGTCAAACCGGCCTTCCGACCCCGAGCGATCAGCGTGCGGTAGTCGGTATGGCTCATGGTGGAATGCCTCCGTCCTGTGCAGGTGCAGCATTTGGTCGTTTCGTTTTCTCTATCACAGAAACTCTAGCATGTTTGTGCCAACACTGCGTCTTCTCCCCTTGCAAATCTGTCGCCAATCTTCCGGGCAAATGCAGCCAACGACTTGAGCAGGCGCAACCTGTTTTCCATGAAGGACTTGTGAAGACGGTTGCGCAGAGCATGCCTTCTTCTGGATCGGCAGGCAGGGCCTTGCAACTGAAGCGAATGTCGTGGAAAGAAACGCACTGTTCGGTTATTGAACAGGAGGACACTACCTGCCGCTCGTAGCCGCATTCGCCAGAATACGGGCAAGCGTTGCCCGTATTCTGGCGAATGCGGCTACGGGTGGTGGGGCACGCGGGGCAGGGCGGCGACGGCGTCGCGGGTCGCCTTTTCGACGTGCTGCTCCCAGGCGGGGTCGGCAGGGTCGCCGGGGAAGAGGATGGCGCGCGAGCTGTTGACAAGGGCACCGAGGCCATCGGGGCGAAAGGCGGCCATCACGTCCTCGGCCTTGCCGCCCTGGGCGCCGAAGCCGGGCACGAGAAACAGCACCTCGGGCAACTCCTTCCGCAACAGGGCCAGTTCCGCCGGGTAGGTGGCGCCGACCACCGCGCCGACGTCGCCGAGGCCGCAACTTCCCAGGTTCTCGCGAGCCCAGGCTCGCACCGCTTCGGCGACATGCAGGAAGAGCGGGCGGCCCGGTTCGGTGCCGCCGGACCGCGTCACGACGAGGTCCTGAAACTGCCCGGCCCCTGCATTGCTCGTCCGGACCAGGACGAACACGCCTCCGCCACAGCGGCGGGCACTCTGGAGGAAGGGCTCAACGGCATCGCGGCCGAGGTAGGGATTGACCGTCAGTGCGTCAGCCTCCCACACGGGGAAGCGATGGCCTGCGAAGGTCACGCCCGCCAGTGCCGCGTCGGCGTAGGCGGTGGCGGTCGAGGCGATGTCGTTGCGTTTGCCGTCGAGGAGGGTGAGCAGTCCCCGCCGGCGGGCGCGGTGCAGGATGTTGCGCAGGGCGACGAGCCCCGCCGGGCCGCACGCCTCGAAAAAAGCGCTCTGCGGTTTGACAATGGGCACCAGGTCGGCGACGCGGTCGATGACGCGAGAGCAGAATTCCTCGAAGGCGGCGGCGACCGATTCGAGGGACGTGCTCCCGTGCCGGCGGCGGATCTCTTCGGGCAGCGATTCCCAGCGCGGATCGAGGCCCACGCACAGCGGCGTCCCCTTGTACCGCACGGCCTCGCTCACGCGGTCCGCGAAGTGATGCATCGCGTCCTTCTCCTTACTTTCCGAGTCGCTCCCAGTCGTCCCGCCCGATGCCGTAGACCAGGGTCTCGAAGCCGTTCAACTCCATCCGCCCCTCGAGCCGCTCGCCGAGCCGTTCGGCAACACGGACCGAGGCCAGGTTCCCCGCCCGGATCAAACTGATGACGTGCATCCGCCCCATGCGACGGAAGGCGTGATCGAGGGCAGCGCGGGCCGCCTCGGTGGCAAAGCCGCGGCCCCACCAGGCGCGGCGTAGCGTCCAGCCGACCTCGAAGGCCGGCCAGCCCTCCGGTTCCCAGAAGCCGACGCGGCCGACCAGGACGCCGCTCGCCTTCTCCTCGACCGCCCACAGCCCGTAGCCGCGCAGCTGCCAGTGTCCGAGCATCATCGCCAGGTTGCGCCAGGCGTCGGCCCGGCTCATCGGCTGGCCGTTGCCGAGGAAGCGCATCACCTCGGGGTCACCGCACATCTCGGCGTAGGCGTCCAGGTCGGACTCGCGCAGCAAGCGCAGGACGAGCCGCTCGGTTTCCAAGGTATCCATGCTCGCTCTCACAAGGCTTTCGTGTCGGGATGGTTGTCCTTCAGCCACTCCAACAGTTCCACCGGCTCGCCGTCGCCGATGCGGATGTACCACGACGAGCCGAACTTGTTCTTCGCCAGCCGAGTCACCAACTCCTTTTTCGACCGGGCAAGGATGGTGAGGAGCAGGGCTTCCTTGCGCGCGCCGGCGGCCCACTCCTTCGCAGGTGATTCATTCTTGAGGCCCTTGCCGCCGAGCTTCTTCTTCAGGCCGATGGTGCCGCCGGAGCGCTCGATCAGGGAGATCACGCTGTTGGCGTAGGCGACCAGGTTCTGGTCGCGGGCCGAGCTGGTGACGCCGGCCAGCTCCTTCAGCTGGTGGATGTCCGCGGCCAGTTCGGCGAGCGTGTCTATCGTCGTGTCGACCTTCTTGACGATCTCCGGCAGGTGCTCATTGATCGTCTCGCCCGTGGTGTGGACCGTCTCGCCCGACTGGCGGACGTGAAGGCGCACGTCATTGACCATCCAGGTCAGCACCGAGAGGAACACGACCCCTACCCCCAGACAGACCCACCGGAACATGAAGCACCTCGAATCGAGTGAGGCGAGCGCTCCCCCAGCCCCGAAAGGACGTCCGTGAATAGCCTGGGGCGTGGGCCCGGGATCCGCGGCGTTGCCCGGTCTTCCGCTCTTAATATTTTCACTCATATTCTGACCACATCTGTGTGAGCCCCGTCGCCGTGGCGTTACCGGTCTTCCGCCCTGAAGGGGCGTCCGTGAATAGCCCGGGGCGTGAGCCCCGGGTTCGGAGGCCGCGTCCCAGGATCAAGCCCCGAAGGGGCGACAGTGGCCCGTCTCCACAGAGGCTCTATCGCCCCTTCGGGGCTGGTGTTCGTGCGGTGTCGTCGGTTCGTACCCGGGGCTCACGCCCCGGGCTATTCACGGACGCCCCTTCAGGGCGGAAGACCGGGATTCCGTCACCGCATTTTTATCTGTGAGAAGAAGTGCCCGCAAGCCGTGTGCGGAGCCCGCCGGCCAACTCCGGGGGACGGGGTCAGCGAGCGGCGGTCGCGTGGCTTGTCCGGGCGCCGGCCCATCTCTTCCAGTCGACCTGTTTCATCACGTTGTCGACGAACGCCTCACAGCCGCGGGTCGTGAGGTGGCACGGGTCGTTGTAATAGCGCTTGCCCGCCGGCATCAGGCGCTGCTGGTCGACGAAGGCGATCGCGGGGTGCTCGGCCGCCAGGCGACGGACGACGGCATTATGGGCGTCAATGGCCCGCGGCACGTTGTCGGGCGTGCCCCACAGGCGCAGGGGATCGTGGTGCGTTGCGTAGTCAAGTTCCTTCGCCTTGAAGGCCTCCTCGGTATAGTTGGACGGCACGTGGTAGGTGAAGGTCATCAAGAGCAGCGGGTCGCCTCGTTGCTCCGCCAGGGCAATGATCTTTTTCAGGTTCGCCTCGAAGCAGGGTGGCGTCTTCAGCTCGCCCCCATACTGATTCCAGCGCTCCCTGGGCAGTGTCGAGAGGTTCAACTGATCCTGCCAGCGACTGAGGAGATAGCGGACAGAGTAGGGCAGGGCAAAGTAACGGTGCTCCGGGTGGCTGTCGAGCAGGGCGATCTGCTGGTAGCGCGGGGCGTGCGTGTAGTCGGCCCGGAAGACGCAGGCCGGGCAGTTGTTCAGACGCGTGTCGTTAATACCGTGGTAGAAGATAACCAGGTCGAATCGCTTCCGGCCGAGGCGGGCGTATCGTTGGTAGCTGTCGAGGGAAGTGCGGCCGGGGTAACCGAGGTTATAGATGCGGACGGGGCGACCCAGGGCGTTCCCGATCGTCGTCGGCAACCGCACCGCCAGATCGCCGTAAAACGGGTGAAAGACCGAGGCGCCAAGGATCAGCACGTCGAAGGAGCCGGCGGCGCGGTCCTCTGGGGCCGCGGCTACCCCGGATTCCTTCATTTCAGGGTAGAACGTATCCCAAATTTGCTCCGTGTGCAGTGCGGGGATTCCCTTGCTTAGCGCCCAGTACAGCCTCACGCTCACTTCCAGGAGCAACGTGGGAATCAGCAGAAACGTCGTGAGCAGGCAGAGGCGAGTCCCCCGGTGCAGGTCGCGCCAGCGGGGCGGAGAATGGATCGGGGTGGACACGGACGGTTCGGAGACGACGGAATTCGCCATGCAATAGCTCCACCCTGTGGCATTCGATACCGGAAAGGTGCCGCTCAGGGGGAATCGCGAGAATTGACAACCTCCATCTACCTATCGTCCACGCAGACCTTGAACTTGAGCCGATGTTGGCAAGCAGGCTGGGGGCACCCGGTTGTCGGTGTCGGCTGGACAGCGGCGGGCGGGCTCGGTAGCTTGAGGAGGCTCATGGGGTTTCCAACCCACGACCACCCGCACAGGACCAGACATGGGACCCAACCACCCCGCCGCGCCCGCCGCCGAGCGGCTCGTCTCCGTCGACGCCTACCGGGGCTTCGTCATGCTGGCGATGGTGTCCGCCGGCCTCGGTTTGCAGAAGCTCATGAACGACCCCACCTGGGGCTGGCTCGCCGACCAGTTCGAGCACCGTCCCTGGGAGGGCTGCACCTTCTGGGACCTCATTCAGCCGTCGTTCCTGTTCATCGTCGGCGTGGCGATGCCGTTCTCGTTCGCCCTCCGCCAGGCCCGCGGCGAAAGGTGGGGCCAGCAGTTCGTCCACGCCCTGCGGCGCTCGCTGACGCTGATCGCCCTGGGTATCTTTCTCGATACGTTCGCCAGCAATCCGCCCGCCGTCTACGTTCAGTTCATCCGCGTCCTGCAGCAGATCGCCATCGGCTACCTGATCGCCTTCCTCGTGCTCCACCGCGGCCCGGGCGTCCAGGCGTCGACTGCCGTCGCGCTGCTCGTG